>JAITEZ010000052.1 GCA_031281735.1 Deltaproteobacteria bacterium | reverse complement strand
ATTCCTTAAGCTGGTAGGCCGCTAGGATTGGCGCGAGAGAGTGCTTCGCGTAGTGCTCCAAGTAGCCAACGAGCACCTCCCTCTTCCGTTCATCGTCCTTGCAGTGATTGGAGGGCTTGCCACACAACTTGTGAGCAAGCCCTTCCTCCCCCAGTTCCAGATAGGATTTAAGCAGTCTCCCGATCTGCTTGATCGACCTTCCCAATGTCATGGCCGCCTGGTACCTGGTGTTTTTTTTCTCGGCGAGCATCCTCATGGTTTTCACCCTCTCGTGCACCCTGGCGCGGGAGATTGTCCCCGTCTTCCTAACCTCTGTCCTCTCCTCCGGGTCTTTCCCGCTCATGTTTGGCACTCCTTGCCCGAATGGTCATGCGGTTTACGGGCAATGAATGATGAATGCTTTTGAACGGAAAGGACATTTCTATCGTGTTCGTGCGGAGCCCCCTTCACATGATGATCGATCGCCGACGGGACATCTCATTGTGTTCCTGTGATTTCTAGGACATTGGCTTGATTATTGCATAGAGGACATTCCATTGAGTTCCCGTCCGATATGCTTCGGCTCTTTGTTCACTGGACAGTTCCATCATATTCAAGTATTGCCAGTATCATTGGCTTTATTCTTGCTAGTGGGACAGTTCTATCATGCTCCTAATGAGACGGTAGTTCTGGCTTGATTCTTGCTTACGGGACAGTTCTATTATGCTCTTAAGGAGACGGTAGCTTTGGTTTGATTCTTGCTAAAGGACATTTTTATTGTGCGGAAAGTTGGACACTTCATATTGTGTGCTTGAATGAAAAAGAAGGAAATTTTTATTGTGTTGTTGTCCCCAGCTGGACACTTCTATTTTGCAGAGAAAGTGACATTTATATCGCCATGCGACAAATATGACAGAGTTCGCACGTTGTCATGGTTAGACATAAACTATAGATATTTATATATATATTAATAATCAATATATGTAAACTCGGCATATCTGGTTAGCTCCCCCAGGCGTCCCTGTCGATCGCTTTTCCGCGAAGAGCCGTTTAATTCTAGGACTATGCCTGATAGTCACGCCCGTCCCGCGCCGTCCCGGAGCGGGACGGGCCGTGAGTTCGCCCCACCGGCGGCGCCCACTTACCGGCAGGCCACGCGGCCTGCCCTGACAGTATCGTGACAGGACAGATCCTGACAACATCCCCGGCCTCTGCGGGCCCTGTCGCCTCTGGGGCTTCGGTTTCCGGTGCCGGGGAGGCACCCGCCCGGCTCCTGTCCGCCTGGGCTCTCCTGAGCGAGGCCGTCGCCCGCGAGTTCGGGCCCCAGGCGGCGCTTGTCCTCGCCGAGCCGAGGGACGAAGGTTCCGGGATCATTTGCTGGCACACCTCCCTGGAAGGGGGATCCTGCCCCATCTCCATCCTGAAGGGCCACGAGCGGGCTGTAGCGGCGAGAATCCTCCGGGAGCGGGCAGGGGAGTTCGCGGGTCTGGCGACGCGGCTCTCCTCCGACCCCTCCGACGCCTCCTGGCAGACGGCGGGGCTCCTTTCCCGCCTCTCGGCGGCCCTCGCGGCGAGGGCGGCGGGGATTCCCGGCCCAGAGACGGTCTACGTGGTGGACGGCCTCCCGGTCCTGACCCGCTGGGACGCCTCGGTTTCCGCCGGGGATGCCGCGTTTGCGACTCCCGTTCCCCTGGCACCCCCCGTAGCGCCTCCAGTACCCCTGACACCCCCCGCAGCTGCCGTCCCCCTGTCCCTCCTCGCGGCGGCCGCTGGAGCCCCGGACTCGCCTGCGGAAGCACCGCAACATCTGTCCACCCCCCCGGTGCCACAGCATTACGCGCCCGCCCAGCCCGCCGCAGGGGCGGGCGCTTCCGATCGGGCCGGGGCTCTGCGCATGCTGCTTGCGGCGCTGGGTGCCTTCCTGCTCGTGCTCCTCCTGTTCTCCGCGCTGTCTCCCGGCTTCCGGAAGGCCGTCGGATCCCTTTCCGCCGGGGTGCCCCCGCCCAGGCCGGACTACGGGGTCGAGGCGGGGCTCCGCGAGGAGCTCGCGTCGCTGAAGGATCTCTACCTGGACTCGCTCGCCGTCTGCCGCCCCGAGGAGCCCCGGCCCCCCCTCGCGGAGGAGCGGTTCCAGCTTCCCGATCCCGAAGCCTGGGGTCTCGAGCCGCCCCCCTCGTCCGGGGACGGCCTGTCCGCCGCCCTTGAGGCGGTGCCGCCGCCTCCCCCCCCTCCTCCGCCGCCCGAGACGAAGCCCAAACCCAAGCCCGAGGCCCCGCCCAGGCCCGGCAGGGATGACGGCCAGCCGAAACCGAAGCCGGGGAGCCGTCTCACGATACCCGACAAGCCGACCGATATGGCCTTCCTGCAGGGATGCTGGAGGTCAGACGCCGGCATCTACAGTTCCGGCACCAAGCAGCCCCTGTACGTGTACTACTGTTTCAAGGGCAGTTCCGGCGACATGACCGTGAGGGTGGAGGAGCTGGATCCCTCTGGCCGGGTGCGCACGGTCTGCACCACGACCGGCAAGGCTAGGCTCGCCGGCAGGGGGATCGTCATCCGCGACAACGGCGCCAAATGCCCGGCCGGGCACAACGACTACGTGCCTGACACGGTCGAGTGCTCTCCCGCCTCCGGGGGGGCGGCCCGCTGCACGCTCCAGAGTGATGGCGGGCGTAAGCTCCAGACGAGGATAACCTACCAGGGCGGCTGAGATCCCGGGACGGGAGGCCGGGTTGCCTGGTCCCGCCACCCGATGTCGCGCGGTGGGATGCGGAAGGGGAGGCGGAGCATGTCGCTGAACGGGAGGCGGAGTTGGTCGCTGCCCGCATCCGGCGGGGCCCCTGCCGTCGGCCCGTTCGCTGAAGCGTCCCCCGAGGCCGCTGGCTCCCGTTAGCCGCCCCGCCCCCGCGCCGGGGAGACCCCGGCATGGGGGCGCTCCCGGTTCGTTCCGCACTCTGCTATCCTTC
>JAITEZ010000022.1 GCA_031281735.1 Deltaproteobacteria bacterium | reverse complement strand
GCGCTGGGGGGCGCCGCGCGGGCGTCCGCCCGCCCGTCTCACACATCCGCGTCCAGCCCCTCGACGGGGGCGAGGCCGGCGAGGCGCTCGAAGAGCTCCCGCGCCTCGCCCTCGGGCCTGCCGGGGAGCACCACCCTGAAGGTCACGATGAGGTCGCCCGCCTTGCCCCTGGACGGGACGATGCCCTTGCCCTTGAGGCGCACCCGGGCGCCGTTCTGGGTGCCGGGGGGCACCTTGAGGCTGGAGCGGCCGGTGAGGGTCTTCACCTCCGTCTGGCCTCCCAGGACCGCCGTGTAGAGGCCGATGCGCTTGTCCAGGAGAAGGTCGCTGCCGGAGCGCCTGAAGTCCGGGTCCGGATCCACCCGGACCAGGAGATACAGGTCGCCGGAGGCTCCGCCGTGCTCGCCCGGCCCGCCGCTCCCCTTCAGGCGCAGCTTCTGGCCGTCCACGGCGCCGGCGGGGATCTGGGCCGACAGCTCCCTGGGCTGCTGGACGGTGCCCTGGCCGCGGCACCCCGGGCACGCCCGCATGCCGCCGCCGGCGGCCAGGACGCCCGCGCCGCCGCACTGGGGGCAGGCCTGCGGGACGTTGATGCTCAGGGAGACCTTGGTGCCGAGGGCGGCGTCCCGGAAGGGCAGGCTCAGGCTGTACTCGATGTCGCGGCCGCGGGCGGGGCGCTGGCCCCAGGTCTCGCCCCTCCCCCGCCCGCCCCCCCCCCGGGGGCGGGACTTCCCGAACATGTCGAAGCCTCCCGCCGTGGCGCCGCCGAACAAGGAGTTCAGCAGGTCGTCGAGATCCATGTTCCGCATGCTGGAGAAGTCCGGGCCGGAGTAGCCGCGCCCGTCCGTCCCCTGGCGGTAGAAGGTCTCGCTCCCCATGGTGTCGAAGGCGGACTTCTTGGCGGGATCGCCCAGGATGTCGTAGGCCTCCGAGACCTCCTTGAACTTCTCCTCCGCGGCCTTGTCCCCCGGGTTCTTGTCCGGGTGGTACTTCACGGCGAGCTTCCGGTAGGCCTTCTTGATCTCCTCGGGGCTTGCGCCCTTGGAGACCCCCAGGGTCTTGTAAGGGTCGAGGCTCATATCGCTCCAGGAAGCCGGGATGAGGGTTGCGCGGGGCCGGGGGCGGCCGCCCCGCCGGCGAGCCGCCCCCGGCGGCGCGGGCGCGCCCGGGCCGTGAAAATAATATAAGCCGTTTTGCCCGGGTGTCAACAAGGCCCCCGGCGCGGGCCCGCCCCGGGCTCCGGGGGCCCCGCCTCAGCCCCGGGCGGCCTCCCCCGGGCCCCCGCCCGACGTCCCCCCCGGGGCCTCCCCCGCCCCCGGCTCGCCCTCCCGCGCCTTGAGGACGCTCCAGGCGAACACCGCCCCCAGCACCGCGGCCCCTCCCGCGAGGGACCAGGGCCCGGGGCGCTCCCCCATGAGCAGGAAGACCCACAGGGGGCTCAGTACCGGCTCCAGCATGGTGATCACGACGAGCTCCAGGGCGCCCGCCCGCGTCACGGCCAGGGTGTAGAGCCAGTAGGACACGCCCAGCTGGAACACCCCCAGCAGGAGGAGCATGAGGCAGCCCGCCGCGTCCGGGAAGGGCGGCCGCCAGAACCACAGCCCGGCGAGGAAGGTGAGGAAGTTGCCCAGTATCATGGCCCGGACGGGCGAGTCGCCCCTGACGCGCCTGAGGCACAGGGCCACCGAGGCGAAGAAGACCCCGCTCACGAGGGCGAGGGCGTTGCCCAGCATGCCGCCCGGCGCGAGCCTGTCCAGGAAGAAGAGGAAGATCCCCACGAAGACCGCGGCGATGAAGGCCCAGTCCCTGGCCCGCGTCCTCTCGCCCAGGATCCAGGGCGCGAGAAGCGCCACCCAGACGGGCGCCGTGAACTGGAGGATCACCGTGTTGGCGGCGGTGGTGAGCTTCATGGCGGCGACGAAGCAGACCGAGAGCAGGCACAGCGAGAAGGCCGCGAGCCAGTGGACGCGGGTGAGCCCGCGCAGGCCGAAGGGCCTGCGGGCGAGCGCGAGGATGGTGATCCCCGCCACGAGCCCCCGGGCCGAGGCCACGGCCATGGGGTGCCACTGGACGCTCTTGATGAAGATCCCCGAGGTGCTCCACAGCAGGGCCGTGAGCGCGAGGAGCCAGAGGGCGGCCCTCCGGGACAGGGCCCGGGCGGGGGGCGCCGCCGCCCCGGGCGTGGGCTGGACGGCAGGGCGCGGGGGAAGGGGGCCCCGGTCCCTGCCCTGGGACTCGGCGGTCAATGGGGAGGGCTTTCCGCGCCGCGCGGGGCGCTCGCGGCCGCTCGGGGCGGCCGTCCGGGTGTCGGGGTGGGAGGGTCGGCGCACCGGAGGAAGGCCGGCGGGGGGCCTGGGGCGGGGGGCGCGCGGAGGGCGCCGGCAGGCTCCCGCCGGGGCCCGTGCCTCAGCGGGCGCGGGTGTCCGCCGCCGGGGCCTCCCGGAGGCCGCCCGCCAGGAGCGGGTCCCCCCCCAGGGGGCACTCGGCGCACCGGGGGGCCCGGGGGCGGCAGTACATGTTGCCTGCCGCCACCAGGAGGGCATGGTACTCGTTGTAGAGGCGGGCGTCGCGCGGCAGGCTGTCCATGAAGAGGGCGCGGATCTCCTCGTAGGGCTCGTCCCCGGCCGCGAGCGAGTGCCGGGAGAGGATCCGCCTCGTGTAGGCGTCCACCACGAAGCTGGGCTTCCCGGCCGCGTAGAGGACGATCGAGTCCGCCGTCTCCGGCCCCACCCCGTTGACGGAGAGCAGCCTCTCGCGCAGGGCCTCCAGGGGGAGCCGCAGCACCTCCGGGTCGAGCCCCCCGGCGCCCCCCTCCAGGACGGAGGAGCAGAGCGCCCTGAGCCTCCTGGCCTTGACGGTGTAGTAGCCGGAGGGCACCAGGGCCCGCTCTAGCGCCTCCCCGTCCGCCGCGAGGACGGCCTCGGGGGTGGTGAGCCCCAGGGCGCGGAGGTTGGCGATGGCGCGCTCCACGTTGCGCCAGGCGGTGTTCTGGGTGAGGACGGCCCCGGTCATCACCTCGAAGGGGCTCTCGCCGGGCCACCAGTCCCGCGGCCCGAAACGCGCGAGGAGAAGGCGGTAGATCCGCATCAGCCTCCCGCGCGCGGCAGCCCTCCCCCCCGGCGGGGGGGAGGCGGGCCGGGCCGGCCGCCGCGCGTCCCGGGCAGCGGCCCGGCAGGCGGCGCCCCCGCCGTCCTGCGCCGGCGTCCCCGCCCTGCCCGTCCCGGCCCCCGTGGGGCTAGCCTTTCGGGGTCGGCTTGGGGGCGGCGCCGGCCTTGGCGGTTCTGGCGGAGGGGCTTTTGGCGGCTTTGGGAGCCTTGGCATCTTTGGATTCCTTGGCTTCCTTGGCGTCCCTGGCCGCCTTGGCCGCCTTGGCCGCCTTGGCCTTGGGGGCGGGAGCGGCCTCGGCCTTCGGGGCCTTAGCGGCCTTGGGGGCCTCCCCGCCCTTGGATCCCGCCGCCTTGGCGCCGGAGGCCCTGGCGGGCCTGGGCGCGGCCTGCGCCTCCGCCGCCTTGGCGGCCGCTGCCGCCCTGGACGCCCTGGCGGGCGGCTTGGGGGCCTCCCCGTCCTTGGCGTCGGCGGCCTTGGCCTTGGCCCTGGACGCCCTGGCGGGCTTGGCCGCCGCCTCCCCCTCCGCGGCCGCGGCCTTGGCCCTGGCGGGCTTGGCGGGTGCCACGCCCTCCGCCGCCGCGTCCCCGGCCTTGGCCCTGGACGCCCTGGCGGGCTTGGCCGCCGCCTCCCCCTCCGCCGAGGCCTTGGCCTTGGCCCTGGTCGCCCTGGGTGCCTTGGCGGGGGCCTCCCCCCCGGCGGGCGGCGCCTGGGCCGGGCCGACGGGCTCCCCCGCGCCGGCGGCCGCCGGCGGGCCTGCGGGCCTGACCACCAGATCGGAGAGCGAGTCCCGTGCCCCGGAATCCGGGGAAGGCGCGTGGCCGACCTCCGCGGGGGGGGCGGCGCCCGCCGGCGCGGGGACGGGGGCCGGGAGGGAGGGCGCGGCCGCAGCCGCGGAGGCGCCCGCGGGGGACG
>JAITEZ010000002.1 GCA_031281735.1 Deltaproteobacteria bacterium | reverse complement strand
CCTCCCCGGACTCGGAGTACCGGGGGATCCCTGAGGACGCCCCGCGCGTGCCCCGCGCCCGGCCCGCCCTCCGCCCGGCCCGGGAGCGGCGCCGCGACTTCCGGGAGTTCGACACCGGCCTCGCGGAGGGGGACGCCCTCCGCGAGGCCGGGCGCTGCCTCTCCTGCGGGCTGTGCTCGCGGTGCATGCGCTGCGTGGCCGCCTGCCTGCCGCAGGCCCTCACGGAGGAGACCCACGCCGGCCGCGACGAGATCCGGGAGATCAGGGTGGGAGCGGTGGTGCTCGCCCCCGGCTTCGCCCCCTTCGACCCCTCGGAGGCCGCGACCCTCAGGTACCGGGACTGCCCCAACATAGTGACGTCCCTGGAGTTCGAGAGGATCCTCTCGGCCTCCGGTCCCTTCCGGGGCGAGATGAGGAGGCCGGGCGACGGCCGCGAGCCGCGGCGGGTCGCCTGGATCCAGTGCGTGGGTTCCCGGGACGAGAACGCCGGCGGCAACCCCTGGTGCTCCTCCGTGTGCTGCATGTACGCCATGAAGGAGGCCCGGGTGGCCATGGAGCACGCGGGCGGGCCGGGCGGGCTCTCCGCGACCGTGTTCCTCATGGACGCGCGCTGCCACGGCAAGGACTTCGACAAGTACTACGAGCGCGCGCGGGAGGCCGGGGTGCGCTTCGTGAGATCCCGAATCCACACCCTCACGCCGCTCCCCTCGGGCGACGTCCGGATATGCCACGTCGGGCCCGGCGGCGCCGCGGCCGAGGAGGACTACGACATGGCGGTGCTCTCCGTGGGGCTCGCGCCCCCGGGGGATCTCCCGGATCTCGCGGCCAGGGCGGGGGTGGCCCTGAGCCCGGAGGGCTTCGTCGCCACCCTCCCCTTCGACCCCGTCCGCACGACCCGGCCCGGCGTCTACGTCTGCGGGGCCGGAGCCGAGCCCAAGGACATCCCCTCCGCGGTCTGCGAGGCCTCGGCCGCCGCGGGCGCCGCCGCCGGGGGGCTGGCCGCGGCCCGGGGGACCGCCGTCCGGGAGAGGGCCTACCCCGAGGAGAAGGACGTCGCCGCGGAGATCCCCAGGATCGGGGTCTTCGTCTGCCGCTGCGGGATAAACATCGCCTCGGTGGTGGACGTGGAAGCGGTGAGGGACTACGCGGCGGGGCTCCCGTTCGTGGAGCTCGCCTCGGACTCGCTCTTCACCTGCTCGGCCGACTCCCAGGCGCGCATCCGGGAGGCCGTGGCCGGGCACGGCCTGAACCGAGTGGTGGTGGCCTCCTGCTCGCCCCGGACCCACGAGGCCATGTTCCGGGAGACACTGGCCCAGGCGGGGCTCAACCGCTACCTCTTCGAGATGGCCAACATCCGCGACCAGGACTCCTGGGTCCACCGCGCGGACCCGGGGAAGGCCACCCGCAAGGCCATGGACCTGGTCCGCGCGGCGGTGGCCAAGGCGGCCCTCCTGGAGCCGCTGCGCCTCACCCGCATGGAGGTGACCCGCGAGGCCCTGGTGGTGGGCGGCGGGGTGGCCGGGCTCGCCGCGGCCCTCTCGATCGCCGACCAGGGGTTCCGGGCGCACCTGGTGGAGAGGGGCCCGGTGCTGGGCGGGATGGCCAGGGAGCTCCACCTCAGGGGCCGTGACCCGCGCGCCCTCGCGGAGGGGCTCGCCCGGCGGGCCCTGAGCCACCCGCTCGTGTCGGTCCGGCTCGGCTCCGTCCCCGTCTCCTCGGAGGGTTTCCTGGGGAACTTCGAGACCCGGATCCGCGGCCCTGAGGGGGAGGTCGAGGTCATCCGGCACGGGGCCACGGTGCTCGCCTGCGGGGGCCTCCCCCACGAGCCGCGGGCGTACCTCTACGGCACCCACCCCCGGGTGCTCCTCCAGCTGGAGATGGACCGGCTCCTGCGGGAGCCCCCGGCGGACGGCGGGGGGGGCGCGGGCCCCCTGACGCCCGGCGCGGCCTTCGCCTTCATACAGTGCGTGGAGTCCCGCGACCAGGCCCGCCCCTACTGCTCGCGCACCTGCTGCTCGCACACCCTCGAGTCCACCCTCGCCATCCTCGACCGCGACCCCTCGGCCCCGGTGTACGTGTTCTACCGCGACATCCGCTCCTACGGCCTCCGCGAGAGGCTCTACCGCGAGGCCCGCGGGCGCGGGGCGAGGTTCCTGCGCTACGAGCCTGAGGCCCCGCCGGAGCTGGAGGCGCTGGCGGACGGGAGGCTCCGGATCACCGCGCGCGACCCCGCCCTCGGCCGGCCCGTCTCCGTTACCGCCGACTGGCTCACCCTCGCCACCGGCATCGACCCCGCCCCCATGCGGGAGGGCGTGGCCGAGGTCTTCAAGGCCCAGCTGAACGCCGAGGGCTTCCTGCTCGAGGCCCACATGAAGCTGAGGCCGGTGGACCTGGCCTCGGAGGGGCAGTTCCTGGCGGGCCTCGCCCACTACCCCAAGCCGCTGGAGGAGTCTCTAGCCCAGGCCGGGGCCGCCGCCGCGCGGGCCGCCGCCGTGCTCGCCCGGCCCTACATCCTGGTGGGCGGGGCCGTCGCCGAGTGCGACCCCGCGAAATGCGCGGCATGCCTCACCTGCCTGCGCTCCTGCCCTGCCAGGGTGCCCAGGATAGTTCCCGACGGGGAGGATCCCTCGCTCCCCGGCCACGCCTTCATGGAGCCCGCCGTGTGCCAGGGCTGCGGTATCTGCGTCTCGGAGTGCCCCGGCAAGGCCGTACGGCTCAGGTTCTTCACCGACGAGCAGCTGCTGGCCAAGGTCGCGGCGCTGGCGGCGGGGCCCGCCGCCGCCACGGCGCCTCCCCCGGGCGCGGCCCCGGCGGTCCTGCCGTGAAGGGCCCCGCCCCGGGCGTCGCGGCCTGCCGCGGCCGCCCTGCCCGCCTCGGGCCGGAACCCCCCGCCCTGGCCGGAACCCCGGCAAGGCTCGGATCCCCCGGCAAGGACCGGAATCCCAGGCCATGACCGAAAGCCGCGACGCCGCCCCCGGACCGCCCGCCGGGACGCCACCCCCCGAGGGCTTCGAGCCCCGGATCATCGCCTTCTGCTGCCAGTACTGCGCCTACAGCGCGGCCGACATGGCGGGCTCCATGCGGCTCCAGTACCCCACCAACATCGAGATCGTCCTGATCCCCTGCACCGGCCGCTTCGACGTCATCCTCGCCCTCAAGGCCCTGGAGGGCGGCGCGGACGGGGTCTACGCCGCCGGCTGCCTCGAGGGGAGCTGCCATTTCCTGGACGGCAACGTACGCGCCCGCAAGAGGGTCGCCTACCTCCGGGGGGAGCTGGAGGCCGCGGGCATCGACCCGCGGCGGGTGGAGATGTACAACCTCTCCGCCTCGCAGGGCCCCCGCTTCGCGGAGATAGCCAGGGAATTCTCCGCCAGGATAGCGGGGCTGGGCCCCGGCCCCGCGGCGGCCCGGCCCCGCCCCCGGCCCCCCCCCCCCCCCCCGCCGGGGCGGCCCCCCCCCCC
>JAITEZ010000403.1 GCA_031281735.1 Deltaproteobacteria bacterium | reverse complement strand
GGGGCGCCGTCCGGGATGAGGGGCGTCCCCGGCGGACGTCGTGGGCACGGACGCGGGGGACGGCCGCGGGGCGGCCGGCCCGGGGCGCGGCTCCCCGGCCGCCCAGGAACTGGGAGGGGCGCGCCGCCCCCGGCCCCGCCCGCTCCCGGCGCGGACGCCGGGCCCGGCGGGGCCCTTCCCGCCAGTGTCCCCGCGGCTTCCCCCAGCGCCCTTCGCGGCGAATCCAGCTTCCGCGGCCTCCCCGGCCGCGCCTCGGCCCAGGAGGGCTCGCATGTTCGATGGTATCCGGTCCCGGACAGACCCCAGGTACAGGGGGGACACCTACAGCCGCTGGGACTTCGGGCTCGCGCTCGCGCAGAGGGCCGTCGAGGCGGGCTTTCTCGCCTGCGTCTTCTTCTTCCTGGGCCGGTCCGTCTGGGGACTGGGGACGGCGGCGCTGCCGGGCATGGCGGGCCACGTCCTGGGCGCGGCCCTCCTGGTGACCGCCTTCGCCCTCGCCCGGGTCCCCGCGGGCCTCCTGCGGGGGGAGCTCGACCGCGCCTTCGGCATAGACGCCCGCCCCCTCCTGGTCCGGGCGAAGGCCGCGCTCGGCCGGTTCCTTTTCCTCCTGCCCGTCGGCACGGCCGGGACCGCCGCCCTGTACGCAGCGCTCCCAGTCCTGGGGCCGCTCGCCTGGGGGCTCGCCTGCCTGGCCCTCGTCTGGCTCGCGGCGGCCCTGTGGCTCATGCTGCCCCGGCTCGCGATCCTTTCCGCCGGGAACCTCAGGAGCCCGGAGCCGGGGGAGATCCCGGCGGGCGCCGGCAGGCACCTGGCCCTGCTCACCTCGGGCGACGTGAAGCTGGGCCCGGACGACATCCTGGTCACCAGGGCCTTCCTGCCCGGGCTCCCCGCGCCCTTCTTCATGGCGGGCAAGATAGTCGTGCCCGAGGCCGCGCTCTCGGGCTTCCCCCCGGGGGCCCTGGAGGTGCGCATCATCGCCGCGGCGCTGGCGCGGCTCGTCTCCGCCGGGAGGAGCCTCGCCCTGCTGCGCTTCTTCAGCCTGGCGCTCTCCGCCCCCGCCTCCCTCATACTCCTCAACACGGCGGGGATCCACCTGGGCTATCCCCTGGCGGTCTCGCCGGGCCTGGTCGGCCTCGTCTGGGCAGGGGCCTGGGGCGCGTTCTGGTTCTCCGAGCTCGCCTGCCTCTTCGTGGAGCGGTCGGTGTCGGCCCGGATAGCGGCCACGGTGGCCGCTGTCACCCTGGACGCCAGGAGCCTCTTCGAAAGCGTCGACGTCATGGCCCGCGCCAACCTCGACCCCGCGCGGCGCACCTCCCTGCTGGACCTCTTCCGCCACCGCCAGAACCCCGTCTCGCAGTTCGAGGCCATCAAGGCCGCCATCCAGGAGATTGTGGAGAGCGCGTCCCGCCGCCGGGCGGGAGGGGGCGGCCCCGCCGCCGGGGGAGGCGCCTCCCGTGACCCCGCGGGCAGGCAGTCCGCCCCCGCGGGTGGCTCCGGCGCCGCCGGCGGGAGACCGGTCCCGGACGGCGGTGGGGGCCGGGCGGGCGGCGGGCCGGGGGATGACGCCGCGGGCGCCGGGCCGGGGGATGACGCCGGGGGCGCCGGGCCGGGGGATGACGCCGCAGGCGCCGGGGGGAAGCCCGAAACCGGCGGGGCCGGGGCTGGCGGGGGCGGGTACGGCCCGGGCAGGAACGGCTACATGAACTGAACGTCCCCGGACTCCCGGGACGCGGGGCGGCCCGCCTCCCGTCGTGCAGCCGCAGGCCCCCCCGTCAGGGGCCCAGGTAGGGTCGGCCGCGGGGCGCGTGGGCGGGAAGGGGGCGGGAAGGGCCTGCCGCGGCAGGCCGCCCTCGGGCGGTGCCCGGTCTCCGCGGCGGGGGGGCCGGAGGGCGCCGCCTTCCGGACTGTGGCCGCCGGCCGCCGGCCCGGAGCGACGCGTTCAGGGATCGCGGACGCCCGCGCGTCCCGGCCCGCCTTTCGGGTTCTCCCTTCCCTTGTTTCAGGGCTTTCATGCCCTTGCCGCGGTCTCCCGATGCCCGTGCCCTCTCCGCCGTCTCACGGCTTGCGTGCTCTTTTCGCTGATTTCCGCGATATATTCCTTTTCCGCGGTTTTCTGAAGCCTCAGCGTCCCGAACCAGGCACGCCCTGAACGTCAGTTTAGCCGGGTATTTCGAAAAAAAACGCTCTTTCGTAAAAACCTCCCCGGTAACCGGAAACCTCCGGTATGACTGGGATTGGCAGCCGGCGGCCGCGGCCGGGCGGGGGCGGGGAGGGGATCCCGCGCCTTTTCGGGGGAGGCGCCCGCTTGACAAGCCCCATCTTGCGCGTGTAAATAACAGTAGGCCCCCGGGTTTACGGCCCGGCAGGGCACCGGCCGCAAGGGCCTCCGGCCCCGTCCTGCCCCGCCCCTCCTTCCGAGACGCCCTCTCCTTCCGTCCAGTCCTTGCCAGCCTCTCGCCCTGTCCTTTCTCCTTCCGGCCAGTCCTTGCCCGTCCTTCGCCATGCCCTCACTCTTCGGCCGCTCTCGCGCGGCCCGGCTATCCGTCAACCGTCCAGGTCGGCCGCCGGCGCGGCCTTCCCTCCTCCAGCCCTACTTCTTCAGCCTGTTCCCGTCCTGCAACCCCTCCGATGTTTCCCGTCATGCCCCCCTCCACCCCAGACCTCCCGGGCCTCTCCGGCCCCATCCGACCGGGCCTTCCGTAGGGCTTGCCGGCGCCCGCCGTCCGGACACGTTCCGCTGCCGTCCGGATACGGTTCGGGACGGCGCCGGTCGCGCGTGCCCGCGGCCCGCGCGACCGGCGCGCCCCTCAGGCGATCGGCGCCGCGGCTTCCGCCGCGCGGATCCGCCCGGCCTGCCGTCCGCCGCCGAAGCGTCGCGACGCGGATCGCCGGATCCCTCGCCGCTCTCTTCCACCCCGCTCTCCGCCGCGTCCGTCGCGCCGGCCGCCTTCAGGTATTCGTCCACGGTATCAATCACCGCGGTTATAACGCTCAATTCATGCATG
>JAITEZ010000252.1 GCA_031281735.1 Deltaproteobacteria bacterium | reverse complement strand
TACATAACAGATCGTAAAAGGGGGCCATGCGCATACCCGGCCCCCGATGGTCCAATTCCGGCAGATGATCATACAACAGGGACAGGTTTTTGGCGTGGGCGCCGCAGTTGCCGATTATGAGGTTGAATATGGCGATCCTGGCGAGGTCATCGATCGCTTCGGCTGTATCCGTCAGGCCGCGGGCCACATCGGCACAGCGGGCGAAGCCCGGCCCACCGTTTTCCTGATACTTCAGTTGACTGGAAACGCCGGCCGCCTGGCAGAAATCCTCTTGATGTATCCTGTATACGGAACCTCCGACGGCTGTCCGGTCGTATCTTTCCACGAGAAGGACATCAACCCCGCCGATATTGATTATCCTGGCGTTCGGCACGGGAAGGCCTATCGCCTTGGCGAGAGCGAGGCAGGCCGACTCGTTGTACTGGACATCCGGTAACGCCCCCGTAGGGGCCTTGATTATATGCGTTGTCGCTGCGGGGGAGGATTCGGCTGGCACCAGGAAACGGCCCGAGTCGTAAAGGACGGGAAGCTTGTCCTGTGCCCCGGCCAGGGACACCTTGGCATTCGTGGCGGCCATCAGGTTGACGCGTGTCTTGGCCGACAACGCGAGCAGACTTTCCAGATCGGATGTGATGTCACGGTAATCGACGGGGCTATCGTCTGGGGTTTTGCCCTGCGGGAGTATGCACAATGCCCCCGCGCACTCGCGCCCGTAGCGTGCCAGGAAAGTGAAGGTGTCGCCCTGCGGAATGTGTTTCATCAGCGTGAAAACGACGTACGCCATCCCTTCCGGCAGGAGATTGCTGAAGAAATTGCTGGAGGTTTCGGGATCCTGTTCCGCTTCTGACAGCGGTAAAGACAGGGAAATCCCGGGGCCGCCGGACTGAAGCCAACCGCGATCATAGAGGAAAGACAGCCGCCCCGGAACGGGAAGACGCCGTAACGTACCTACGATATCCTTCCCCCAGAAGACGGAAAGGCTGTCCCGCTTGTCATGTGTCATGAAGTCTTCCTTCCTGACGAAGCCACTCTCTTCCCATCATCCTGACAACTGATTCCGGGGCACGGCTGCCTCGATCCCCCAGCCGTCTCACGAAGGCTCGTAAGACGCGGGCAAGGTGGCGATGAGGCGGGGAAACCCTTGCGGTCTTCCCGGAGTTACGCGGCCGGGCGAAGAACACTATCTTCCCCGCGCGCCCCGGCCCGGGGTGACGCCCGGTCCCGTCGACGTGGACATTCCTTTCTTCCTCATTCTCCCGAAATCCAGCCCGCCCGGGCGGGGCCCCGCGGCCGCCCGTTTCCGGCCCCCTTCCGCTTTCCCTCAGAGGTTCAGCGCGAAGACCGCCTCGTCCTCTCCCCGCGGGAGACGCCGATGTAGCGCAGTGTGTCGGCGGGCCGGGCGCGGTTGAGGAGCCTTTGCACGAGTCCGATGTTGTTCCCGGACCCCCGGTAGGCGTGTTAGCCGAAGGTCTTCCGCATGGAGTGCGTGCCGATCCGCGGAAGCCCCGCAGCCGCGCCGACAGCCTTGAGCTGGTGGTGGAGGGCCTTGCGGGAGAGGGGCCGGCCGCCCCCCTGGCGGGAGGGAGGGGAAGAGCCCCGCCCCCGGATCGGAGCTCCCGGCGCCCCGCCACAGGCGCCGGAGGTGAGCCAGGCGAGGAGGGGCGCCGCGGCGGCGCGGTTGAGGGGGACGCGGCGGGGCCTGCCGGTCTTCCCCGCGGTCACGGCCAGCTCCGGCCGGATCCTGCCCCGGCCGTCCAGCGCGTCCCCGACCTTCAGGGCGAGCAGGTCCCCGGCGCGGAAGCCCGTGTTGATCCCGAGGCAGAGTATGGCGAGGTTGCGGGCCCAGTTGGGGCCCCCGGCGAGCTGCGCCTTGAGCCTCCCAAGGCTCCGGGCGTCCCTTATCGGCTCGACTTCCATGGGAGGGCCTTCCCCCCGCCGTCGGGGCTTTGCGTCCCGCCCAGCGTAGCACCCCCGCCGCCGGCCGTCCAGGGGGCGGCGGATCGCGGCCCGGCGCAAGGGCCCGGGGCGCGGGGGGGACGGCCGGGGCGGATCTGGCCGCCGAGTCCCGCCGGACGCGAAGCTCCAGCCCCCACGCCTCGAGACCCGTCTGGCACTGCCCGCTGTCCCTGCCGCCGGGGGACACGGCGAACGATGCCGCCCGGGGCGGCATGGTCTCGGCCTTCATGAGGGAGATGGGGTTCCCCGAGACGGCAGTGTTCACCGCCGTCAGGCACGGCGGCACGGGGCACACGCACGTCCAAAAAATAGCCTCCAGGATCTCGTCGGGGACGGGGAGGACGGCAGGCACGCGGAGCTGTGGGACGACTCGCGGGACGTCTTCAGGGCCATCGACGCCTGCCAGGGGCTGGAGGCGTCGGAAGAGCTCGGGCTGACGGCCACGCCGGGCTACGGGGGGCCGGCCGAACGCAGGAGGCTGACCAGGGGCGAGCAGATGGAGCGGTAGCGCACCGGGACGAGGAGCCCTAGGGAGGAGGTGCAGGACGCCGTCGAGATCACCCTGGCAGACGCCCCCGGAGGGACGCTGAGCCTGCCGGACTTCATGGACCGCATGAGGGAGCACGGGACGAGGTCAGGGCCGGCCTGGCCGCCGCGGGTGCCCAGTCCGGCCTGTCCTTCCGCCACAGGGGGAAGGCCTTCAAGGGGTCGTCCATGGGGAAGGGAAGGCCTACGGCTGGGGCTCCCTCCGGAAGAGGGTGTCACCTACGAGCCAGCCAGGGATCTCGGGCGGCTCAGGCGTCTGGGAGCCGCCCCCTCCCACGTCAGGCGGCCGATCCGGCGGGGAGCGCGGCCGCCGCCGCCGCTCTGTCCGACGCGGACGTCCCGCCGCCCGCGACGGACGGCACGGGGCGGTCCGGCGAAAGGCCGGGACGGTCCGGCGAAAGGCCGGCCCTGACGGTCACGGGACACGGGGGGCGGGAGGAGGGGGGCCACCCCCACCGATCCGGAAAGCCCGGGCCGGGACCCCGCCCCTGAAGGATGTCCTGAGGGGCCTCATGGACGTGAGCCTGGGGCTGGAGGCCCCCCTGTCGGTCGTCAGGCTCGCCGGGATGCTGAAACAGGCCGGGCCCCCGCGGCGTCAGGGCGATCCCCTGCCTCCAGTCCCTCCGGCCTGGCCTTCGAGGCGGACGGCGTGAGGATCAAGTCCTCTGACCTCGGGAGAGGATACGACTGGGGAGATCTCCAGAGGAAGGAGTGAGCCATGCCCCCGACCGGGACCGAGAAGCCCTTGCCGGGCTCGCTGTCCGTAGCCGGGCAGATGCGGGACCTGAAACAGGAGATGGCCGGCACCAGCGAGGAGATCCGGACCCTTTTGCCAGCGCGCTGGACCGGAGGGGGAAGGCCCCGGAACCGGCGGCGGCGACACGGCGACTGGATGCCCTGCTGGAGCGCCTGGAGGCGTGGGAGTCGCGGACGGGCCCCGGACGGCCTCCGGCCGGGGCGGATCCGCGCGGCCCATCTCGCGCGGCCTGCATCCAGAGCCTGACCATGCCGTGGCTGGCGGAGGGGTACCGGGGGCTGGCGGTGATGATGCGGGGACATGGCGAGATACTCGGGGTCCTGGAAAGGAGGATCAGGGGCGGCCTGAGGAAAAGCCTGCTGGACATCCTGGCGATCGCCTTCGCGTCGGTCGTGACGAGCGCGGGGGCCATAGCCCTGCGGAAGCTGATTCCCGGCCACTGACCATCCTCCTGCCCGGCCTCAGGGACGCCTCTCGTCCCTGCCGGGCGACGCCCCGCGGCCGGAACGCGTTCAGGGGTTCACGGGCACGACGCGCGTCGGCACGGCCTGGTATCACAGGAAAGGGAGCCCGTGACCGGTCCCGGCAACCCAAGGCATGCCGGCCTTCGCGGATCCGGCCCCCCCAGGTTTACGTCCTCTAGCGGTCGGACGAGTCGCTCCTGGCCGCCATTCGTCTCGCGACACTGAAATGGGGCTCCTTCGTCATCACCTGGCCGGAGGAGTTCCGACTTCGAGCCTTGAGGCTGGCGGCGGCGCGCGGCCTGGAGGTCTTCGTCACCCCCGGGCTTGGCAAAACCCTGCTGAGGCACGGGATCGATCCTTCGGGCAAGGTCCCGGAGCCTGTCCGCAGGGAACACGCGACAACGCTTCCGGCCGCCATGCAGCCAGTATCGCCCGCGCCCCGGCCTGGGGCTGAACACGTGGGCCCTGCCTTCAGACGGGAACGGCAAGGGGAGGCCAGGGGGACGCCGCCCTGAGGCGCCGGAGACGCCTCAGGGCCGCTTTCCTGGCGCGCCACCCGCCGGGAGACGGCGGCCTTGCCGCTTGCACCAGCCAGGGGCTTGGAGTTCCCGCCCCTCCCCACCTCGGCAGGATCCCGGGGCGCCGCCCGGGCTCCGGGCGTTCCCCCGGCGGGCGCGGGGCCGGGAAGAATCCTGGTCGGCATGGCTCGGCACCCTCCGGCATGCCAGGTGGGGCGGTCCACTTTTGGCCGCTGGCGGCCTTGCTCCTGAAATCGCGTCAAACCCGGGCCGCGCACGGCGCAAGAGCCACCTCCTGCGGCTCCCGGACGAGGGTGGGATACCCCGGGGCCCCGCAGTTGAGGGCCAGGAGGACGTCCCTCTGCGCCCGTGACAGACGCCTGATGCCGCTGACGGAGCCTCCAGATCCCGGCACAGGGCCAGCACCCCCGCGCCGTGGCGGCGCAGGTCGGCATCGCGGGGGTCGGCCGCCACGATGCCGCCCAGGGCGGCGATGGACGGCGGCGCCACCGAGGCCCCTCCCCAGCGGAAGGCCCAGGCGTGGCGGGGGCGATTATCCCGAGGCGGGACCGTGCACCACCGCGGGCGTGGCGTCCGCGCCATCGCTGAAGGGGACGCGCCGCCCGCCACGCCCGGCGGCGGGGCGTATGCCCACGGGGAAGGCACTGCCGGGAACCCGCGCGGCCATGGCCCGCGCTGCGGGCCGAGGGGCCTCCCGGCGCCTCCGCGCGGCAGTATCCCTGCCGTCACGGCGCGGCCTGTGCCGGGGAATAACCCGCAGCCGGGGGCGTGGTGCCCGGCGATGAAGCGGCGCCCGCCCCCTGGGAGGGGGCGGCCAGCCGCGTGCTTGCTGGACGTCTGGCCGCGGCGGACGCCTAGCGCATCGGCCGGGTTTGTCCTGGCGGCGGGCGAGACGCCGTTCACGTTTACAGCCACGACGGCTGTCCCCTGCGCCGATCCCGTGGCCTCGGATCGGGGGCGCGGTCCCAGGCGCCTACGCGGCCTCTCAGGGTGGGGCTTCCCGGCGTCCGGCAGGGCCTTTCCCGTGCCGGAAGACCTTGGCTATCCGAGACAGGGGCGGGGTGCGCCGGGGCCATACCGCCGGGCCCGCCCGCCATGGCGCCAGGGGAATCTCCGCAGGCCGCCCCCGCTATCCTGGGAGCACATTACCCTGCGGAGGCTCGGATCCGGCGCGAACACCCATCATAGCGAGCCCAGGAATCCCGGCGGGAGGCTTGGCTCTCTCCCCTCCCCTAGGGAACCCGCGCAGAGGGGGCCGTAGGCACCTCAGGGGCGCATTCCGGCCGCGTCCCCGCCGGAAGACGGCGGCCTGGCCAGAGGCGCCGCCCAAGGGGCACGGAGTTCCCGCCCTCCCTTCCTGGCCAGGATCCGGGGCACCGCCCGGCTGCCGGGCGCTCTCACGGCTGGCTCGCGGGCCGGGGCTGTCGCGGCCCTCCCTGGAGGGACGGATGCCCGTGTCGCCACCCCTCGAGACACCCCAGAGGGAGCGGCCTTCGGGCGCCCCCCCGCCCTGGCAGGGATCGGGGATCGTCCGGCCGACGACTCCCTCCCGCGCGGGGCGGCCCCTCTTTCCCGCCGGGGGGCGGAACCAGTCCTCCCCGGGTTCGGTGAGGATGGGCCTGGCGGGCCATGCGGCAGGCTTCGGAACGGCACTGGCCGGTCCCGGGCCGCGCCGGGGTTACGCGAGCAGCTCGTAGTTGTCGGAGTGGGAGCTGGCGGTGAGGCTCCGTATGGAGCGCTCGAGCAGGATCTCGTTGTGGCCGAGGCCGGAGTAGCCGAATGTCCCGCGTATGGCGCCCGCCACGAACTGCGAGGCGCGGTCCACCGCGACAGGCAGGCTGTCCCCCTGGAGCAGGCTGCCCGTGAGGACGCTCGAGAAGATGTCGCCGGTGCCGTGATACTGGATGGGCACGATCGGGCGTCCCGCAAGCCAGAAGCGCCCGTCCTCGCGGTTGTAGGCGGCCACGGCGGACACCTCGTCGCGGCCCTCGAGAGGCAGGCTCGTGATGACCGGCATGGCGGGGCCGAGATCCGACAGGGCCCTGAGCCAGTCCTTGACCTCGCCCGCGGAGAGCCTCTCCGGCACCGCCCGCCCGAGCATGAGCGCCGCCTCGGTGATGTTGGGGGTGATCACGTCGGCGCGACTGGAAAGCTTCCGCATCTCCCCCACCATCTCCGGCGGCATGGAGGGGTAGAGCTCTCCGTGATCGGCCATCACGGGATCCACCACCACCAGCGTTCCTCCCTTCTTGAACCGCTCGATGAACCCGGAGACGATGCCCGCCTGGCGCACGGAGCCCAGGAAGCCCGAGTATACAGCGT
>JAITEZ010000054.1 GCA_031281735.1 Deltaproteobacteria bacterium | reverse complement strand
CCCCGTCCTCTTCCTCCTGGCCCACGCCACCGGGAACGCTGGCCGCTACGCGGAGCTCCTCCCGCGCCTGGCGGCGCGGGCCAGGCTGGCGCCGCTCGATCTGCCCGGCCACGGCTCGCGGCGCCGGGAGGCCCCCCTGGGCGACATGGAGGACATCCGCGATGATCTCGCCCGCCAGGCCGCCGGGATCCTGGGCGCGGGCGCCCCGGGCGGCCCCGCGCGCTATTACGTACTCGGCCACAGCATGGGCGCCGTGAACGGCTACGTGATGACCGAGCGCCTCATGTCGCTTGGCCTCGGGGCGCCCGCGAGGTTCTTCGCCTCCAGCTTCTCCGTGCCGGGCTGGCACCCGATACCCCCCGGCATGCCGGGACTCCCCGACCCCGAGATGTGGCGGGTGAGCGCGGAGCGCTTCGGAGTCCTGAACGGCCAGCCCGTGCCCTCGCCGGAGCAGATGGCGATCCACTCCCCCGTCTACCGCGCCGACCTCAGGGCGGTGGAGGGATACCGGCCGCGGCGCCTCACGCGGCTCCCCTGCCCGGTGACCGTCGTCTACGCCGAGAGCGACATGGTCGACGCGGCGCTGGCCTCGCGCTGGGCCGCGCTCACGGCATCCCCCCCCGAGATCGTCAAGGTGCCGGGCGGGCACTTCCACCCGCTGGAGCGGCCGGGGAGGCTGGAGGAGTTGCTCCTGGAGCGCGTCTCCTGAAACCGCGGGCCGGGGAGGCTGCGCACGCGGCATCGCCCGCTACCGGCGGCCCCCCCTGCGGGAGGCCAGCGGGGCCGGGGCGCGCACCCGCTCCCCGTGTGCTACAAGCTTATCGTTGGTAACGAGCATGTTTCGACAGGACGCGTTCCGGGAAGGTGACGGCCCTGGCGGGCGCGGGAATACTGGCCCGCCGGGGCCGGCGCGCGCACCAGCGCCGCGCGTGCGACATGGTTATCATAGTGAACAATGATAATTTGACAGGCGGCGTTCCGGGAAGGTGGCGGCCCCGGCTGGCGCGGGAAACCGGGCCTGCGGGCGCGCCGCCGCGGCAGCCGTCGTCTCCTCCTTCGTCCCCGTGTCGCGGAGGACTAATGCCCTCCGTCCCGGGCGGCCGCCCCGCTGGGCTCCTCCCGGCGCCAGTCTCGGCGGGGCGTCCCCGCCCCCCGCGCCCGGGGCCGGCCCCGGGCTCCCGGGAACTGCGGCCGGTGCCGCGTTCCCGTCCAGGGGCCGCGATGCCGCGCACGGGCCCCGCCTGAGCCGCCCCTGCGGGAAACCCCTTGCCGGCGGCAGGGGGTTTCCCTGGGACGGGCCTCTCCCCCGCCTCCCGACGGGATGCTTTCTGCCGGAGGGACGCGTCCGGCCGGGAGCGGGACGCAGGCGCCCCGGCCTTCCGGCCGCAGGCCCCCTTCGCCCTCGCCTCGGGCCCCCGCGCAAGGGGCGCCGCACTTCCGAGGGCGGGCACGGGCCGCAGGGAACACGGCCCAGGCCCCACGGGAAGCCGTCCATGGCCTCACAGGAGCCCCGTACCAATACTGGAGCCCCGTCCATGGCCTCACAGGAGCTTCCGCTGGCCTCATGGGGCCGTCCGATGGCGATGGCCTTTCCTGGGGGGGGCCCCCCCCGTCCATCGCCTCACAGGAGCCCCGTCCAATGGGGCCTCACAGGAGCCGTCCAATGGTCTCACGGGAAGCCGTCAGTCCCGTTGTCCCGCCTGGCGGGAACCGTAGCCAACGCGGACGCCCTGCGCGGGGACGGCGGCTGCCCGTCCCGCGCTCTCCACGGTCCGGCGGCGGAGGTGCTGAAGCAGATCCGCCCCGCTCCAGGCGGGCCGGAAAGCCTCGGGCCTCCCCTGGCGCTACGGCCGGGGCGGCCAGTCGTGGGGGGAGGCCCCCCGCCGGTCACTTGATCAGCCTGAGCTTAACGTTCCGGCGGTCGTTGGCCCAGCGCTGCCACTTCTCGCCGTCCTCGGTGCCCTTGATGAGCCTGTCCGGCCAGGTGGTAGGCCAGTCTGGCCACTCGGGGTGCTTGACCCACAGGAAGCTCATGGAGCACTTCTCGGTGTTGGAGTACTTGAGGATGCGGCTCTTCTTCTCCACGCGGTTCACGTGGATGACCTCCATGGGCTTGGTCCACTCGCGGATCTGCTTCTCGAGGGTGGGGAACCTCTTCTTGTCCGGCCGGTACTGGGCGACTTCGGGGAGGATGGAGTTGTTGAGGAGCCGCGCCGTCGTCTCCAGGACCGATTTCGCGAAGAAGACGAGGTTCGGGGGGTAGACGAAGTCGATGAAGCAGTTCAGCTGCTCGGGCGGCAGGGGGTAGGTGGCCTCGACGGAGGTGTTGGGGATGTAGACCTGGATCCACTCGCTGAAAAAGACCTTCGGGATGTCCCTCTCCGTTCCGTTGCTAGGGTCGTTCATCTCGATCCTCCATCGAACAGGGGCAAGCCCTGAAGTCCCAATGTGACTTCTGCTGCCTTTATATCAGACGGCATTCTACGCCGGGCGGACGGCAAAAGCAACCGGCATCGGACCGACCGGGGCGTATCCGCGTCGGCGGGCGGGAGGACGCGTGTCCGGCTGAAGATGCGGCTGTTATAAAGAAATATATTAAAGATAAAATTTAAAAAATCAAGAAAAAATATAACTAAAATATAAAATTTAATATAAAATAATACTTAATAATATTTTTCAGCATGGATTGCCAGCCGGCGCGAACAGGGATGCCTTTCCCCGCAGGGTGGGGCCGCCCTGGCGGGAACCCGGCCGCAGGCGGCCGGCGGCGGCCCCGAGTCCCGCGCGGCGCGGCCGCCGGAGGGGCGGCTTCATCCCTTTTGGTCGGGGTTTCCGGCCGCCCTGCGGCGCGGGCCTGCCTTCGGCCTCCCGGCGGCGGGGGGAGGGCAGTCCTCCTCGGGCACGGAGAGGGCGACCGCTACGCCCGGCGGGAGATCGTCCATGTCCGGGGGCCCGTGAAACCCCTGGGCGCCGTGCCCGTGACCGTCCCCGGCGCCATGCCCCCCGCCGTCCCCGCCGGGGCGGCCCGGGCCGGCGGCGCGGAACCTCGCGCCGTCCCCCTCGCCGCAGGGGCAGAACTCCCGGTCCATGAGGCCCCTCATGATGCCGCACTCCGCGACCGGGCCCAGGCCGGGGCAGCGGCCCCGCAGGTCGGTCAGCTGATCCCGCAGGTTGCGGACGGATTCCAGGAGGTCGTCCAGCTTCCTGACGTGGCGTTCCAGGAGCTCGTCCACCACCCCGCAGGAGGCCTCCGGGGCGGCCCGCAGGGCCAGGAGCTCCTTGGTCTCCTCGATGGAGAAGCCGTGTTGGCGGCAGTGGCGGATGAAGATCAGATCCTCCAGGTCGCCCTCGGAGTACCAGCGGTAGCCGTTCTCCTGCCGCTTCGGGGGCTTGAGCAGCCCCGTCCTCTCGTAATAGCGGACGGTCATGGTCTTGCAGCCGGCCTGGGCGGCGAGCCTGCCGATGTTGTACATGCCCACTCCTGTCCCCGGATCGCCTTCCGGGATTCCCGCGCCCGGTTTTTTTTCGCCTCCCGCGCGAAACAGGGCTTGACCTTACATTAGGTGCAATGTTTATCCTTGTCAACGAGGGGGGGACACCCCCTCCGGGGCACGCCCCCCCGCAACACTCCAAAGGAGCCTGTCATGAATTACTGCGCGATCTGCGGCACGGTCCACGAGGAGGGCCATCACCATCACGAGCATCACGGGGAGGTAGCCGCCGCCGGCTCCGCCCCCGCCGCCGGGCGCCGGTCCGCGGCCGGAGAGGCCGCCGCCGGGGATGCGGGCGGTTCCGGGGACGACCCTCCAGGGCCGCTATCCCCCGGGAAGGCCGACCTGTCACCCGTGACAGGCGCGGCGGTTCCCGAGGCGCACCCCGCACCGCACTCCCTCCCCGCAAGCACCGCTCCCGACATTCCCGTCACCCCCGCTGACAGGGTAAACCCCGCCCCGGGAAACGGGCTCGTCTTCCACTTCACCCCCGATAGCCCTGACAGCCACGAAGTCGGCGAGGCTGGCCCTCCCCGCCGGGAGATGCCCGGCAGCCACCCCAGCGCCGAGATGGAGGAAGCCGTGCCCGATACGGCCCGCGAGGGATCGGAGCCCAGCTGCCCCACCTGCGCGGTGACCGGATCGGCCCGGACCGTCCTGCCTCCCGCCGGCGGACATGGCCATGACCACGGCCATGACCACGGCCATGACCACGGCAACGGCCACGACTCTGGCCTGGGAGACGGCCACTCTCACGGCGGCTGCTCCTGCTGCCCGGACACGGAGATCAGCCTGGTCGGGCCGTCCGCCAGGGAGTCCCGTTCCCTCCGCAAGCCGGCACCGGGCGAGAAGGCGGTCCGCTACAGCATCACCAATATGGACTGTCCGGTGGAGGAGAGGCTCATCCGCAACAGGCTGGAGGGTATGAAGGGCATCGAGGCGCTGGAGTTCAACCTCCTCAGCCGGGTGCTCACCGTCCGCCACACGCTGGACTCCCTGGACGAGGTGGAGTCCGCCCTCGACTCCATCGACATGAAGCCCGTGCGCATGGAGGGGGCGGCGGAGACGGCGCCTGCGGAGGCGGGAGGCACGGCCTGGGGGAGGCTCATCGCCGCGGCAGCCCTGGCCGGAGGCGCCGAGCTGTTCCACCTGTTCCTGGACAGCTTCTGGGTATCCCTGGCGCTGGCCGTGGCGGCCATACTGCTCGCCGGCTTCTCCACCTACAGGAAGGGCCTGATAGCCATCCGCCACCTCGACCTCAACATGAACGCCCTCATGAGCTTCGCGGTAACGGGGGCGGTGATCATCGGCGACTTCCCCGAGGCGGCGATGGTCATGGTGCTCTTCACCCTGGCCGAGGCGCTGGAGGATCGGAGCCTGGGACGCGCCAGGCAGGCCATCTCGGGCCTGGTCGAGTCGGCGCCGGAGATGTGCACGATGAAGGGCCCGGACGGGTCGTTCGCCGAGGTCAGGGCCTCCCTGGTCCCGGTGGGATCCGTTGTCCGCGTGCGGCCCGGCGAGAGGCTCTCGCTGGACGGGAAGGTGATCTCGGGCGCCTCGACCGTGAACGAGGCCCCCATCACGGGCGAGTCCAAGCCTGCTGAGAAAGGGCCCGGCGACCCCGTCTACTCCGGCACCGTCAACGAGTCGGGCTCCTTCGAGTACGCGACCACGGAACCCTTCGAGAACTCCACACTGGCGAGGATCCTCAAGGCGGTGGAGGAGGCCCAGTCCACCAAGGCCCCCATCCAGCGCTTCGTTGACCGCTTCGCCGCCGTCTACACGCCATCGGTATTCGCCGCGGCGCTGCTCATAGGGACGATCCCGCCGCTCCTCTTCGGCGAGCCCTGGCTCGCCTGGATCTACCGGGCCCTGGTCACCCTGGTCATCGCCTGCCCCTGCGCCCTCGTCATCTCCACCCCGGTCACCATAGTCTCCGGGCTCGCCGCCGCCACCCGCAAGGGCCTGCTCGTCAAGGGTGGCACCTTCCTCGAGGAGGGGCGGAAGCTCGCCACCGTCTGCCTGGACAAGACGGGCACGGTCACGGCGGGCCGCCCGGTGCTCACCGACACCGTGACCTTGGGCGACGCCTCGCCCGGGGATCTGCAGGTGTGGGGCGCCAGCATCGCTTACCGCTCCGACCACCCGGTTTCCCGTGCGGTGTTCCGTGGCCTCGGCATCGATCACAACGGGATCCTCCCGGCCGAGAACTTCCGGGCACTTCCCGGCGAGGGCACGGCCGCCGAGATCGCCGGCCGCGAGCTGTACCTCGGGAACCTGAGGCTCGCCAGGCGCATGGGCGCGGCTACGGAGGAGCTAGAGGTGCTGGTCGCACGGCTCGAGTCGCGGGGCAAGAGCGCCGTCGCCCTCTTCGAGAGGGGGAGGCCCCTGGGCGTCTTCGCCGCCGCGGACGAGTTGCGTCCCGAGAGCCGCCAGGCCATCGAGGAGCTCTCCCGCCTGGGCGTCAAGGCCATCATGCTCACCGGCGACAACGCTAGGGCGGCGGCCGCTGTGGCCGACCAGGTGGGGGGGCTGGACTACCGGGCGGGGCTCCTCCCCGAGGACAAGCTGGCCCTGGTCCGCGACCTCTCCAAGACCGGCAAGGTCGGCATGGCGGGGGACGGCATCAACGACGCCCCGGCGCTTGCCGAGGCCCACATCGGCTTCTCCATGGGGGCGGCCGGCACCGGCGCGGCCATCGAGACCTCCGACGTCGCCATCATGGACGACGACCTGAGGAAGATCCCCGCCTTCATCCGGCTGTCCCGCGAGACCGCCTGGCACCTCTGGGAGAACATCAGCTTCTCCCTGCTGGTGAAGGCCTCCTTCATAGCCCTCACCTTCTTCGGCTACACCAAGATGTGGATGGCCGTCTTCGCGGACATCGGCGTCTGCCTCATCGTCGTCGCCAACGGCCTGAGGCTTCTCAAGAAATGATCCGCGTCTGCCAGGATGGCGGGTCAGGATCCGGGCCTTGATCCGGATCCGCAGGGGAGGGGGGTGTGCGCCTCCATTCCCTACAGGAAAGGGGGGCTGGTCCCCCCTTTCCTAATTTCGAAGAAGGGGGGCTGGTCCCCCCTTTCCTATTTCGAAGAAGGGGGGCGGGTCCCCCCTTCCCTATCTCGAGGAAGGGCGCCGGCGGACAACACTGATGCTTTTAGGGATGATGGCGCGCGAAAGAAGGCAAGATCCCGTGCGCCCTGCAATCCCTGCCGCTCGGCATCGCCGTTCGGCAGTCCCGTTCGCAGGCAGGCCCCCGGTATGCCTATCGTGTTTTATAAGGTAACCATGGGAGCGCTGCAGAAGATCGATAGTTTTCTGTCGGTATATTTCTGGTTATATTACCAAAAAACATAGATAAAGCTGAATCATGGCGATTGTTGGCAATCGTCTGGAAAATGTCTGTCGATTCTCTGTCGATTGTCTGGCCGCCCTTCCTCGTCAGGGGAAGCGGCCCCCCCAAGCCGTCGCGGGGGGGGCCGCCCTCTTCGCCGTCAGGGGGCCGCCCCCTTTCGGCGTAACGTGGGTCCGCCCCCCTTCGCCATCGCGGGGGAGGCCTCCTTGGCTGGCGCGGAGGGTCGGCCCCTGTCGCTTCTGGAAGGCCGTCCCGGCGAGGACAGGTTCCCCGGTATGAAAGGGACGGGGACGAGGCCGCGGTGCCTCTGGGAGGGCAGGGAGTGGCCCTCCGTCTTCGCGGCGGGAGAGGCGTCGGGCATGGCCGGGCGTGCGGCGAGGCGGGGTGCGGATGGCCATACGGGCGGGTGGTAGCCGGAGGCGGGAACAGGCCCTCCTGAAAGGCGCCCAGTGCTTATGCACTGGCGTTCCGCCGCCGTCCCTCGGAAACAGTCCGGGGGAAGGCATGGGCGGACTGGACGCCGCGTGCCGCAGGCAGGGTGTTCCGGGGCGGGGGAACGGCACGGACGCGTACCCGGCCGCGGCGGGCCGGCATGAAGGGGGAAGGAGTTCTGCGGTTGCGGCGGGAGGGCATCGGCGGCGTGCCGGTTGACATGCGGGGGAAGGCTGCGGGGACGGCGGGGGGCGGGGCCGTCCCGGGGACGCCCCAGCGCGGCCTGGGGAATGGGCTTGCGCATGCCGGGGGCCGCGCGGCACCGCCCCGTCGATTCGTTTCGTAATCGGTTTCGCGGTGTAAAGGTGACTTGCGCCTATCTCGCGGCGCGATCCCCGGGGGAAGTGGCTGTAGGGGGCCCGTTGACGCCAGGGCCCGCCCTCCCGGAGACGCCGCGTCCTCCGGAGGGCCGCGCGGCTCCGGGCTGGACCATCTGCAGCACGGGAGCCCTTCCTCCTCCCGTGGACGCGGGGGGGCGGGACCGGTCTGGCGGCCGCCGGGATTCCACCGGGACGCGCGCGTCGCGACGGCGCGGCGCCGGCCCGGCCTCACCCCAGCGGCAGGCTGGCGGCGGCCGCGCCGTTACCCGCCCGGCGGGGCCGC
>JAITEZ010000047.1 GCA_031281735.1 Deltaproteobacteria bacterium | reverse complement strand
GGTTGAACCAGGGCAGATCGCCGAGCCTCCGGGCGGTCCAGGCGAAGGCCCCTGACTCCATGTCGCAGACGAGCGCCCGGAAAGTGCGCCCCAGGGCGAGCTTGTGCTCGCGGGAGGCCATGAAGGCGTCCGTGGTGAGCACCCGCCCGGCGCGGTAGCCCCTGCCCCGCAGCTCCCGCTGGAGCGCCGCGAGCGCCGGGGATTCCGAGCGGACGGCCATCGCCTCCACCCTCTCCGGGGTGGGGGGGCCGTAGTCGAAGACCCCGTAGGGCCCCACCAGGGCCTCGCGGCCGTCCTCGTGCCTCCAGTCCCCTATCACCGAGTCGAGGGAGAGGACGGTGTCGCCGGCCTCCAGCTCCAGCGAGAGCGACCCGCTGGTGCCCACCCCGGCCACGAAGGCGGGCGGGCCGCCGCGGCACGCGGCCCCGGCCAGGGCGGACGCCAGGGCGAGGGCCGCGTTGATCTTGCCCGGGCCGCTCTCGATGACCAGCGGCTCCATGCGCCGGAAGGGGATCCCCGCGAGGTGCCGGAGAACCCCCTCGTGCTCGGCCGGGGTGGGGGTGAGGACGAGGACAGCGCTCTTGCTGCCGCCTGGCGACATGGGACCCCTTTCCGTGTTGCTTCTGTAGCTGAGCGGGGGCGGTCAGGCCCCTCCTGATTATAGAACAGGGGCCCGCCTAAAATAAACCGGGACCGCGTCCCGGGCGCGGATCCAGCAGGCCCCCCTGCGCCCGCAGGGCGGCGCCCGGCCCCCCCCCGGCGGCGCCGTTTTCCGGCCCCGGACGGGGGGGGGAGGCGCCTCAGCGAGCGGGCCGTCCCCGCCGGCCCGTCCGCGGCGGGGGACTCCCGGCGCCCCATGCCCCGCAGGATCATCCGGTTCGCCGCAGCCCCGGCCGCTCGGCATCCCTCCCCCGGAGGCCCGGCCCCGGAGAACCACGGCATCATCGATGCCAATCGAACGTGATGCGCCTACCTCTCGGGATCCGTCCCCGGCCCCCTGCCGCCTCCGGCCCCGGGAGCCCCGGCGACACCATGATCTTCAGCGCCAGAGGATACCTCCCGATCAGCGCAAGCCCGGTGTACGGCTTCGCTGTCCCGTACAGACGCCCGAGGATCCATCCGCGGCAGACCCGGGCTTCCCACGTCTTGGACTTCCTGCTCGAATCCCCCCCCCGCGGCCAGCCCGGCGGGCCAGGCTCACCATCCTGTCCCGCCGGCGCATCATCGCCCCCAGCCTGTCCGGGCAGGAGAGGAAGAACCAGCGAATTATCCCGTCCAGCCCCGACCCCAGACGGCCCCCCCCGCGGCGGCACTCCCGTGCCGCCTCCCTGGCCCACGGGGTTCCGGGGGGATCCCGCGGCTTTTTGCCCAGATAGCCCTTCGGCTCCTCCCCTGCCAAAAGCGCCTCCCCTGAGGTGGCTGAAGAAACGGGCCGGAGCCGACATCCCGGCATCCTGGCGGCGCCGGTTGTTCCGCCGCCGCGGGAATCCCCGCCGCGGAGCGGCCAGTGATCCCGCCGGCGGGCACGGGGAAGCCAGCCTCCGCGCCGTCCAGGCCCAGCCCCCGCGCCTCCGGGCCGGGGGCGGGGAGGGTGCGCTCCGCGGAAGGCCGGGGCGCGGCGCCGCCGCCACGGGACCGGGGACCCGCATTGCCGCGGGTGCCGGGCAGGAGCGGCGCGCGCCCGGCCTGCGGCGCCTTAGCCCGCGGCTCCGCGGCCAGGCGGGCGGCGGCCGCCCCGTCAGTGAAGGGTCCGCCCCAAGCCCCGGAGCGGCAGGCGGGGCCCGCGCGATCAGGTTATCCGCGGCGGCCCTCGCGGCTACCGCGCCTGCCGGGCCCGCGCCGTCCCGGGCGGATCCTGCAGCCGCATCAGCCCTTGCAATCCTCTCATCCGCCCCCTGTCAAAAGCGCCCGACATGAGACGGCGGGGCAGGCGGCTGGACGGCGGCATCCGGTCCGCGCCGGGCGGCCCGGGCGCGGACTCTCCAGGCGCCGCCGCGGAGCCCCGGCATGCGGCCCCGCGCCCGCGCGGGATCCGTCCCCGCCCGGCCGCAGGGGGCGCGGGGCCCCCGCCGAGCCGGCCGGGCCTGCCCGCCCGGGGACGGGCGGATCCCCCCGGCCCTGCCCGCAGGCCGCGCGCCTGCCCCGGCGCCTCCCCGGCGCCAGATCCATCCCCGGCCCCCTGCAGCGCCGCGGCTGTCACCGCGCCGCCCCGTCCCCGGGAGGGCCACCGCCGTCCCCCTCCCCCGCCTCCTCCGCGAGCCGCGGCGCGGGCACCAGGGCGGCGACCAGGTAGAGGGGAGGCCTGTACTCCTCCACCCAGACGTTGCCCAGGGCGTTGTGGGAGTACTCCCCGTAGTAGAACGACCAGACCCCCCCGCGCCGGAGGGCCATCTGGGTCTCGAACCCCCCGTCCAGCGAGGCGGCGGGGTAGATCTCCAGATCGGAAAGCACGAGCGCCATGTCATACAGCGTCATGGCCCCGGGGAAGAGGACCACGCAGATCCGGCCCTCGGCGTCCTCGCCCACCGCCGTGCGCGAGGCGAGCCTGTCCGAGCTGGCCACCCGCACGCCGCCCAGCCGGTCGACGGCCATGTAGGTCTGGAGGACGTTACGGTACAGGGCGGGATCCTCGCCGGCCCGCATCATCTCGCCGTCCGCCACCGCGAAGGGGCGGACACCCGGCGCCGCCGGCCCCGAGGACAGGAAGCCCTTCCAGCGGGGGTGGGCCCTGGGCTCGATCTCGGCGCCGCCGCGCACGAGCCTCCCCATGGAGGTGCGGTCGGCGTAGAACTGCCCGCCGTTGACGACGAGGGCCGCCCCGGGGATCCCCCAGGCCCAGTCCCGCAGGGACCTGCCGCCCCCGGCGGGCGGCGTCCCCCCTTCCCCCGCGAAGTAGGGGGCCAGCTCCCAGAGGGCCGGATCCGCCTTCGCCACCAGGATCGCGGGGGGCCCGAAGCGCGCCCCGTAGAGCGCCCGCGCCTCGGAAAAGGCCAGCCCCCCGCCGACGGTCTCCCAGTCGCCCCTGAGCGCCCTGGGCCCGCCCCGGAGCCTCCTCGCGTAACTCTCCAGGAGATCCCCCAGGGCCTCGGCGCCGGCCAGCCCCCTGAGCGAGCCGCCCCCGAAGGGCCTGGCGTCCCGGACGTCGGGGAGTCCCTGCCCCCCCTCCCCCGCCGCGGCCCCGCCGCCGGGGCCTGCCGGGACGCCGGGCATGTCAGGGGCGTCCGGGACGTCCCCGGCCGCCGCCACCCCCGACCCTTCGCCGTCGAAGCGGATCTCGACGGCCTCGGGCCAGGGATCCACCCACCCGAACCTCATCATGAGGGTCGCCCCGCGCCCCCCGCCCAGGGGCGTCACGCGCCTGAGCCGCCAGCCGGGCCTCCCCTCCAGCGCGGTGTCCTCGGTGAGGTGGCCCGCCAGCTCCCACAGCAGCGCCCCCAGGCGCTCCGAGGAGGCGTAGCCCGAGGGGGCCCCGGGGGCCGCCGCCCCCGGCGTCTCGGCCCGCGACGCGCTGGCGCAGAGCGACAGGGCCAGCGCGAGCCCGGCGAGGGCCAGGGGGCGCGCGGATGCCGGGAAGGGCGGGGA
>JAITEZ010000041.1 GCA_031281735.1 Deltaproteobacteria bacterium | reverse complement strand
CCCCGTCCTTCCAGAAGGGGGAGAGGCCCCTGAGCTTCTCCACTATGGGCGGGAACTTCTCCACGGTGTAGTCCACCTCCTCGTCGGTGTTGTAGGTGCAGAGCGAGAGGCGGATGGATCCGTGGGCCGCGGTGAAAGGCACGCCCATGGCCCGGAGGACGTGGGATGGCTCCAGCGATCCGGAGGTGCAGGCTGAGCCCGATGAGGCGCAGATGCCCGCGTGCGACAGATGGAAGAGGATGGACTCCCCCTCGATGTACTCGAAGCTGATGTTGGTGGTGTTGGGGAGGCGGTGCTCGCGGTCCCCGTTCACGATGGAGTGGGGGATCCTCAGGAGGCCCTCCTCGAGGCGGTCGCGCAGGGCCTTAACCCTGGTGTTCTCCTCCGGGAGCCTTTCCTGGGCGAGCTCTGCGGCCTTGCCGAGGCCGACTATGTAGGGGACGTTCTCGGTGCCGCCGCGGCGGCCGTGCTCCTGGTGGCCGCCCACCATGAAGGGGGAGAACTTCAGCCCCCGCCTCACGTACAGGGCGCCGATTCCCTTGGGCGCGTGGAGCTTGTGGCCGGCGAGAGAGAGCATGTCTATCTTGGTGTCGGAGAGCTTCATGGGGATCTTGCCCACCGCCTGGACCGCATCCGTGTGGAAGACCACGCCGCGCTCACGGCACATCTCGGCTATCTCCAGGACGGGGAAGATCACCCCGGTCTCGTTGTTGGCCCAGTGGATGGACACGATGGCCGTGTCGGGGGTCACCGCGCGTCCCAGCTCCTCCATGTCCAGCCGGCCAAGTCGATCCACGCCCACCTCGGTTACGTGGTAGCCCAGCCTCCGCAGCAGGGAGGCGTTGTTGACGATGGCCGAGTGCTCCACGCGGCTCGTCACGAGGTGCCTCCGGTCAGGCTGGGTGCGCAGGGCGGACCAGAGGGCCGCGTTGTCGCTCTCGGTACCACAGGAGGTGTAGATGACCTCCTCCGGGGAGCAGCCCAGGAGATCCGCCAGCCTCTGGCGGGCCAGCCGGAGATGGGACGCCACCTCCCCCCCCTTGTGGTGCATGCTGGAGGGATTGCCGTAGAAGTCCTTGAGGAAGGGCTCCATCGCCGCGAAGACCTCGGGATCCACCTGGGTAGTGGCGTTATTGTCAAAATATATTGTTTTCATAATTGCGGTATGCTACCCTCCTAAGGTATGGAGAGGATTTATGCCCATATGCCGAGGCGTTGTGGACTCTCTCTCTTGAGAGGCCGCAGGCGGCGAGGGCGTGGCGGTATGGCGTGGAAACTGGCGGGAAGGCCCTTGCCCGCTTCATGGACAATCGTCAAGAAACCCGTCAGGGCATCTGCGGCCGCGCGGACCGTTGCTGGCAACGAAGGCCCCCCGTGCGCTTCCGGGAAGCCGGCACGCCCTCGGGCCGGTACCGGGCGGCCCGAGGGCGGCGAGGCCGTCTGCCGGGAGGAAGGCCGGGGGGCGCACAGATCCGACCTCCGGTGGGAACCGGGCGGTCCAAGGGGGCATCTTTGCGCGGAAAGCGTTGGGGCCGGGTGGGGGCGGGACCGCCCGGGGAGGGTTCATGCCTGGCGGCGGGACGCGCCGCCTCCGCCCCGTGGAGGTCGCCGGGTCCGGGACAGGCCGGGCAGGTCGCGCGGGGCTGGGTTGCGGAAGGCCGCACGGGCCCTCAGGCTACAGGCGGAGGTTGCGGGGAGTGGGCCGGCGGGCGGCGCTGCCAGGGGAAAAACCGGGAGCACGCGGCAGGGGCTACCGAGGTGGGAGGATCCGGGGAGGGCCCTCCCATCTCGGGGTGAGGGTGCGGTCAGGCGCGGTACTCCCTGACCACTATCTCCTTGTCCACCAGGGCGCGGAGCCGCTCGGTCACGAAGTCCGCCAGCGTGGCCTTGGAGGCGGGGCAGGATGCGCATGCGCCCTTGAGGGTCACGAGCACCTCGCGGCCGTCCACGTCCACGAGCTCTATGTCGCCGCCGTCCCGCATGAGGGCCGGGGCAATCTCCGTGTTGATGGCCTCCTCGATGAGCTTTATGCGCTTGAGGGCCGTCATCCTGGCCGGTTTCTGGGACTCGGCCGCGATCCGGGTCTGCTGGTGGAGGATATGGGCCAGCAGCTCCTCCAGCCGCGGCTTGCACTGTCCGCAACCGCCGCCGGCCTTGGTGAACTGGGTTATCTCCTCGACGGTGGTCAGGCGGTTTACCTTCACCACCTTCTCGATCTCGGCGTCCGTGACCCCGAAGCACTTGCAGACGAGCTCGCCCTGGGCGCTCTTGACGGGGACGCCCCGGTAGTTGGCAACCGCCGCCTCCAGGGCCTCCTGGCCCATGACCGAGCAGTGCATCTTCTCGCGGGGGAGGCCTCCCAGGTACTCCGCGATGTCCTGGTTTGTGATGGACAGGGCCTCGTCCAGGCTCTTGCCCTTGATCATCTCGGTCAGGGCGGAGGAGGAGGCGATGGCGCTCGCGCATCCGAAGGTCTGGAACTTGGCGTCCTCAATGAGATCCTTCTCCCTGTCAACCTGGATGGTGAGCCGCAGGGCGTCTCCGCAGGACAGCGATCCCACCTGGCCCTCGCCGTCGATACGGGGCACGACGCCTACGTTGCGGGGGTTCTCGAAGTGATCCATTACGCGATCGGTGTATTCCCACATGGCTGAAAGCTTCTCCTTGGCGGCCGACCCCTGGGCGCGGGCTTGGCCCGGGTCGGCTCCGCTACGTCCCGGGGGCTCAGGGCCAACATATTATAGCGTCCGTACCGGTCGCTGGCAACATAGCCGGATTCCACGGTTCCACGGTACGGGAGGCGTGCCGGGGCGCCGATGCCCGCTGACGGCCTCGCGGGGCAGGCCTCCGGGGCACGGCAGTCCTTGCGCCCGGAAGGATCGCCGCCTGGCGGGCGGGGGGGCGGCAAGGCTTGCCTGGCGGCAAGCCTAATGGGGTTAAGGTAAGCATGCCGGGAGGCCCGGTCAAGGGGTGAGGCGCGGAAATCCGGCTAAAACGGCGCCGGAGGAATTGTTTAACGACGCGCGCGGGCCGCGGCGGCGCTGCCGCACCGGCATGGGAGGGAAGGGCCGCTGGGCGTCCCCCGGCGGATGATCCCGCAAGCCCGTGGTCAACCGTACCGTTCCCGCCGGAACGGCACGGTGGGTCAGGGGTCGTCGGTCACCTGGCGGCACCCTTAGCAGCAGGGGACGCAAGGCCTCTGCGGGACGCTTCCACTGGTGCCAGCCGGTGGCGCGGGGTCAGGGAGGCCGGCCCTGCAGGGCGGGCGGCGGCCCCCAGCATGCCGCCGCCCGCCACCGGCACGGGGCCTTCAGGAGGCGGCACGCGGCGGATCCGCCCCGCGCGCCTGACGCGGCCTGCGGCAGGCGCCAGGCGGAAGAGTGATGCGGCAAGTTGCGGGAGGCCGGATCGCGGCGGATCCCTCCTCAGGCCGGGCGCGGTACCCCCGGCAGCCGTGACTGGGGCGCTAACCGAGCCGGCTCGCGGCAAGGGAGGGGCGCGGGAGAGCTAGAGCTTCCGGGGAGGCTCGTATACCGCGAAGGGATCGGCGGCCCCTGCGGGTTCCGCCGGCGTCCGGGCCTCGGCGCGGAGGGACGGTTTCTCGGGAACGCGGCGACGGGCGGGTGGCGCCGACGGGCGGTGCCGTGCCGGGATCCTTTCCCCAGGCCCGGAGAGCGTTCGCAGGGCGGGGACCCCGCCCTGGAGGATCATTGCCGGCACGGCCGGCATCGA
>JAITEZ010000013.1 GCA_031281735.1 Deltaproteobacteria bacterium | reverse complement strand
CAGGCTGTCCCCCACGAAGGCTATGTCGCGGACGTGGCCGGCCCCGGCGGGGCCGGCCCCCTCCAGGAGCCCCTCGTCGGCGGCCAGCGGCAGGTGGGAGGCGTTCGCGAAGCCCAGCTCCCGCAGGGGGCCCAGGTAGTCGGAGTCCCAGGAGAGCGCCCAGAGGTCCCGGCAGGGGCCGAGCTCGGCGCCCTTGAGGATGAACCAGGGGCTGTCCACGAACCAGGAGGCCGCGGGGATCCCCAGCCGCGCCAGGATGCCCGCGAGCAGGCCGCCCGCGTCGAAGCCCAGGTGGTTCACGGTGAGGGCGAGATCGGGGCGGAAGTCCTTGATCGTCCCGAGGAGCCTCCTGAAGTCGGCGCCGCGGTCCTTGCCCGCGTCGCGGTAGTCGGTTATCTCCCACAGGGCGCAGGGCCAGTCCAGCCTGGCCAGGGCCGATCTGATCTCCCTGTCCAGGAAGTAGCCGCTCCTGAAGAAGAGCACCCGGGGCCGGAGGCGGCGGCCGGGGGGGCGGGCGGCGCCGGGGCGGCCGCCCTCCCCGGCGCGCCCCGCGCCCCGCCCGCCCCCCGGGGAGGGCCGGGCCGGGGCCCGCGCGGGGGGAGGGGCGGCCGGGTAGCACCCCGGGAAGCACCTGAGGGACGCCGGCCGCGCCAGGACGGCCCCCGGCGCCCCGGCGGGGAGCGCCGGGTGCGCCCCGCAGAGGAAGACCGTGTTCGGGCGGGTGAGGATGAGGCCCATGTCGCGGGCGGCGAGGGCTGCGGCCCAGAGCTGGGGGGCCGCCTCGACTATCCAGAGGGGGGCGTCCCCGATCACCTGGATCACGCGCTCTATGTGCCACCCCAGCCCCAGCCCGAGGGCGGTGACGCCCGGGGGCCCGGCGCGCGCCCCCCCCGCGCCGCCCCCGGCCCTGCCGGCGTCCCCGGCGGGCCAGGCGGCTGCCAGGAACCTCTCCGCGAGGGCGAGATCCTCCCCCCGGGGCGAGCGGCCCGTGAGCCGCGCCGCCGCGGGCGCCAGGAGGGAGAGCACGGGGCCCTCCGGGCCCCGTGCGAGCTCGGCGGCCACGCCGGCGGGGAGGGCCGCCCCCCCGAAGGCCCCCGGCGCGCCGGGCGGGGCCGTGAAGACCTGGCGGCCAGGATCGCCGGGGGCCGCCCCCGCCCCCGCCGCGGGGCCGCGGGGCCCGGGGCCCGCGGGGCGGCGCGGGGCGTAGCCCGCCAGGAGGGAGGCGAGGCCCCCGTCCCGCGCCGCCAGGAGCGCGAGGTTCCTGTCAAACCAGGAGTCCATCGCGTCTCGGGGCGGCCGCGCTCTCCACCAGGACGTGCCTCGTCTCGCGCGCCCTGAGGGAGAGGTCGAAGATGCGCATCCACTCCTGGGCGATCTGGTCCCAGGTGTACCGCTCCCGCACGGCCTTCCGGCACTCCTCCGCCGCCGCGCGGGTGCCCTCGGGATCGGAGAGGAGCCTCAGGGCCCGCTCCACGAAGTCCCGGATCCAGCCCTGGGAGCCGGGCCGGCCCCCGACGCGGAAGCGCGCGGACGCCACGGACTCCGAGAGGGCGTAGGAGTCCGAGGTGAGGATGGGCGTGCCCAGGGCCTGGGCCTCGAGGGACACTATGCAGCTTATCTCCGGGAAGGTGCAGGGGTAGACCACCAGCGCGCTCTCCGCCAGGTGGCGGTAGTACTCGCCCTTGGGGAGCGCCCCCAGCCTCACGACGTCGGGGTCGCGGGCGCACAGGAGGTCGAGGTAGTCGTACAGGCCGGGGAGCGCGGGGTCGAGCGCGTCCCGGGCGACCGTGTAGCCGCAGATGTAGAGCCTGAGCCCCGGGCGGGCCTCCTTGAGCCGCGGCCAGATCTCCTCCAGCAGGGGCCTGAGGCCCCTCTCCGGCCGGGAGGCGTACAGGAGCTTCGCGGGGTCGCGCGCGGCGCCCGCAGCGCTCCGGTCCAGGAGCTCGAGGTTCAGGCCGTTGCGGGTCACCACCATGCGGTCGTCCAGCTGCGGGAGGCGCGTCAGGTAGTTGTCGCGGTGGAAGCGCGAGAGCACGAGGAACAGGTCGATCTCGTCCTGGATGTTCCGCAGGGCCCCCGGGTTCTCCAGGGTGTCGTGGTTCCAGAGGACCTTGAGCCGCGCGCGGATGGGCAGGTTGAAGAAGCCGAAGAAGCGGCTCACCACCATCACGTCGAAGCGCCGGCTGGCGAGCAGCGGGAGCGAGCTCCGGAAGGGGTGGTACTCCACCCCCCGGTGGAGGGCGGGGGCGGAGCAGTTGTTGAAGGCCGTGACCTCGCAGCCCAGGCGGGCCATGGCGCGGGTGATCTCGATGAAGGCCGTCTCGCTCCCCCCCAGGGGCCCCCGCTCCACGGAGTCCCCCTCGAAGGGGGGCCCCTCGGTGTAGAAGCCTACGGTGCGGGCCGGGCTCACGCGGGGCCTCCGGAGAGCTCACGGGCCAGGTGCCGGGCCTTGCGGTGGAAGGGCGCCAGCTCGAGGGCCTTGCCCAGGAGCTCCCTGGCCTGCACCGTGCGGCCGGCGACCAGGGCCAGCTCGGCCAGGGCCACCCGGGGCTCGGGGTTCGCGGGGGAGAACCCGAGGGCCCGGCGGTAGGCCCTCTCGGCCCCCGCCTCGTCCCCGGACTCGGAGAGGATGCGGCCCAGGAGGGACGCGCAGGTGAAGGAGAGCCTCTCCGGGGAGGCCCCCCAGCCGGGGTCGGCGAGGCCCAGCTCCAGGGCGGCGGCGAGCTCGGGGCCGGCCTCGGCGGCCTTCCCGGTGCCGTACAGGAGGCGGCCCAGGAAGTAGCGCCCGGGGCCGTAGCCGGGGCGCATCGCGGCGAGGCTGCGCAGGGCCGCCTCGGCGCGGGCCTGGTCGCCCAGGTGCTTCCAGCACTCGGAGAGGAGGATGACCGCGTGGCTCCACAGCGACATGTTGGCCGTCTGGCTCTGGGCCGCCCGCTGCAGGAAGCCCCGCGCCTCCGCGAAGCGCCGGAGGTTCATGAGCGTCCGGCCGGTCTGGTAGAGGTGGTAGAAGTCCCCCTCGAGGGTCCCCGGGGCCTCCAGCAGGAGCCTGAGGTTCCTCTCCCCCTTGCGGCGGGCCTCGGCGGGGTCCGCGTAGCCCCAGTGGGTGATCTCGGCGTCCACCAGCCTCACCGCCATCCACTCGGGGTGCGTGAGCTGCTCGTGGACGGTGCCCCGGAAGAGCACCCCCGGGCTCTTGGGGAAGACCCGCTTCTGCCACAGCAGGTCCCCCTGTGGGAGCACCCTCTCCGCGCACATGAGCACGGCGGGCGGCCCGTTCACGGGGGGGAGGGCCTCCCGCAGGGCCTCGAAGCCCGCGGGCGGGATGTTGTTGTCGGCGTCCAGCCAGAGCACGTAGTCCGTGCGGGCCGAGCAGAGGGCCTGGTTGCGGGCGGCGGCGAAGTCCCCCCGCCAGGGGAAGTCGAAGACCCGCGCCCCGTAGGAGCGGGCCAGGGCCTTGGAGCCGTCGCGGGAGCCGGTGTCCACCACCACGGCCTCGTCGCAGAGGCTCATGACCGGGGCGAGGCTCTTGGGGAGGTTCTCCGCCTCGTCCCTGATTATCATGTTCACGCCAAGGGTGGGTCTCTTCATGTCAGGATCCTTCGGCGCGCAGGCCGGGCCCCGCCCGGCCTGCGCCGCGGGCGCCGGAACGGCCGGGCGCCGCGGCTTGCCTGAACTTCGTCTCTTCCGCCGCCCGCGCCCCGGTGTCATTGCCGGGCCGGGGCCGCGCGGCCCCGGCGGACTCGCGGCCGCCTGGTATTATATACAACCCCCGTGCCAATAATTGAAGGCCGCCGCGTCCCCGCGGCGGCAGGCGCCGGGGCCGGGCCTCCGGGCCGTCCGGCGCCCCGCG
>JAITEZ010000415.1 GCA_031281735.1 Deltaproteobacteria bacterium | reverse complement strand
CCCCGTCGCCTGTCGGGTCGCGGGGTCAGGTAATTGACGCGCGCGTCAATTACCGGATCCCTCCGGCGGAAACGTCTTAACCGCACGGGGTTCAGGGGGGCGCGGATGCAGAGGTGGATGATTTTTCTTGCGCATCCGCGGATCGCCCTTGACGCCATCGGAAGCCGAACGGCATCGGTGCGGCGGCGCGCCGGGGATCGCCCCGGCCCCCCTCCCCCTTGGAGTGCGCCTGTCCCGCGCCAGGCATGTGATCGCCCTGTCGCGGCTGAGCGCCCGGATGCGGATGAGGATGCATTTCCTGATCATCCTCCCCGCTTCCTCCCCGCTTCCTCCCCGTTCCTCCCCGCTTCCTCCCCGCTTCGCAGAAACGGTCTCCCTCCTGCTCCCCGCTTCGCAGAAACGGTCTCCCTCCTGCGGAAGCTGTTCGCGTAGGCGATCTGCGGCGGATACGGGCGGCAGGCAAGCGGCCTTCCCTTCCCGCTGGTGCCGCCGCCCGCCACGGGCCCGTCCCCCCGCGACTGCCGTCGCTCCAGCGTCCGCTGGGGGAGTTCCGCAACGGGCCGCCCCGGAAGCCGCCGGGCCGGAGATCGCCGGTGCCGGGGGCATCCGCGGTTCACGCGGCCGGGAGGGAGGGCTCGGCCTCCCTCCCGGCCGCCGGCGGGAAGGGCATGCCGCGCGCCGGACGCCGCCGGCTCCGGATCCGCACGGCCTCGCGCCGCCAGGAATCCGGCCCCTGGCCCGGTGTTCCGGGGATGGTATCCAAGGATCAGCACCGCCTCGCGCGTCAGGGCCTCCCGGTCGCCGCAGGCGCGGGCCAGGACGAGCCCGCGCCGCCCGGCGCCCGCCTCCGGGCCCGGCGTTCCGGGTGTTGGGGATCAGGCCCGATCGCCCGTCCGGGCCTCCCGGCCGCCTCGCCACCGCCGTGGTTCCCGCCGGGCTTTGAGCGCCCCGCCTGCCGCGCCGGGGCGTCGGCCGCCGCCTTCCGGGGGCGGGGGCGCATGCCTCCCTCCGGGGCGCTGCCCGGTCCGGCACCCGGCGGCCGGGAGCCGGGGCCGTCCCGGCGGACGCCGTCGGAGGCGACCGTTACGGCCGGCCGCGTCCCGCCCGCGTCTTCCGCGCCGCCGGCACCCGCCGCGATCCCTTGACGGGACACCTTGATAAGGATATAAGAGGCCAGGATGCAGACAACATCTTGATTCCCGCCCTGGACGCCGGGATCAGCGCCCCGGCCCAGGCTGCCTCACTCAGGACTGACGATGTACGAGAAGTGCTCCCTGGCCCTGGCCTCCCACGCCTCCGCCGTCTTCGCCACCATGACCCGCCGCCGCCCCGACCGGGTCGAGACGCGCCCTGAGCGGCCCGGGGGCCAGCGGACGCGTTTCACGCTGGGCGAGAGGGTGGACTTCCGCGGTGAGAACCCCGAAGGCGCCAGGGTGAACGGCTTCTTCATCTGCGCCTTCGATACCCTGGAAAAGGCCGTCCTTTTCGCGCGGGACGTCGCCGACTACCTGGGGCTACCCTCCTCCACCTCCAAGGTCGAGACCGACAACTACGTGGGAGAGTTCCTGAACGTGGTGATCGGCCTCACCTGCTCTGCCTGGGCCGATCACGGCCTGAGGGTCGACTTCTCTCCCCCCGAGAGGCTCCAGGAGCACGATGTCGGAGACGTGCCGGAGTCCGGGCACTGTTTCCGGGTGTCCATCGAGAGCGAGGGACACTACAGCGCCACTATCCTGCTGTTCTTCCTGCCCGAGGCCGCCGCGCCCCTGGGCTGAATCCCCTTTCCGGAACCGTAGCCAGGGAGGGGGGCCGGGCGGAGGCCCGCCGCCTGCGCCATCGGGCTGGCCGACGGGCCCGATGCACGCTTCCTCCCGCCTCCTTCACACCCTCCGTGAACGGAGTCACGATCCGCCTCCCGTCCCGCCGGATCTCGATTCGCCTTGCGCCCTGGCTGGTGCCAGCATCGCGTCCCGGCCGAGCCCGGCAGTCTGCCGGTTCCTGCAGGTTTAGTCTTCCGTCCCGCCGCCGTGGCCGCGAGGAGCGGGGCTCCCCCCGTTGTCCCGCAAGGAAGGCGCGGAGTTGCTTCCCTCGCGCCTGTTACTGGTGCCCGCCTGCCCTGCCCGGCGCCCTGCTTCCCAGCCCGGAGAGCGCCTTCCGAGCCATGAGTGCGCCTCCCAGCCCGGAGAGCGCCTTCCGAGCCATTAGTGCGCCTTTCCAGCCCAGAGTGCGCCTTAGAGCGCCTCCCGAGCCAGGAGTGCGCCTTCCCAGCCCGGAGAGCGCCTCCCGAGCCAGGAGTGAGCCTCCCAGCCCGGAGAGCGCCTTCCGAGCCAGGAGTGCGCTCCGAGCCAGGAGTGCGCCTTCCCCGCCCGGCACCCGCCTGGCTTGCGGGGCACCCGCCTTCCCTGCCCGGCGTCCAGGTTCCCAGCCCATAGTGCACCTTCCCCGCCAGGAGCGAGCCTTCCCCTCCCGGTGCCCCTTCCCTTGCGGGGTGCCCGGCTTACCCGCCAGTGGCACCCGCCAGCCTTACCCCTGCCCTGCGGCATCCTAACCGACCCGTGCCGCGGCCCGTGCCGGGTTTCACGTCCGCTTCCCGACCCGTCCCCCGCCCCGCGGGCGGCGACAGGTCCCGCCGCCGCCCAGTCCGGGCGCGAGAGGAGCCCCATGCAGTGCCCGCCAGAGGAACTGCCCGCCGCCCTGGAGACGGTCTTCGACCAGAGCATGCTTTACGTGGTCCCCAGCGAGCCGGTGCTGGCGGAGTTCCGGGACTCCGTACTCGCCAGGAGTTCCCGGGGCGTGGTTCTCATGCCGCGGGTACTGACGATGAGGTCGCTGGAGCGGGAGCTCCTGAGGGAGCTGGGGAGGAGACCCGCGGATCCCTGGGCCGGGAGGCTCCACATGGAGCGGCTGGCCGAGGGGCTCTTCCCGGCCCTCGAGCTCCCGGAGCCGCCCGGCCCGGAACTCGCCTCCGAGCTCGCGGGGGAGCTCGCGGACGGCATCGGGCGCATCAGGCAGGCGGGCATCGGCTGGGGGGAGGTGGAGGCCATGAGTCCCCCGGGGCTCGCCCGGACGGTGGCCGAGCTCGGGCGCCGCCACGAGGAATGGCTCGCCGAAAGGCACGAGGACGATGCCGAGGGTCTCAGGCGGGGGCTCCTGGAGGCCCTCAGGGCCGGCCGGGGGTTCCGGACGCTCGCGGGGCTGGCGGAGGTGCGCCTCCTGCACTTCCAGAGGCTCTCGCCCTTCGAGGCGGATCTCGTGAAGGCGCTTGCCGTCCGCTGCCGGGTGCACCTGACCCTGGAAGGGCCGGGCTGGCTCAGCGACAAGGTGGAACGCGTCCGGGCGGGCGTCCTCAGGAAGCTCCTCATCGAGGATCTCGAGACGGCCGGGAGGGGGGGGGAGGCGGGGCTCCGCCTGGACTTCTCGGACGTCTCCACCGGCGGCAACGAGCCGACGGTCTTCCGGGAGCCGGAAATACCGCCGGCCCTGCGGTATGCCGCGGGCAACCTCTTCGGCCCGCCGCCAGCGGGGCCCGCGCCGCCCCCGGAGGGCCGCCTGCGGGTGATCAGGGCCCCCAGCCCGTACATGGAGTGCGAGTCGGCGCTGCGGATCGCAAAATCGCTCGTAGTGGAGGGGCTCGACCCCTCCCGGGCGGCCGTGGTCGTCCCGAGCCTCCGGGCCTACGTCCCCATGCTCGACGACTGCGCCCGCCGCCTGGGCCTGCGGCTCCTCCACCGGAGCGGCGAGCCCCTGGCCGAGACCGCGCCGGTGCTGGCCGTCCTGGATCTCCTGAGCCTCTTCGGCTCCGTCTGGGAACGCCGGAGGGTCGCCCGGGCGCTCCTGAACCCCTACCTGGACTTCGGCTTCGGCGAGTCCCCCCTCGACTGGCTGAGGGACTCGGGCGTCGCCGACGACCGGGCGGGGGCTGGCTTCGCCGAGAGGGCCGCACTGGACAGGGCGCACCCCGTGGCGGCCGGCGGCGGGGGGGGCGGCGAAGGCCGCCCGGCGGGCGCCGGGAGCGGCGCGGATCCGGTGCCGGCGGATCTGTGCCTCCGGATCCATCAGGCGGTGGAGGGCCTGAGGGCCCTCGAGGGGCGCCTGGAGAGGGAGGCGGGCTGGGAGGGGTTCCTCCGCGTCTTCCGGGAGGCCCTGGGGCTGTACCGCTGGGGCGGGGAGGAGACCCTGGCCCGCGCCCGCCCCGCCCCGGGCGTCCGCGGCTCGTCCCGTGCCCCCCGCGTCCCCGCGGCGCCGGACGGCCCCGCCGGCCGCCGGGCCGGGGAGGCGGGGAAGGCCCTCGAGCGGGACCGCCTGGCCGTCGCCGCCTTCCTGGAGACCCTGGACTCCCTGGGGGGGGCGCTGGCGTCCTCCCCCGATGCCCCCCCGGCGTCCGCCGCGGAGTTCCGGAAATGGCTCGGGATCGCCATGGGGGAGGCCTACGTGCCGGCCCCGGCGGAGGAGTCCGAGCCGGCGGGGAGGATCCGGGTTCACCACTACTACGGGATCCACGGGGCCTCCCTGGACGTCCTGTTCCTCCTGGGCCTGAACGAGAAGGGCTTCCCGACGGGCCGGGCCGAGGGCACCTTCTGGCCGTCGGAGTTCGTGGAGGGCTTCAGGGGTTTCCGGGCGGGGAGATCGCTGTGGACCAGCGCCGCGGAACGCAGCCGCGAGGAGGAGGAGGCCGCGGCGGCGGCCCTGGGGCAGGCCGGGCGGGTCTTCGTCATGTATCCCGCCAGGAGGCTGGACGGCAAGGACGCGCTACCGTCCCCCATCGTGGAGAGCCTCCTGGCCCTCTGGCCGGGGGGGGGGCTCCGGGTGGAGGAGATGGGCCGGGACGTCCCGCCCGAGGCGGGGCTCCTGGCCGCCCCCGAGGAGCTGGCCCTCCACCTCCTGACCCTCCCCGAGGGGAGGCGCGCGGAGGCCCTGGAGGCCGCGGGGGCCGACCCCTCCGCCTTCCCGCCGCCCCGCGCGCCGAGGGCCGCGGGCGGCCCGCGCCAGCGGGTCCCCACAGGCGCCCTCCTGGCCTGGCTGGCCTCGCTCCCCCGCCACGGGGGCGAGCCGCTGGTCCCCTTCGAGGCGCTCACCTCCTACGCCGCGTGCCCGCGGGCCTTCTGGTACGGGCATCTCCTGGGAATCCGCCCCGTCCCGGAGGCCGGCGCGGAATGGTCGCCGCGGCACCAGGGGGAGCTTTTCCACAGTGTCCTCCGGCTGTTCCTGCGTCCCCTGCTCGCGGCGGGGCGGCCGGGCGGCGCGGGGGGCCCGCCGCCCGCCGGGAGCCTCTCGGAGGCGGCCCTCGCCCGCATCTTCGACGCGGAGGCCGCGGAGGCCTTCCGGGTCGTACCGACAGGGAGGCGCCCCGTCTACGAGGCCCAGCGCCGGAGGCTCCGGGAGGCCCTCCTGGGCTGGCGGTCCCGTCAGGAGGATCTCGAGGGCCGGGTGATAGAGGGCCTCGAGTGGGGCTTCGGGCCCTCCGGCGCGGGTGACTCCCCGGAGGACGGCGCGGAGGGCCTCCCGCAGGTCGCGCCGCTGCGCGTGGAGAGCGCCCGGGGGGCCTTCCTGCTCCGGGGCCGCGTGGACCGCGTCGACCGCCTGCCGGGCGGGGGTTGCCTCGTAGTCGACTACAAGATGAGATACTCGCAACACTTCGCCCCGGACGAGAATGCCAGGAAGGAGGCGGAGTCCTGGGAGCCGCCAGATCCCGCGGGGGACGGGCCCCTGCACAGGCCCGCGGGCATGAGCCGCGCCCACTTCCAGCTCCTCCTGTACAGGCTGGCCGCCGGGCGGGACCTGGGCCAGCCCGCCTCGGCCCGCTTCGAGTTCCTGTTCGCCGGGAAAGGCGGGAAATATACCGCCGCGGCCGAGGAGGGTGGCCCGGAGGTGCTGGCCCGGCTCTGGGAGAACCTCCTGGAGGGAGGCATCGAGCCGGTGGCGGGCGGCCGGAACCAGATGGACTGCCGGAACTGCGACTACCAGGGGATCTGCGACAGGCGGCCCTGTTAGGCCGCAGAGGCCGTGGCCGCGGAGGCAGGGGCTGCGGAGGCAGGGAACGGGGTGCCGTTGCGATCGGTGCCGGGAGGCCCGGAGGGATGCCGGGCGAGGAGGGTAGGATGGCCGAAGGCGGTTTCAACGAGTCCCAGGAGCGGGTGCTGGCCTCCGCCGTCAACCTCTGCGTCACGGCGGGGGCCGGCACCGGCAAGACCAGGACCCTGGTGGAGTACGTCCTGAGGTACCTCGAGCGGGATCCCGCGAAGAGGAGCGTCGCGAACGTGCTCGCCCTCACCTACACCGACAAGGCGGCGGGGGAGATGCGGGAGCGGCTGGCCGCCGGGCTCCGGGCCAGGCTCGCCGCGGCGGCGGGCGGGGGCCTCTCCCGCTACTGGTCGGATGAGATCCGGAACCTCTCCCAGAGCGAGATAGGCACCATCCACGGCTATGCCAACTCCCTGGTCCGGAGGGCCGGATGGGCGCTCGGGCTGCCCTCGGGGCTCGCGCCGGAAAGCGGCGGCGAGGAGGATGTCCTGGAGGCCCTGTACGATCTCCTGCGGGACGGGGACCCGGACGTCCTGACGATCCTCGCGAGCGTGCCCTTCAGCCCCCGGGGACCCGCCGGCGCGAGCCTCACGGGGTGGCTAAGGGCGGTGGAGGTGCGGGTGAGCGAGTGGGGCCTGGAAAGGCTCCTGCCGGCGGACGGCGCCGCGATCCCGGATCCCCGGGCGGCCCTCTCCTCCTTCCGGGACAAGGCGGGGGAGTTCCTGGCGCGGGCCGCGGACGGCAGGAGCATATTGCCGAATTCCCACGAAAAGCGGGCGGGCCTGGTGGCCGGCCTGGAAGCCTTCGCCGGGTTCTGGGAGCGCTGGGGGCCGCCTGCGGGCGAGCTCTCCCCGCCGGCCCTCGCGCCCTTCCGCGAGGCCTGGGGCGAGCTGAAGGCCGTCATCAGCGGGTCCGGCTACAGGAAGGGCAAAGCCAGCGGGGACTTCAGGAAAGAGCTCGGAGAGATCCTCGCGGTCCTGGACGCCTGGGAAGGCGAGGCCAGGCTCGCCCCGGCGCGGGCGGCCCTCTGCGCGCTCTCGGGGGGCCTGCGCGAGAGGGCCTTCCGGAAGAGGCTTTCCCGGGGGGCCATCGCCTTCAGCGACATGCTCTACCTGGCGAGGCGGATCCTCCGCGAGAGGCCGGACGTCAGGCGGGACGAGCAGGAGCGCTGGAAGCTCCTGGTGGTGGACGAGTTCCAGGACACGAACCGCCTCCAGGCGGACACCCTCGGGCTGGTCATCCAGAAACAGGGGGGTACCGCTGATCCCGGCGCCCCCGGGGTGGGGGAGGCGCGGTCCCGTCCGCCCGCCCCCTTCGCCTGCATAGACTGGGGGAAGGCCCCGCCCTCCTTCCTGGCCTTCGGCGACCACAAGCAGTCCATCTACCGCTTCCGGGGGGCCGAGCCGGCGGTGATGGAGGGGCTGGAGAGGCGCCTCCGGGAGGCGGGGGAGGCCAGGGGGGCGGCCCTGTCCCTGGACACCAACTACCGCACGGTGGGCAGGCTCGTCGGCTTCTTCAACGCCTACTTCGGCGCCGTGATGGGGGAGTCCTACGGGAAGCAGAAGTCCGTCCGCGAGGATCTCTACGAGGGGCCGGCGGCGGTGGCCCTCCTGATACCCCCCGACGCGAAGACGCCTGCCGGAAACGGCGGGGGAGGCGGGAAAGGCGCCGGCGAGCCCTCAGGGATAGAAGGCAAGGGAGCCAAGGCAGGAGAGGGCAAGGGAGCCAAGGCAGGAGAGGGCGAGGGAGCCAAGACTGTGGAGGGCAATGCCGCCAAGGCCGCCAAGACTGTGGAGGGCAATGCCGCTAAGGCCGCCAAGACTGTGGAGGGCAAGGCCGCCACGGTTGCCAAGTCGGGGGAGGGCAAGGCCGCCAAGGCCGCCAAGGCGGGGGTGGGCAAGGTCGGCAGGAATGCCGAGGATGCCGCGTCTGCCGGAACCGGCGAGGAAGGCGGGAAAGACGCCGGGGAGCCCGAAGCGGGGAAGGCCGGGGCCGGGGGGGGGAAGGTGGACAGCACCCGGATCGAGGCCCGGATCCTCGCCAGGCACCTGAAGGGGATCCTCTCCGGGGAAGAGGGGGTGCTCATAGGCGCCAGGGCCCCGGACGGCTCCGAGGCCCCGCGGGTGCCCCGGCCCGGGGACTGCGCCATCCTCCTCCGCCAGAAGACCCACTCCGACGCCTTCGAGCTGGCCCTCCGCGAGGAGGGTATCCCCGCGCACACCGTCAAGGGCGAGGATCCCTTCGCGGATCCGGCCGCCGCGGGGCTGGTCCGCTTCTGGCTGGCCCTCGCGGGGGTGGAGACCGACTTGAACCTCGCGGCGGCGCTCGCGTCGCCCCTGGGCCCCGTCTCCGAGGCCTCGCTCGGGCGGCTCTGCCCACCCAGCGCCCCCGGCCACGGGCCGGGGCGGACACGGCTCTCCTCCTATTTCACGGGGAGGGCGGCCTTCCCGGAAGGGCTGCCGGCGGAGGATCTCCGGGTCCTGGAGGATCTGCGGGGACTCTTCCTCTCCCTCCGGGATCCCGTCCAGCGCCGCCCTCCCGGCGAGATCATGGAGCTCGTGGCGGAGGAGCGCGGCCTGGTGCCGCTGGTCTTCCGGGACGAGGGCCAGCCGGGCGGCGCCCCGGAAAGGGTCCGCGCCCTCCAGACCGTCCTGGAGCTCGTGAAGGCGCTCCCCGTCACCGGGCGCGACCTCCCGGACTCCCCTGCGGATCTGGTAGAGGGCATCCTGGGCGCCGCCAACCGCCAGGGCGAGGGCGCCCCGGAGGACGCCGGGAGCCCCGGCGGGGGCGGCTTCCCGGGAGGGGATCCAGGCGAGGGGGAAGATGAGGGCGGCGGCGAGCAGCTCCCCGCCGGGGGCACGATCTCCGAGGGCGCCGTCAACATCCTGACCATCCACCGCTCCAAGGGCCTGGAGTTCCCTGTGGTGCTGATCCCCGAGGCCCACAGGCAGGAGAGGGACCGTTCGCCGAGCATCGTCATGAGCGACGAGGGGAAGATCGACCTGAAGCTCGCCACCGAAGGAGGCCCGGAGGAGCTGAAGGGGGCGGGATACGGCAGGATCGCGGAAGCCGAGAACCTGGAGGCCCGCCACGAGCACATGAGGGTTTTTTACGTGGCGGCCACCCGCGCCCGCGATCACCTGGTGATTCTCGGGAAGGCGGCCAGCGAGAACGTGTTGGATAAAATCCGGGCCAGGTGGACGGCCCGGGGGGACGGCCCCCAGGGGGGGGACTCCGGCGGGGCCGCTCCGACGGCCCGGGTGGACGGCTCCCAAAGGGGAGACTTCGACAAGGCCGCATGGCTCCACCAGCTCAGCTCATGGCCGGATCCGGGGGGGCACGTGGCTTTCCGGGAGGCAGGGCCGGGGGAATTCCCGGACATCTGGCTGGATGAGGCCCGCCCGGCGGCCGGCGGGGACGGCGGGGGGCGCCGTGCCGCCGTGGCCGCAGAGGCCGTCGCCAGGGCCGGGCAAGCCCCCCCGGCCGGGGGCGGCCGTGGGGCGGGGCTCCCCCGCGCGGCGATGATAGCGCCGCTCCCGCCGCCCGCCGCCTGGACGGGCACGGTCACCCGCTACGCGCTGATGGCGTCCGGGAAGGGGCCGGGGCCGGCCGTCCCGCGGCCTGCCCCTCCCGTCCGCGGCGGCCGGGAGCCGGAGGAGCCCTGGGAGGACGGCTACGATCCGGTCTCGCCGGAGGCGGACAGACGCCTCAAGCGGGAGCCGCTGGCGGGGGAGAGGGTGCCCGCGTTCCCCGGGGGGCTCGCCCCCGCCAAGCAGGGGATCATCGTCCACGCGGCGCTGGAGAGGACCGACTTCGCCAGGGATCTGGAGCGCTACCGCGAGATGGCCAGGGAGGAGGCCGCGCGGCTGGGGGAGGAGGTGTCCCCGGAAGGGCTGGAGATCCTGGCGGGCCGGGCCCTGCGCTTCCAGGAGAGCCCCCTCGGCCGGGAGGCCCGCGAGGCCGTGGAGGCCGGACGGCTCAACTGGCGGGAGTGGCCCTTCTGGCTCAGGCTCGACGGGGACGGGCGGGGGCGCGGCCCGCTGACCCTCACGGGGGCGGTGGATCTCTTCTTCCTCAACGCCGCGGGCGAGGGGGTCATAGTCGACTACAAGCTCTCCCGGCCGGCCGACGAGACCGCCTACAGGATCCAGATCGACATCTACGCCCGGGCGGTGAGGAAGGCGGGCTTCAGCGGTGCCGTGCGGACAGAGCTGTGCTATCTGGCCGAGAACGGCTAGCCCCGGGGCTTCCCGCATGGCCCGCCGGGGCGGCTGGGGCGGCCGGGG
>JAITEZ010000360.1 GCA_031281735.1 Deltaproteobacteria bacterium | reverse complement strand
GGGGATTCTCTTCGGTTTCGGGGGCCTGACCACGCTGGGGGTGAACACCTTCACCATGGCGGCGCCCGCGGTCCTCCTCGGCACGCTGCTCAGGCCCGCCGTGAACGGCAGGAGCGCCGCCGCAAGCTCTGCCGCGGGCTTCCTCTGCGGGTCACTCACCGTCCTCATTTCCGGGGCGCTGGTGGGGCTCGCGCTCTACCTCTCGGGTGAGAACGGCGAGTACACTGCCGTCGCCTGGGCGGTCGCCGCAGGCAACCTGCCGATAGCCGTCATCGAGGGCTTCGTGTGCATGTTCGCGGTGCAGTTCCTCCGCAAGGTCCGCCCAGATCTTCTGAGGCACGCGGTATTCGACGCCGCCGCGCGCGACCACTCGCCCGCGCTCACGACCGCGGACTGACCACGGGAGCTGGATCCTCCTGCTCCGCACCCTCGACTGCGGACAGAACGCGTCCCGTAGCGGTATCACTCGGATCCGGGTTCGACCCGGCACTGCAGGGCCCAGGAAAAGCCGCAGGCTGGGCGATGCCTGGCGTGCCGATGCAGTACGCTCACGAGTTGTCCCGGCCCCCTCTGAGCAGGAAGGCCGGTGTTCCCGGCGCGGAGCCTTCCGGTCGCCGGCAGCCGGGGCGTCCCGCTCCCGGCAGGGGCGCCTCCCGTGCGCCGGGGGCTATGCCGCTACGGAACTGCCGCCGCCCCGAGGCGGGGCATTGCATGGAGAGCTGGCGAACCTCCTGAGGGGGCTCCCCCAACCCCCCCCGAGAGGGCGCCACCCCTGGAAACTGCACAGGACACGGGCGTCCCGCGCGCTCTGCCGCCTGCAGGGCGTGCGGGCTCCGGGATCCTGAGGGGGGGGATCCGCCCCGCCCAGCGGCGCCCCGCCGCCCTGTTCCGCCGGGCGGCGGGGCGCCGCCGCCTCAGCTCTCCCCGGCCGGCTCGGAAAGCCTCCCGATGAAGAGGATCGCCCCCGTCTCCCGTTCCCTGATGAGGAATACGAAGGGCCGGTCAGCCTTGAAGATCCTGGGCTTCCCGGAAGGGAGGTGAGCTGAGCGCACCACCACCGCGGCGGAGGCCGCGGCGGCCTCGGTGCCTTCCTCCGTCACGTCCACGAAGGCCTGGTGGAGCACGTCGGATATCTTAAGCGGCTCGCCGGACATGCGGGAGAAGTCCGCATCGGGGGCGAAGGCGGGCCCGAGGCCCAGGGCATCGAGCGCCTCCCTGAGCGACTCGGTGCCCCAGGAGACGGAGAACCGCGGCAGGCTCGCCTCGACCTGCTCGGTCGCGAGCCCCTCCAGGCGTTTCGAGAGGGCCGGCCAATCGAGCGACCCCGCCAGCCTCTCCATGCCGTCCTTGGCATTCCCGGGGAGCAGCACCAGCATCGCGAGGCGCCTGCCGGAGTAGGGGAGCTCGAGCACCTGGCCGAGTGAGTCTTCCAGGTAGCCGTAGGGGCCCGTCCTCTTCATGAAGCGGGCCTTGATCTTCCCGCCGCCCGCTGCGTGGAATGTCCCCCCGGCCGTCGCCTCCGGATCGAAGGTGTCGCGCCAGCCTCCCTTGAAATACACGGCGTTGGCGAGCACCAGCCTGGTGTCGGGCGGGAGCGGGCCCCCCAGGAGCTCCTTCACCTTGCCCTTGGTCTCGCGGGAGGCCCAGGAATTGATGGCCTGGCGGGGAGCGTCCCCTCCCTTGGCGAAGTCCTGCGGGAAGATCCGCGCCCCGAAGGCCCGCTCGACCGACCTCAGGTAGCCCCGCTTGAGGGCGGCGGACTTCTCCGGCCACAGCGAACCGGCTATGGAGAGCTCAGAGCCCTCCGCGGCGGCAGACAGGCTGTCCTCGAGGGTCTTCCAGGCACCCAGGGGCTCGGCGGATCCGCCCGGGAGCCGGATGAGGGTCCTCTCGAAGGCCTCGGCCGTCTTGCCCCCCGCCCCGGCGTAGGCCATGGAGAGCACCGCCGAGACCGAGAGCGGGGAGAGGAAGAGGTTCCCATCCCGCGCTGCCAGGTTCCGGTAGAGATCGAGACCGAAGGCGCCGGCCCCCTCCGCAGCGCCCACTGCCTCGGGCGGGAGGTCGACGGGGCCCTTCCCCCCGGGCGGCTGGGCAGTCAGGCGCGTGGCTGACGCCAGGAGCAGGAATGCAGTCGCGAGCAGTGTTACGGATGTCCTCATGCGATATCTCCTGTGGAATGACCGCCGCGGCATGATTGCCCTGACGGCCGGTTAGGGCCAGAAAAAGAATCACTTTCGACTATTGGTTAATATATCAATAATTTCTATACTATAATAGCATAAAATAATATATTTATTAAATATTAAAACTTATCTTAGTTTATAATAATGTTAAGCAACATAAAAAATGTTAATCATGATATCGACATCTTGACAATAACAATTTATGAAACAGAATCTATTATCGAACGATTGTCTCATCGCCGTCGGCAGGCGGCCTGCCTGGCCTCAATGACGGTGACTCTAGCGGCAGATCAGCCTCCCTCTTGTTCCAACTCAAGGCGTCCGGCAGGATCGCCGCAACGGGGGCGGGCCTCCCGTCCGGGACAGGCGCACTCCGCTGAAGGTTACCATCCGTTAACGGGGATGATTGATAGTGAAACACCCATATTGAGATAAATAATATATTATATTTATCTTCATAAATAATATAATCATAAAAAATAATATTTAATAAATATAAATATATTACATTGATTATGCCCAGTAGCCGCCAAATGCGAAATTATGGCACACTTTGAGACTTCCAGGTCTCACCCTCTCCCGTCCTTGACACTCCATTCGCCTCCTCGTGAACTGATATGGAGTCTTATGCCTAGGGAAAGATATCATATGAATTATCAGAGCATCAAACATATTTTGAACAGTCACACGATCTTTATGCCGAAACGTGCACTTAATCCGAGTTGTGTTGTTATCATAACGGGCACGCAAGTTCCCCGGGCTGCAGGATCGCAAGGCCTGTCAAAGGCACGGAACATATCTTACAGTTCTCTGGTTATTATGAAAAACTGCCGCGAAATCAACGAGAAGACGGGGATTCCCTGGCGGTGATACAGATTC
>JAITEZ010000286.1 GCA_031281735.1 Deltaproteobacteria bacterium | reverse complement strand
CCACCGCCAAGGCCTCCGGCGAAACACCACGGCACGTGGAGCCGGGAACCGGGGCCTGCCGTCGGGAACCGGCCAACCGGGCCACGGGCGCCGGCGGGAATACAGGTCACTCGTGGCGGGCAGGACGCCTGCCGGGGGCGCGGCAAGGGTCTTCCCGCCCCGCGAAAACCGCGCCCCGCCCGGCAGGCAGGGGATCTCAGGCACCCGCCTCCCGGGGGGCCGGGCGGCGGGGATCCGGCGCCTACAGCCCGGCGAGCCCGGCGAACTCCCCGAGCCGCCCGATGATCCTCCAGGCGCCGGCCGCCGTGAGCTCCTCCGCGCTCTTGGCGCCCGTGGGCACCCCCACGGCCTTGACGCCCGCCGCCACGGAGGCCAGGATGTCCACGTCGGAGTCGCCCACGAGGAGGGCCTCACCCGCCGGTACCCGGAGGAGTTCCAGGGCCTTCAGGACCGGGTCGGGGTGCGGCTTGGGGCGCTCCGCCTCCTCGGCGCCCACGACGGCGTCGAAACGGCCCCCGAGGCCCGCCAGCTCCACCGCGAGCGGGGCCTTCCAGCGGTTGGTCACGACGGCGGTCTTCACGCCCGCCTCCCTGAGCCTGCCCAGGAGCGGGATCGTGTCGGGGAAGGGCCTGATCCCGGAGAGCTCGGCAAACCCGTAACGCTCCTTGTAGTAGTCGGGCCAGTCCGGCTCGCAACGCCCCCAGTACCGTATCCAGGACTCCTGGAGGGTGCATCCGATGCTGGCCATGAGATCCTCGCGGGTGATGGGCCGCAGGCCCTTGTCGGCCGCGAAGAGGTTCATGGTTTTCACCAGCGACTCCTCGGAGTCCACGATGGTCATGTCGAAGTCGAAGAAGGCTGCGGAAATCATCCCGTTACCGGCTCCGGGCATAAGGTTGAGGCTCCTTTCTAAAGCCGAACGCCCCCCGCCCCGGCCGGCGGCCTGGGCGGTGGGGGAGGCGGCCCCGGCCCGCGCCGGGGTTCAGTGCAGCCCGGTCGCCTCCACCAGAGGCAGCAGGGACTCCAGATCCCCGGCCCGGAAGCCGCCCGTCTCCTCGCACATGGCGCTCGCGGCGGAGAGCGCCACCGCGAAGCGGGCGGAGCGCTCGAGCCCCCAGCAACCCTCCAGGCCCCGCGCGAAACCCGCCACCATGCTGTCCCCGCACCCCACGGCGTTGCGGGCCTCGACACGGGGAGGGCTGACCTTCAGGAGCGCGTCCGGCCCCGCCACCACGGCGCCCCGGGCGCCCATGGAGACGACGGCGATCCGCGCCCCCAGGTCCAGGCAGGCGGACGCGGCGTCCGCGGCGTCCCGCTCGCTCTCGAGGCGGCGGCCCAGGAGGGACGAGGCCTCCTCCAGGTTGGGCTTCACGAGATCCGGCCCGCACCGCAGGGCCGACTCCAGGCTCCCCCCGCCCGCGTCCACGATGGAAAGGGCCCCGGCCCTGCGCGCCAGGGTCGCGAGCGTGGCGTAGAAGCCCTCCGGGATCCCCTGCGGCAGGCTCCCGGAGATGGTCACGACCGAGCTGCGCGAGGCCGCCCTCTCGAAGCGCCCCAGGAAGTCGTCCACGGCCGGCCCGTCCACCGGGGGCCCCGGCTCCAGGAACTCCGTCTGCCTGCCGGTCTCGGCCTCGATTACGTTCACGCAGCAGCGGCTCTCGCCCCGGATCCTCACGAAGTCGTGGCAGATGCCCAGCGAGGTGAGCTCGCACTCGATGAAGTCCCCGTTCCTCCCTCCGGCCAGCCCCGTCGCGAGCACCTGCGCGCCGAGGAGCTTCAGGACCCTGGCCACGTTAAGGCCCTTGCCCCCAGCCGTCTCCCGGCAGGAGGTCAGCCGCATCACGGTGCCGGGCTCGAGTCGCTCCAGCGAGTAGCGCTTGTCGACCGAGGCGTTCAGGGTCACGGTGGTTATCATAGCATGCTCCGGCCCGTTTCAGGGATAGTGGGGACTGTTTCGCCGGGCCGCCAGCGTCAGCGCGGGGCCGGAAGGGCGGTGCGGGAGGGGGTGGCGGCGAGTCCCGGACGAGGGGGCACGGACGGCAGGCCGCCCTGTCCCCCGCCCGGGGCCCGCGGATCCTGCCTGCCCGCCCCCGCGGTCAGCCCGGGGGATGGCATTCGCCGGAAACGCGCCCGCGCCGCCCCCGGGACGAGGCGCCGCGTGAACTGCGTACGGCCGCCGCGCCCTGTCCCGGCCGGGGGCGCCAGACCGGCGGGCTTGGACCCGCGCCGAGTCCCGGGCGGGGCGGCGGGAGCCTCCGGGCGGGGCGTCTCGCGCCCCCCCGAGGGGAGGGGTGGGGCAACGGACGCCAGCCGGCCGCGGCGTTCGGCGCCGGAGCAGGCCGGACGGGCGCCGCCCGTGCCGGGCTCCGGCCCTAATCCTGGTTCACGAGCATGATCTTGCCGTTAACCGCCCCGGGGATCCTGAAGAGCCCGAAGGCGTCCCCCGCCCCGCTCATGGGGAGCTTCCGGCAGATCAGGGCCGGCTCGAAGCGCAGCCCGCCGTCCCCGAAACGCTCGGCGGTCATGGTCCACTCGCGGCCCGGGAAGGGGGCGCTGTAGGACATCCAGGATCCGGTGAGCCGGAACTCCTTGCGGTTCATCTTCTCGAAGAGCCGCCAGCCGAAGCGCAGATCCTCCGGGGAGGTGCCGATGAAGCACACGGAGGCGCGGTTGGCCGCGAGCTCGAAGGCCATCGACATGGTGACGTTGCGGCCCGCGGTCTCGAAGACGTGCCCGAAGCCGTTTCCGCCAGTCATGTCCAGGGCGTCCTCGGCGAAGCCCTCTCCCCGCGTGTCGAAGGCCCGCGCCGCCCCCAGCCGGAGCGCGAGCTCCAGGCGCTCCGGGCTGACGTCGAAGACCGCCACGCGCCGCGCGCCCAGCAGGAGCGCCCACTGCAGGGCGAAGAGCCCCACCGTGCCGCCCCCCAGTACGGCCACGTCGCCCCCGGGCCGGAAGTCGGCGGCGAAGAGCCCGTGGAGGGCCACGGTCGCTGGCTCGAAGAAGGCCCCCTGCTCGAAGGGCACGGAATCCGGGAAGGCCACCGCCCCCCGGGCCGGGACCCTCACCAGATCGGCGAAGGCTCCGTCCAGGCTGGACCCGATGAACCGGTAGTCCCGGCAGAGGGCGTACCGGCCCTTCTGGCAGTCGCCGCAGGCCATGCAGGGGACCAGGGGCGCCGCCGTGGCCCGGTCCCCCACCCTGAGCCCCTCGACCCCCGGGCCCAGGGCCTCGACGACCCCCGAGAACTCGTGGCCCAGGATGATGGGGAAGAAGCGCGCCGCGCCCTCGTTGACCCGCGGGAGATCCGATCCGCAGATACCCGCCGCCTTCACCCTGATGATCGCCTCCCCCGGCCCCGGGACGGGGTCGGGAACAACCTCGTAGCGGATGTCGCCTTTCCCGTGCAGCACCGCCGCCTTCATGACGCCGCCTCCTCCCCGCCGGCCGCAGGGCATCCGGCCCGGACGGCCCGGGCGGCCATGCCCTCAGCCCCGCACAGGCGGATCTTCTCCACCACCAGGTTCTTGACCGCCTCGCGCCCGGCCCTCCCGTAGCCCTTGGGATCCCAGGCCCCGGGCTCCTCCGCCAGGTAGGACCTCACCGCCCCCGTGAAGGCCATCCGGAGTTCCGTCGCGAAGTTCACCTTGGCGATGCCCCTTCTCACGCACTCCCTGACGGTCCGGTCCGGCAGCCCCGAGGCCCCGTGGAGGACCAACGGGACCGCGAGCACCGCCCGCAGCGTCTCGATGAGGCCCAGATCCAGCTCGGGGGGCCTGGCGTAGACCCCGTGGGCCGTGCCCACGCCCACCGCCAGCGACGAGACCCCGGTCTCCCGCACGAAGACCGCGGCCTCCCCGGGGTCGGCGTAGCCGCCGGAGGCCACGTCCAGGTCGTCCTCCTTGCCGCCCACGCGCCCCAGCTCCCCCTCCACGGGCACGCCGCAGGGGGAGCAGATGTCGACCGCGGCGCGGGTGATGGCCATGTTGCGCTCCAGCGGCTCGCGGGAGCCGTCGATCATGACCGAGGTGTAGCCGGCCCTGAGGGCCCGGACCACGGCGGGGAGCCCGTCGCCGTGATCCAGGTGGACCGCGACGGGCACCCTGCCGCCCCGCGCGGCGGCCCGGGCCATCGCCAGGAAGAGCCCCGGCCCGGCGTGCCGCAGCGTACCGGGGGTCGTCTGCAGCATCACCGGGGCGGCGGCCTCCTCCGCCGCGGAGACGACGGCCTGCACCATCTCCATGTTCTCCACGTTGAAGGCGCCCACGGCGTAGCCGCCCTCCCTCGCGTCCACAAGCATCTCCTGCGGGCTTGCCAACGGCATCTGACGCCTCCTTTCGCGGGACACTCCCCGCCGGCCGGGCCTGCGCCCGGCATGAACCGCCTCCGGCCCCGGCTTCCCGCCCCGGCTCGCCTCCCCGCGCCCGGCCCCAGATCCGGCCGGGCGCGGGAACTAGGCGAGCTCCGGAATGGGCCGGGTCCGGAGTCGCGCCCGGCACGGGCGCTCGCCCGCACCGGCTCCCGCGGCGGACCGCGCCGCGGCGGGGCGCCCGGGATCGCCCCCGGCGCGCCGGCGCCCCGGCGAGGGGCCCGCATGATCCGGCAGACCCCCCGTCCGGCCGCACCCCGGCGCCGGATGCCCCGAAAGCCGGGGCCGCCTCCGGCCCGGGAGAAACCTCAATCCAGAATCCCCCTCACCCCGGTGACGGTCCCCTCCCCAAGCACGCGGGAGGCGAGCCCGATCGCCTCGGCGTATCTCATGCCCCGGATGACATGCCGGGCGTCCGGCACCAGGGAGGCCGTCATGCTGAACTCGTCTAGGCCCATCCCCAGGAGGACGGGGATGGCCTTCTCGTTCGCGGCCAGCTCGCCGCACATGGCCACCGGGATGCCCGCCGCGTGGCCGGCCTCGATCACCCGCGCCACCGCCCGCAGGACCGCCGGGTGCAGGGGGTCGTAGGAGGGGGCCACCCTGCGGTTGCCGCGGTCGACCGCGAGCACGTACTGGGCGAGGTCGTTCGTGCCGATGCTGAAGAAGGAGGCGCGCCTGGCGAGCTCGTCCGCGCAGAACACCGCGGCCGGGGTCTCGATCATGACCCCGGCCGGGATGCCGGGGTCGAAGCCGTCCCCCCGCGCCGCCAGCTCGGCCTTGCAGTCGGCGAGGAGCCCGAGGGCCCGGTCCAGCTCCTCCGCCGAGATGACCATGGGGAACAGCACGCGCACCTCGCCGTAGGCGCTGGCCCGGAGTATCGCGCGGATCTGGGCCTTGAAGACCTCGGGCATGTCCAGGCACATGCGTATCGCCCGCCAGCCCAGGGCGGGGTTGTCCTCCTCCTCGCCGAGGTAGTAGGGGAGGTTCTTGTCGGCCCCGGCGTCCAGGGTGCGCACGACCAGCGGGCCCGGCACGAGCTGGGCGGCGGCCCGGTAGGCCGCGAACTGCTCCTCCTCGGTCGGGAAGGCCCGGCTCTCCATGAAGAGGAACTCGCTCCGGAAGAGCCCCACGCCGTCGATGCCGTAGGGGAGCGCCGCCTCGACGTCCCGGATGCTCCCAACGTTGGCGCACAGCTTCACCCTTCTGCCGTCCGCAGTCTCCGCGGGCAGCCCGCCCGCCTCCGCCAGCTCGCTTTTCCGGCGGGAGAACTCCCCGGCCCTGGCCCGGTAGAGCTCGCTGGCGGCCGGATCCGGCCAGATGATGACTGCCCCCTCCACCGCGTCCAGTATGATATCCGCGCCGTCGGGCACTATTTCCGTGATGCCGGGGACCCCCACCACCGCGGGGATGCCCAGGCCCCTCGCCATGATGGCCACGTGGCTGGTGTCGCCGCCCTCGGCGGTGACTATCCCCAGGACGAGGCCCGGATCCAGTCCGGCCGTGTCGGAGGGGGCGAGGCTGCCTGCCACGAGCACCACCGGGCGGTCTATCCCCGGCATGCCCGAGGAGGGGAGCCCCTTGAGCTTCCGCATCACCCGCGAGCACACGTCCCGGACGTCGGCCGCCCGCTCGCTCAGGTACTCGTCCCCGGCGGCGGCCAGCCTGGCCGCCGCGGCGTCCGCGGTCTCCTCCAGGGCGAGTTCCGCGTTCTTCAGCTCCATGGTGATCTTGTCCGTGACCGATTCCAGGATCTCGGGGTCGTCCGCGATGTCCACGTGCGCCTCGAAGATGTCCGACCTGGCGGAAAGCTCCACTATCCGCCTCCTGGCGGAGGCCAGCGCCTCCATGAAACGCCCCAGCTCGGCGGTCACGGCCTCGGGGCGGATGAGGCCCCTGTCCGCCGCGATCCTGCCCGGCCGGTAAAGGTAGGCTTCCCCGATGGCGATGCCCTTGGACGCCGGCTTCTTCAGCAATATCCTCTGCATTTCCCGCTCCCTTCGGCGCCGTCCGGCCTGTCCGCCCGGTTCCCCCGCGACCTCGCCGCCGTCCCGCGCCCCCCGCCCCGCGCGCGGCGGCGCTACTCGACCAGCCCGTCCAGGAACTCCACGATCCTGATGAGGGCCTCCGCCTCGTCGGGTCCTTCCACCCTGACTTCCACGGCGGTGCCCTGCTTGATGGCCGCGCCCAGGAGCCCCACTATGCTCCGGCACCCCACCTCGCCCTTGGGCGTGACCAGCCTGACCTCGCTCCGGAAGGTCTTCACCAGCTTCATGAACCTGGACAGGGGCCGCGCGTGGAGGCCCGAGGGGTTGCGTATCACTACCGTGTGGGAAACCATCTTGTCCTCCCCCAGGCGCCTGCCTGCGCCCCGCCTCGCCCCCTATTCCGCCGCGGCCGCCTTCCTTGCCGCGCGGGAACGGTAGATGAGGGCCGTGAAGACCACGCAGAACGCGTAGACTACGCCTATCACTATGAAGCCCTTTACGTTCATGACGCCCAGGGCCTGGGTCAGGAGGTAGGTGATGGGGCTCCCGCCCTGGTCGAGTGACGCTATCCTCGTGGCCCCGTCCACGATCAGGGACGAGCCCACGGATTTCGCGAGCATGGTGTTGAGGGCTATGGTCTGGTTGGCTATCCAGATGGTGATGATCATGATGGCCGTGCCGGAGACGAGGGTGCGGAAGAGGTTCCCCTTGTGTATGCCGACCGCCATGGCTATGAAGAAGCCGATGGTGGCCAGGTCGCCGAAGGGGAGGACCTCGTTCCCTGGCATGAGGATGGCTATGACTATCGTGAGGGGCACGAAGATGAGCCCCGCCGAGATCACCTGGGAGTCGCCCAGGAGGATGGCGGGATCGAGGCCGATGTAGAAGCTCCCGCCGGAGAACCTCCTCTGGAGCGAAGCCCGCGCCGCCTCGGAGATGGGTATCAGGCCTTCCATGATGCACTTGACGACCTTGGGCATGAGGATCATGACGGCCGCCATCTGGATGCCCAGGGTGAGGAGGCCCTTGAGGTCGTAGCCGGCGAGGCCGCCGATGAGGCAGCCCAGGATCGCCCCGATGACCATGGGCTCGCCCAGGGCCCCGAACCGCCTCTCGATCGCGTCGGTGTTGATGTTGATGTCGCGGACGCCGGGGATCCTGCCGAGGGCCCAGTCGATGGGGACGGCCACCGGGCCCATGTAGGCCGAGGTCCCGTGCGGCACGGCGATCCCGTCCAGCTCGTAGTACTCCTTTACAACCGGCGCGAACCAGTCGCCGAACTTGTAGGCCAGGACGGAGTGGATGACCACGCCCGCGATGCCCCAGGCGAAGCTCCCCGTGGCCAGGTTGACCAGCGCGCCCGTGAACGCGAAGTGCCAGATGTTCCAGATGTCGACGTTCACGACGCGCGTGGTCCTCGTCAGGAGCATGAGG
>JAITEZ010000247.1 GCA_031281735.1 Deltaproteobacteria bacterium | reverse complement strand
GGCTTCCCGGCCCCGGCCATGACCGCCCCCCCGGCCGCGCCCTCCCCCCGCCCCCCCCGGACACGGCGAGTGCCGCGCACATGCCCCGCCGCCAGCCGCGGCCAATCCCGGACACCCTCATGATAATCGCCTCCCGAAAACCTTTCGCCGAGATCAAAGGCTTCGTGGCCGGATGCTCGAGAATCCTCGTGGCGGGATGCCGCGGCTGCGTTACCGTCTGCAACGCCGGCGGATCCAAGGAGGTCGAGATCCTCGCCTCGCTCCTGCGCCTGGACGCCATGCGGGAGGGCGGGAGGCTCAGGGCCGACGAGATCACCCTCGAGCGCCAGTGCGACCCCGAGTACGTCGAGGGTCTGGCCCCCCGCCTCTCCGAGGGCTACGATGCCATACTCTCCATGGCCTGCCCCGTCGGCCCCCAGTTCCTCGCCGAGCGCTTCCCCGGGGAGAGGGTCTTCCCTGCCCTCAACGCCTGCTTCATGGGGGGCGCCCTGGCGCACGGCGTCTGGGCGGAGCGATGCCAGGCCTGCGGCGACTGCGTGGTGCACCGCTTCGGCGGGCTGTGCCCGGTCTCGCGCTGCGCGAAAAGCCTTCTTAACGGGCCCTGCGGCGGCTCGGCGGGCGGGAGGTGCGAGGTCTCCGGGGAGACCGAATGCGTCTGGCACCTGATCGTGGAGCGCATGGAGGCCGCCGGCAGGCTCGGCGAGCTCGCGGGGGCGGGCCCCGCCAAGGACTGGAGCGCGAGCCGCGACGGCGGGCCCCGGAAGGTCGTCCGGGAAGAGCTGACGCGATGACGGCGGAGACGGACAGGGCGGCGCCGCCGCCGGAGGGGGGGGGCTCCCCTGGGCCGCAAGGCCCCCCCGTACCCGCCGCCCCGAGGAGCGGCGGCCGCCTGGAGCGCGTGCTGGCTTCCGGGCTCTTCGCGGTGACCGGGGAGCTGGGGCCGCCGCGCAACGCGCGGGCCGGCGACGTGGCGGAGAAGTGCCGCGCGCTCAAGGGCGCCGTGGACGCGGCGAACGTCACCGACAACCAGACCGCCGTCGTCAGGATGTCGTCCCTGGCGGCGTCGGTCATCGCCCTGCGCGAGGGCCTGGAACCCGTGATGCAGATGGTCTGCCGCGACCGCAACCGCATCGCTGCCCAGTCGGATCTCCTGGGGGCCGCCGCCCTCGGCGTGCGGAACGTGATCGCGCTCTCGGGCGACCACCAGCGCTTCGGCGACCACCCGCAGTCCAAGAACGTCTACGACCTCGACTCAGTGAACCTCATCCGGGCGATCAGGGGCATGCGCGACGAGGGACGGCTCCTCTCCGGCCAGGCGCTCCCGGAGGACGGGCGGCCGCGGCTCCTCGTGGGGGCCGCCTTCAACCCCTTCGCGGATCCCGAGGGCTACCGGGTCATACGCGCCGCCGCCAAGGTGGCGGCGGGCGCGGACTTCCTCCAGAGCCAGTGCCTGTACGACATGCCACGCTTCCGCCGCTTCATGGCAAGGGCCGTCGACATGGGCCTCACGGAGAAGGCCTACTTCATGGCGGGCGTTACCCCCCTCAAGTCCCTCGGCATGGCCATGTACATGAAGAACAACGTGCCGGGCATCGTCATCCCCGACGGCCTCATAGCCAGGCTCCGGGGCGTGCCCAAGGACCGGCAGGCGGACGAGGGGGTGGCCGTCGCCTGCGAGCAGATCGAGGAGCTCAGGTCCGTGCCGGGGGTGGCGGGCGTGCACCTCATGTTCGTGGAGTGGGAGCACATGATACCAGTCGTGGCGGAGAAGGCGGGCCTGCTCCCGCGCCCGGAAGTCTGAGGGCCCCCCCGGCCGCAGGGGATGCGGACGGCCGCCAGGCCGCCCCGTTCCCCCGCAGGGCCTTCCGCGCCCCGCCAGAGGGGCCCCCGGCGGGGAGCGGGCGTCCCGGAGCGGAACGTTCGCGATGCCTCAGCGCCGGAATGCCGGTGACGGGGGACGGGCCGTCCCGGGCATTACGACACCGTCATGCCCGGGATTATTCATAATCAAAAATCAACTTAATATATTATTTATATTATAAATATATATTATACTACTGCCCAGCAGTCCCCCCGTTCCGGGCTCGGACGCCCCGGCAGGTCGCCGACGCACGGCCCCCCGCGCCGCCGGGGCCGGCTGGACATTTGACCTGTTCGTGATTATATTTGCGACAGCCCGAAGCCATCCCCCGCGCGGCATCCCCGTTCCGCGCGTCACGGAGACCCCATGACGGACAACCACACGAAAACCAGCTCCATCGAGAAGACCTGCCATGACAACGAATGCCTGGAGAAGATAAACTCCCTCTCCACGGATCAGGTGGCGCTCTTCAAGAAGTTCACCTACTGCCCCTTCTGCGCGGAGGAACTGGTCCTCATCTGCCAGAGCTGCCGCGAGCAGCTGGACAGCGCTGAATACAAGTTCTGCCCCTGGTGCGGCGTGAAGTTCGCCAGCGAGGAGGAGGCTCCGCCCGCGAAGGAGAAATGAGCCACGCGGACGGCCTGTGATGGACAACAGCAAACCGGCCGCGGCGCCCCCGGCGCCGGACCCTGACCCGCGGCCAAGCCGCCCGGAGGACACAGACCAGATGAGCTCACTAGACCCCAGGCTCCCTCTGATTCAGAACCGCGGACTCGAAGGCAAGGTCGTCCTGGCCAGGGTGGACCACAACGTCGTGGAAATGTGCGTCATAAAGGACGCCTTCCGCATCGACTCCACGTTCGGGCTGATACACTACATCGCCTCGCGGGGCGGCTTCCCGATCCTCATGACCCACGTGGGCCGCACCCGCGACAAGAAGACCGGGCATATCAAGACCGGGGAAGGCACCTCGGTGGCCCCCGTCGTAGACTACCTCGAGCGCAAGCTCTCCGGCGGCTTCGTCGTCCCCGAGCTCCCAGCCGATCCCGAGCTGGGCATAACTGACCCGTCTCCCGAGGCCCTCGGGCCGCTCCTCAAGAGGCTCAGGGCCCGCGAGATCGGCGGCATCTACCTGCCCAACACCAGGTGGTTCGCGGGGGAGGAGTCCAAGGACGGGAAGACAGAGGCCCTGGCCGACTTCTTCGCCGCCATCGCCGACGTCTACGTCAACGACGCCTTCGGCTCCTGGCAGCCGCACGCCTCTACCTACGACGTCGCGGGGAAGCTCCCGCCCTTCGCGGGCTTCCTCCTGCAGAAGGAGCTCGCCCACCTCGATCTGGTCCTGAGCCCCGACCCGCCTTTCCTCGCGGTGGTGGCCGGCTCCAAGTACGACACGAAGATAGGCCCCCTCAAGAAGCTCTACGAGATGACTGACCGCCTGCTCCTGGGCGGCGTCATCTACAACGCCTTCCTGAGCGCCAAGTACGGGGTGAGGATCAAGGGGGTCGACGGCGAGGACGTGAAGCTCGCGGCCGATCTGGTGGCCAGGGACAGGGAGGCCGGCAAGATCCTCGAGCCTGCGGCCCTGGTGGAGTCCCCGTCCCTCGACGGCCGCGACCCCGCCCGGGTCAGGGTCGTCCGCACCAGGGACTTCAGGGAGGGCCAGGAGTACGGCTACTTCCTGGACGTCGCCCCGGAGTCCTTCGACGACCCCGAGATAGCCGCCGCCATCTCCGGCGCCAGGACGGTCTTCGTGAACGCCGTCATGGGCCTCACCCCCGCCTATCCCGAGGGTTCCGCCCGCTTCTACTCCGAGGTGGGCAGGAACAGGGGGGCGCGCAAGCTCTTCGGGGGCGGGGACACCCTCCAGGAGCTCAAGAACCTCACCCCCGGCCTGTACATGGAGGCCCTGGACGACCCGTCCTGGTACTTCTTCACCGGCGGCGGCGCCGTCCTCACCGCCATCGAGAGCGGGGCCTACGGCATCAAGC
>JAITEZ010000160.1 GCA_031281735.1 Deltaproteobacteria bacterium | reverse complement strand
ACGTGCGCCGCTTCCTGCCGGCCTTCAAGGCCTACCAATGGGGCGTGGTGGTGGCCTGCGCGGCCGGCGCGAGCGTGGACACGATGATCCTGCGCGAGATCGCGGGCGAGAACGTGCTCACCCTCGACACCGCCGACTCCAACTCCATCGCCGCCTTCTTCAAGTACGTCTCGACGAGCATCGCCATCTCCTCCAAGAAGATAGAATCGGGCGGCCGGGACATAGGCGGCATCGGCGAGCTCCCGCCTCCGCCCCCCGAGATCTCCCTCCTTAAGTTCTGAGGCGCGGGCCCGGGGCGGGACGCCCCGGGCCCCGGCCCCCTCCGGGCTGGCGGGGCCGCCGGAGCCGCCTGCGGAGCTCCGGGCCGCCTTCCGGAAGGGGCTATCGCCCGTCCCCGCCCGGCAAGCCGCCTCGCGCCGCCGGCGGGTGCCCCGCCGGCGGCGGGACGGCATGGCCCGCGCGGCCCGGGGGCCTCCGGGGGCTCGCCGCCCCGAGGCGCGGGAAAAAGATCCCATGAGAAAACTCCCCATCTACATCCTGATAGACACCTCCGGGTCGATGCGCGGCGAGCCCATCGAGGCCGTGAAGGTGGGACTGCGCTCGCTCTTCAAGGCCCTCCGGCGGGATCCATACGCCCTGGAGACGGTGCACCTCTCGATCATAACCTTCGACCGCGAGGCGCGGGTGCTCATGCCCATGACCGAGGTGGAGAAGGCCGCACTACCGGAGATACCTGAACTCCAGTCCTCGCCCACCAACCTGGGGGAGGCGCTGCATCTGATGTGCAAGCGCTACGACTCCGAGGTCATCCGCTCCACCATGGCCGCCAAGGGCGACTGGCTCCCCCTCGCGGTCGTCATGACGGACGGCTCGCCCTCCGACACGCTTCTCTTCTCCACCATGTGCGAGGCCATCAGGAAGTACCCCTTCTCCAGGATCATCGGCTGCGCGGCCGGCCCCAAGGCCAGGATGGAACCGCTCAGGCTCTTCTGCTCGGACGTGGTGTCCCTGGAGACCATGGACAGCAACTCGTTCTCGAAGTTCTGGCAGTGGGTCTCCCAGGCCTTCACCCGGCAGAGCCAGAGCGGCAGCATCGTCAAGGAGGATCTGCCGCCGCCCCCGCCGGAGATACTGATCGCCCCGTGAACCTCCGGGCCCGGACGCCGTCCGCACGGACTGCCGCAGGCGCCCCGCCCGGCGGGCTTCGGTACGGCCCTGCCGGGGACGGACGCGCCGCCGGCGCGGCGCGGGGGGGCGCGTGCGGCGGGACGCGGCGGCCGCGGCCGCGGATCCCTGCCGGATGGCCTGCCGCGCGGGCCTTACCGGCCAGGGGCCGTGACGGCACGCGGAGGGCGGCGGCGCGGCGGAGACGGCCCCGTCGGCCCGGCGGGGAGCGCCCCGGGGCCCGGCGGCGGCCACCTCCGCGATCTTCCCCGTGAGCGGGCCAGCGCGTAACGGCGGTTCCCGGACCGGCCGATTCCGCGCGCCGCAGCCGCCGCGTCCGGGATCCCCACTCCGCCTGCGGGCCGGGCGGAACTGAGCGTCCCGGCAAGGGCTCCGCGCGGCTCCCGGCCTCCCCGCCCAGCCGTTTCCCCTGCCGCCTCCGCCGGGGGGCGGAGGACACCTCGCGGCACGGGGCCCGCCCGGGCCCCGCGCGCCTGATACGCCGGTATGCCGGCCCGCGCGCCGGCTTCGCGTTACGTGCGCAGGGAATGCCGGTCTCCTCTGACTGGCCCGCCGAAGTCTGCCCGGATCCTGAAACGCCGTGAAACCGCGTTTCACGGCGCAGGCTTGCCGAACGATGACAGCCCAGAAGCCTTCTCCCACCCCCACTCTCCTGGGGAGAGACACTCCCCCCCACACGCCACTTCCGCACCGGCGAGACAGCCCCTGGCCGTGCGTGGCGGCGCAGGGAAGCAATCCATGACATCGGCAGGAGCCCGCCCGGCATCGCGCGGGGATGTGCGCCGGTTGCGGCTCACGAGGAATTATGTGGATTGTCCTGGGCCAGCCAACCCGGCCGCCTTGCCGGGGAAGCCCCTCCCCTGACGGATGTCTCATGAGGTTACCGGGCCATTATCAAATTACTAGCTATTGTTTATTAAATTAATATATTTTTTATTTAAATTTATATTATTTTAAAAATTTTTAAATAATATATTAAATAATGATATATAATTATGATTTTTTTTAAAATATTATATTATAATAATAAATAATAATTTATTGATTAAATAATATAGCTGAACTGCAAGCAATATCCCCGCTGTCAGTTTTCGAAACCTCAGCACGCCCTCCGGAACGCGAACGCGACTCATGTTCCAACCCTCGCGGGCCAGGCCGACGCAGGCGGGGCCGCGCCGGGAACAGTCACCCGCGCCCCGCCCAGGCCGGAAACCATAGGCGGTAGGTCAGATGGACGACAGGAAGAACGTAACCTGGCTCATGGAGAGTCTACAGACGGCGATGGACCGCCATGCCCTTGCAATGGGCGGCAAGGGCGGTCGGGTGTACCGCGCCTACATGTATGCGAACCACAGGCTCAGGAAAACCCTCCGTATAGATGAAAACCTGGCGGCCGGTCACGACGTCGTTTCTTTCCTCGAGTCAGCCAGCCGCTACTTCCAGGAAAGAGGCGCCGGGGACGTCATGCCCCGAGAGCGCCTGCGATCGATCAACCTGCGTTTCATCAGCGATTTCAGGGGTGCCCTGGGCGAGACCGCGGCGGACAGGTATCTCGAGGCGAGGGTGCTCCTGGACGGGAACGGGGACGACGAGGGGCTCTCCGGGGCGGTAACCGACATGATCGTCGCCGCCGTCTCAGGCATCCCTTCCTCCGTCAAGACGGGGAACCCGCTGCTCATGGAGGAAACGACGTCTCCGGCACCTGGCACGTGGCCGGCGCGGGAAGTGTCAGGCGGCGGGTTCCCCGCCGGGGAAGGGGGCGGCGGGCCTACGCCTGGCATGGACGATGCGTGCGGTGAGCCGCCGGGAGGCAGGGCCTCCGGGGGAGGCCGGGCCGCTGTCCCGCAGGGAGCGCCGTGCCGCGATGATTCGGCCCGCCCCGCGGGCGACCGGGACGCCGGCGGGGAAGGGGTCCCCCGGGAAGCCGCTCCGGGAGCCGTTCCGCTGGAGCCGTCACCGGAACCGCCGCCAACTGGGGACGGCGCTGGCCGCGAGACAGCCGCCGGTGCCGGCGGCCCTCGGGGCAGGGCGCGAAACTGTACTGACAAGGCTTCCGATGATTGGGATGATCAGAGGGACAGCAAACCGGTCAAGGAGATTTGGCCGGAACCTGAAACCGTCCGGAGGGAGACGGAACCGTCGTCCCCGATCCCTTGGGCCGTTGCGCCCGCCGATGACGAGGGCCAGGCCGCCCGCCCTGCCGGGGAGGCGGCCGCGGCGCGCGCCGAGACGGGGCAGCCGGGGCGGGAGGGACCGCCCGCCGCCGAAGCGGGGGGGCCGCCGGAGTCGGGGTCACCGCCCCCCGCCGCTGCGGCCGCGGCGCCCGCCGATGACGAGGGCCAGGCAACCCGCCCGGCCGGGGAGGCGGCCGCGCCGAGCGCCGAGACGGGCCCGCCCGCTGCCAACGAGGGGGGACCGCTCACGGGCTCGGCTGCCGCAGGGGATCCGGAAGGCGGCGCGGGCGATCTCCTGCCGCCGCCGTCCCTCGCGCAGGAGTGGCCGAAAGACCGCAGTACGGGCGGACAGTTGCGGGACGGCCAGGACCGGGTCGCCGGAGACGGCCGCGACGTCCGCACGCGGGACGTGCATGGAGGCCTTGACGCTTATGGGCGGAACCCTGAAGCCATAGTCGCGGGCGCCGGAAACCTCCCCCCCCCGCGGGAAGCGGAGAAAGCCCGCGTTCCGGACGGAAGCGCCTCTGGCGGCGCTGTCCCTGGCGCGGGGGAAGGCCGGGACCGGGGGCAGCCGACGCGGGTGCCGGCCCCTGCAACCGAAAAGGCCGCGCGGGGGGCCTTTCCCGACGGCGGTGCCACCGCCCCCCGCGGCACCCCTGCGCCCGAAGGCACCTACGCGAACTGCAAGGGCCGCTCGTCACCCGCCCCCCCTCCAGCGGAAGACGGCGGCGCCCGGACAGAAACGGGGAAACCCGGCGGACTGCGGCCGGGGGCGGCTCCCAGCCCAGATCATGGACCGGGCCAGGACATCCCGGACTCCCCGGCAGACCTCGAGAGGAAAATCCAGAAATACGAGAACCCCGCCATCTTATTCATCCTGACAAGCGATTTCGGGGTCGAGACGGTGGGCAAAGGCCTGACGGCCATGATCTCGTCCATCCCCGACTTCAGAGGGAGGCACGACGCCGAGTCGGAGTACGAGGCCGACATATGCCCCGATCGCTTATACAGGATAACGCGGTTCCGGCCCAACGGGTTCTTCCGCTCCGGGCAGGAGCCGCCGTCCGGCGGCGGGCCCGCCCCGGGGGCGAAGGCGAAGCCGCCGGTCGTCTCGGTATCGGGGAATGGCCTCTATCTTCGCATCAGGGGGTACCCTGAACCGTACGACGGGAAGCTCTCCCTGCTCTTCGCCATGGAAAACAAGGACGGCACCTGCTACCTGAATCAGTTTGAAAAACGGTACGACGTGGCACCCGATCCGAAGACGCTCTGGAAGGATCTCAAGGTCGGGGACGATGCCGGGTATCCCGCCGACAACGAGGCTTCCGTCTGCGAAATCCTGCCGGGAGGCGGGCACATGGCCGTGGCCGCGAGCAGGAGGGGGCGTTCCCATGCCCACTCCGGCAAGCCGCGGGACGACAGCTTCTTCCTGGACAGCGACCGGGACACCGGGTGGACGGCCGCGGCCGTCGCGGACGGCGCCGGGAGCGCCAGGTTCTCCCGCAAGGGCTCCGAGCTGGCCTGCCGCACGGCGGTTGGCGAATTCCTGGCAATCATGCGGAATGGGGACCAGGACAGGCTTGAGGCCATCCTGGGGGAGTTCAAAGGCCGCGCGGAGGGAGTGATCTCCCTCCGGTCGGACAGGCTGGGCCCCCTGCCGGCGGAGGAGGGCGGGGCGGTACAGGATCCCACTAGCCTTGTGCTCAACCCCGTCGTCAGGGCCTACAAGGCGATCGAAGAGGAGGTGGAAAGACGCCGCGCCGGGGGGCGCGGCGGGCCCGTGGAGATCCGCGACTACCACACCACGCTGCTTTTCGCCGCCCTCAAGAGGTTCCGCTTCGGCTACTGCATAGCCTCGTTCTGGATCGGGGACGGCGGCCTCGCCCTCTGCAACCCGGACGGGACGGGGGAGGCCATCGTCCTGGGAAGCCCTGACGCGGGCGAGTTCGCGGGCCAGACGCGCTTCCTCACCATGGGGGAGGAGCTCGATGATAAAAGGGGCGTCCGGGAAAGGATCTTCTTCTCCTTCCCGGAGGATTTCGAGGCCCTGATCCTGGCCACCGACGGGGTGACCGACCCCTACTTCCCTTCCGAGGAGAGCATCCTCTCGCCGGAAGCCTGGAAGCATTTCTGGGAAAGGATCCTGCGCGAGGGGGACGGGGAGAATCCCGGCTGCCGGGAACTCTTCAGCGAGGACGCGGACGGCTCTCTGAGGCAGAAGGATCTCCTCGGGTGGCTGGGCTTCTGGCGCAAGGGGGAGCACGACGACCGCACGATCCTCGTCGTGAAGAAGCACCCGGAATCCAGGGTAATCCGCGGGAGGCGGGGGCAGGGCCCGGCCGCGGGGACGGACGGCGCCCCCCCGCCGGGGACGGACGGCCCCCGGTCCGGCTGACCCCTTCCTTACCCGGCGGCTCCGCCTCCCCGCCAAGTCCCGGCGCCGCCGGCACCCGGAATCCGGCGACGCCGGGCCGGCAGCCGCGAGGCCGCAGGCGCCGCGGGAAAGACAGATGACCGAACCCCGTCCGGCCCCTGACGGAACCGCGGCCGGTCCCCCCGGGGATCGGACGTCTCTCCGCAGCCGCGCCCCAGGCGGTTCCGCCGGATCCTGGACCCGTTTGACAACCGCCTCCCCGGCCCTCAGGCCCGCGCCGGGAGCCGGGGGGGCCGGGGCGGCGGAGAACGGCCCGTGGGGGCGGTGCGGGTTGCCAGATCCGCTGGGGCCTTCCACAGGCCCGCCGCCGACACCGGTGCCATGGCCGGCCATGCCCGGAAGACGCCCGGCCGAGACATGCCATACGCGTCCCGGCCGGGCGGCCATGCCGCGAACCGCGCGTCACGGCGGAGGCGCCGGGCAGGGTTTTTCCCGTGTCCACAGGCGGCGTCCCTGGAATCGCGGCGGGGAAAGCCCCGGGACACTCGGCCGCAATGGGACCGGAGGCAACCCGCGGCCGGCCCGGAGTCAGCGGGGACGTCCTCCTGAAGCCGCGGGACGGGGAAGCAGGGCGCGGCGCAACGCCGCCCGCGCCGCCGGCGGGGGGGGCATGGCCGCCGGTTGCCGGGCGCGCATCCCCGGCCGCCCTGCGGGACCGGGGGCCGGGACGGCCGGGCGCCAGCCGGGGACAGGCGGGAAATGCGCCGCCGGTGACGCACATCGCCGCTCTGGGTCCCGGCTCGGCCTGGGCGGGACTGCCCGTGGCCCCGGAAAGGTCCCGGCCGGGGCGCTGAAGGCAGGGCCGGGCGGAGCGGGCCTTCGCCGGGGACGGGGGAGGAAAGCGGTGCGTTACAACACTGCTCGTGGTATCATCCGCGGACGGCTGAAATGAAATGGCAGAAGATCATCCTGAACTGAAGAAGATCGCCCTGAGGCTCCTGGACAGGCTGGAGAGCCCGGCCCCCAGGCCCGCGCCTGAAGCCGGGGAGGGGGACGGACGCCCCTTCCCTGACTCCGGGAGCGCCCTGCAGAGGCTCGGCGAGCTGGCGAAGCGCGGCGGCGTCCCCGGCGAGGGCCCCCGCGCCTGGGAGTCGTTCCTCGAGACTGCCGTGGTTTACCTGGAGGCCAGGGCCCTCGCCGACGAGGAGGCCGCCGCCCGGCTCAGGGATCTCAACACCGCCTTCCTGGACGCCTGCGGGGACGCCCCTGGCGCCGGATACCGAAGCCTTCTCGAGGGGCTAGTCCCGCGGAGCCTGCCCGGCGACCAGGGCGCCTGCGCCGCCGCCATACTGGCGCTCATCAGATCCGCCCTGGAGCAGCTTCCAGGATCGGACGAACCCGAACCCGGTGGCCAGCCGGCGGCACGGCCCTCGGCCGGCACCGGGCCGGGAGAAGTGACACCGGCTCCCCCGCCCCCGCCTCCTCCCGACCGGGCGCACGCGCAGGCTCCTCCCGCGCCCGTGCCTTCCGCCGGAGGCGAACCCCCGGACGCGCCCCGGCCTGCGGCCGACTCTCCGCATCCGGAACCCTCCTGGCCGATCCCCACTCCCGGTCAGGAGCCCGAGGATCCCGCAGGGCGGGGGACGCTGCCGTACGGCCTCCCACCAGAAGCGGCCGCCTTTCCGGAACGCGGGGGGCCCGCAGGCCGGCTGACGCCGCAGGACGGCACCCCGCCTGAAGAAGCCGCCGGCGCGGAACACGGGGGGCCCGCAGGCCGGCAGACGCCGCAGGACGGCACCCCGCTTGAAGAGGCCGCCGGCGCGGAAAAAGGCAGCTCCGCCGAGACGCTTCTGAAAGACGCGTCGCCGGAGTCAGAGGCGTCCGGCACCGGGCAGGGAACGGGACGACCGGCCGAACCCGGCCAGGAAACACCCGTCAGCACCGTGCCTTCCCGGACAGACCGGCCCGAACCCGGGCTTGCTGCCGGCATCCCGCAACCGGAGACCGCCGCGACGGCATCAGAACTCCCTGCCGACATCACGCGCCTGGAGCCTTCCGGCCAGGAAAACAGCCCCTGCGCCGAGCTGCTGGGTTCTTCCGGGCCGGTGCCCGCGCCGGCAGGGCAGGCCCATCCACCGGCTACACCCGGGCCGGGGCCTGCGCCGGGCGAGCACTCCCCTCCCCCGGCAACCCCAGGGCCGGTGCCCGCGCCGGCACGTGATACCGTCCCCCTGGGATCATCCGGGCCGGGATCCTGGCCCGGCGATGGCGGGCCGCCTCCCGGCCGCCCCGCGCCGCCCCTTCCCGAGATGCCGTACCTTTCGCCCCCCCCGCCGGACCTTGAGTGGCGCATGCGGCAATCCCTCGAGCCCGCCGTCCTGTTCGAGCTGGTGGCCCTGTGCGGGGCGCACAAGCTTGACGCGACGCTCAAGGCCATGACGGACGCGATGCCCGACGTGTCCGGGAGATACGACAGGGAGCTGGACTACCGGGCCGACGTGGCTCTGGACGGCCTCTACGGGATCTCCCGCGCCGTCCCCAGCGCCTTCTTCCGGGTTGCGGGGGCCGTACCGGACGGGGACGGGGTACCCTGCCGCCCCGTGCTGTCAGTCCCCGGCGGGGACGGCAGCGACTTCTCCATAACCGGCCCCTCGAAGCCCTACGACGGCAGGATCGCGCTTCATTTCACGGCGGACTGCCTTGACGGCCCCTTCTACGCGGTCCACGAGAAGGACTTCTACGTCGCGCCTGACCCGCAGACGATGTGGGAGGACAACCCGGTCGTGGACTTCGAGGGCTATCCCGCCTGCAACACCGACTCCTCCTGCGGCCTCGTCCAGGGCGGCGAGCTTCTGGCCGTGGCGGCCAGCCGCCGGGGCCGGTCGCACGCCGCCGCCGGCAAGCCCCGCGACGACAGCTTTTTCATGGGACTCGGGAGCCCCTCGGGCTGGACGGCCGTCGCCGTCGCCGACGGCGCCGGAAGCGCCAGGTTCTCCCGCAAGGGATCGGAGATAGCCTGCCGGACGTCGGTGACGGAGTTCCTGAGGCACATGGAGGAATCCTACGGCCCGGACAGGCCGGAGAAAGCCAACGGCCTCGCGGCCTTCCTCAGCAGGCTCAAGGGCCTGGCCGGCGGGGAGCTGTCTCTACCCTCCGACGACCCCAGCCTCGCGATCGTCGGGGAAGACGGGAAGAGCAGGGATTTCGGGGCCATCATTCAATACGTGGCCAGACTGTCCTCGCACAGGATCGCCGAGGAGGCGGAGAGGCGGCGCAAGGAGGAAGGCCCGGGCATCCTTCCCGAGGCCCGCGTGCAGGACTATCACACCACGCTCCTCTTCGCGGCCTTCAAGAGGTTCCCCTTCGGCTACTTCATCGCATCCTTCTGGATTGGGGACGGGGGCCTCGCGCTCTGCAACCCGGACGGCACCGGGGACATCGCCATCCTCGGGACGCCGGACTCGGGCGAGTACGCGGGGCAGACCCTCTTCCTCACCATGCGGCAACTGCTGGAGGAGGAAAACGGCGTCAGGGGCAGGATATTCTTCTCCTTCCCGGAGGACTTCGAGGCCCTGATCCTGGCCACCGACGGCGTCACCGACGCCATGTTCCCCTCGGCTGACAGCGTTGTCTCGCCCGCGGCCTGGAAGGACTTCTGGAACAGGATCCTGCGGCACGGGGACGGCGTCAACCCGGGCTGCCCCGAGCTCTTCGGCAACGAGATTGAGGCGGAACGCAAGCAGGAGAGGCTCCTGGAGTGGCTGAACTACCGGATCCGGGGGGAGAACGACGACCGCACGATCATCGTCGTCAAGAGACACCCCGAGTCGCGGGAAGTCCGCCGCCCGCCGGCCCCGCGCGCCGCACCGCCGGAAGGGAGCGGCCCCGCGCCCCGGCGGATCCATCAGGAAAATGAGGCCGGGGCGACAGCCGCGGCCGCCTGCCCGGAACCAGGGGCCGCCCCGTCGGGCGGACAGACCCCCAGGGAAACGGGTGACGGGACGGCAGCCGCGGCCGCAGAGTCCGGAGCCGCCCCGCCGGCCAGACGTGACGCGGACGCGGCGGTTTCCCCGCATGCCCCGGGGGAAGCCGCAGGCGGCCCGCCGGACAGGCGGGGCGCGGGCGCCGCCCTTTCCCCGCAGGCCACGGGGGCAGAGGGAGCCGCGCCCGCGCCGCAGGACGGGAACCCGCCCGGCGCCGGGGCGGCCTCCGGAAGCCATGCCACGCCGGGGGCCGGAGGCGGCACCTCCCCGGCGGAAGCCGGGGGGGACGGCGGCCCAGAGGACAGGATCCGCCCGGTCAGGCGGGACGGCCCCGCCTGACCGGGCGCGCGGGCGGCCAGGCCACCGGGGCGGCGCGGGCGGCCCCGGGGCTACAGCCCCCGCCCACCCAGGTCGCCGGCACTGGCAGTGTAGGCCACCCTGAAGCCCAGGCGGTTGAAGCGGTACCGGGGCAGGACGGGCTCCCGCGCGGCGCTCCGGCAGTTCCACTCGTCCCCCAGCCAGGAACACCCCCTGGCCACCCGGAAGTCCCCCGTGTCCGGGCCCGCCGGATCGGAGGCGGGGGCCGTCTCGTAATAGCTCTCCCCGTAGCGGTCCTGGACCCACTCGGAGACGTTGCCGTAGATGTCATGCAGGCCGAAGGGGTTGGGCTTCTTCAGCCCCACCGGATGCGTGCGATCTCCGGCATTCCCCTCGTACCAGGCGTACTCGCCCAGGGGCTCGGGATCGTCCCCGAAAAAGTAGATCCTCGGCCTGCCCCCGGCCCTGGCCGCCATTTCCCATTCCGCCTCCGTGGGGAGCCTGTACCGGGCTGTCCCCTCCCAGGCGTTGAGCCTGGCGAGGAAGGCCTGGACGCCGTGCCAGGTCACGTTCTCCACCGGCAGATCCGGGCCCCGGGAAAGGCTTGGGTTGGAGCCAGTAACCCGCTCCCACTGGGCCTGGGTGACCTCGTAGCGTCCCAGGAAGAAGGGCCTCGTGATCCTCACCAGGTGCCTGACCCGCTCGCCGGGCATGGGCCTCTCCCGCCGCTGGAAGGTGGCCCCCATGACATAGGATCCCGCCGGGATCAGCAAGAACTCCATACCCGCGGCCGCGGTCTGCCGGGTGCCGGCCCGGGCGGGCCCTGGAGAGTCGTCCCGCCCGGGAGAGGCGCCCTGGCCGGGGGGCGCCGTCCGCCCGGCATGCACGGCCCCGGCAAGGAGAGACGGCAGTCCGGCCGCGGCCGCCCGCGCAGGCACAGCGGGATCTCCCCGCCCCCCCGCACCGCCGGACGCGATCATCACGGCCCCCGGCACCAGGAAGAGGGCGGCCAGGGCGGCTGCGGTGCGCAGGCGCGGCTTCAGCAAGGCGGCCCCGGCAAGGATCCGGCGAACAGAAGCAAGGAGGTTCTCTTGTCGCTGAACATGATTGTTTCGTGAACTACCCGCTCACGGGGCGATGGGGTGCAATCTTGACCAGACCAGCTGAAGTTCATTTATGCATAAATATTTATTTATAATTTTATTATATATAATATAAATTAATTAAAATACTAAACAAATAAAATATTAAAATCAAAGAACAATGAATTGCTGTCCAGCAAAACTGACGGAAGAGCTGTACAACAAAACTGACGGAAGAAAAGAAGAATTAATTGCCAGCAACTCCTGACTATGGAGGGGACGCGGCGGCTTGCCACCTGCCGAGGATGCCTGCCGCCGGGCTATCCGCAGGCCGGTACGGGGGGGGCGGACGCGTGCCCGGGGACGGGCGGCACCGCAGCCGGCCTGGCCGGGGAACGCCGGCGCCGGGGAAGGCACCCCCGGCGGGAGTCTTCCCCAGCCCGGACGTCCGGCAGGCCTCGGAGGCAGGCGGGAAGCGTTCCGGGCGGAAGAGCCGGGCGTGCGGGGAACAGGGTCGCCGGCACCCGCGCCTGGAAACGCCCGGCACACCTTCCGGCCCGGGCCCGGGGCCGTTCCCGCGAGGATCGCCGGCGGGATCCCGTCCGCGCGGCCCGCCCGGGGCGCACCCTGCGGTTTCGGGAGGCCCCGGAGGCCGCAGGGGGCGTGGTTCCGGCGGGCCCGGGGGAACCCGCAGGGACAGGGAAACCGCCGAACCAGGGGGCCTGAGGGCACTGCCGTCACCGTCAGGGAGGCGGGCCGCAAGGTTCCGCAGGGCCAGCGGGGAGAGGGACGGTAGGACAGGGGGGGACGGAGGGTCCCGGGCGGCCAGGCTAGCCGATGTACCTCCTGCTCAAGGCGGTCTCCTCGCTCTTGAGGTTGTCCACCAGGATCTTCGCGAACGGCCCGTTGGAACCCAGGCCCTCCAGGCGGACGACCGTCTCGTAGCCCCGGGCCCGGCAGAGAGAGACCCACGAGTCCTCCCGGTCCCCCACGATGTCCTCCCTCACCTCGTCGCACATGACCACCGCGAGCGGCGCCAGGAGGATCGGACCCGGCGGCGGGCAGCGCATGGAGAAGGAGTCGAGGGTGTCCAGGAGGCTCTGGCGGTACTCGTGGAGCGCCACCCCGCAGGGCAGGCCGTAGACGGCGCGGAGGGAGTCCGAGAGGTTCCGGTAGGCGACGGGGTTGATGCCGCCCAGGGGGTCGGAAACCAGCACGACCCCGGCCCTCCTCTCGGAGCACTCGGCGAAGACGGGGGAGAGGGCGCTCGCCACCCGCCCGATGCACTCGCGCTGGCCGTCGCCCAGTCCCAGGGCGGGATGGCCGAGCCCTATCCAGGGGAAAGGCGCCATCGCCCGGTCGAAGGGGTTGAGCTGCCTCAGCGCCTCCACAAGGATCTTCAGGTCGTGGTACTCGGGGCCGTCTATGAGATGGAGGCCCTGGACCAGGGTGAGCCTGGGACCGGTCTCCTGGACGGCCGCGAGCTCGGAGATGACGTTCTTGACCTCATAGAAGCGCCCGTCCGTCCCCGGGCGCGCCTCCCGGAAGGCAGTGTCGGCGGCACGTCCCCGCCACAGGGCGCGGATGTCGTCGGAGGTGAAGGCCAGCCGCGTGTCATAGCAGGGGAAGGCGTCCCTGAACTTCCTCTCGATGCTGAGTATGTCCTCGAGATCGGCAGGTTCCGTCGCCCCCCGGCAGACCAGGATGAGCGATGGCGGCGGGCCGGCGGCGGCCGCGGCGGCAACCCCGAGGTCGGCGGAGGCCCGGCGGGCCACGGTCAGAGACACGGCCGCCGCCATGAGGAGGAAGAGTGAGAAGGCCATGGGTTCTCTTTCGCGGGGAAGGAATGCTCTCCGGTCTGGGCACAGCTGACCTGCTGGGCATGCGGCGGACGGGGATCAAGGCTCCCGGCCGGCACGGGCGAATTATCGCACACCGGCCCAGAAACCGCCACAGCCGGGGCATACGGGGAAGGGGCGCGGCGGGGGGAAGGACGCCGCCGGCCAGGCGGCCCGGGGAGGGCCGACGGGCGGGGCGGGCCGCCGCCTGCGTCCGCCGCGAGGGCACGGGCGCGGCACAGGCGCACGGTGACCCGGGCAGCCTTATACATTTTTCGCCGGGCGACCGGCGTAGCGGCCGCTACCGGCCCGGAGGGGGCCTCCCGGACGGGCAAGGGCCGCCCGGAACCGGCCCTGGCTGGCCCCCCCGCCCCCGCCCGCGGGGCCGGGCGGGCCGCGCCTACCCCGCCCTGCCGGGAGGGAGGACAGAACGGCGGCGCGGCTATATCCCCTTCTCCCACTTGTCGGAGTAGCCCATGGCCAGGGCCGCTCCCACGAGCCTCGTGAAGCCCTCCCGGCTCGCGTCCGCGGAGAGCCCGGCGAGCCTTCCCCGGTAGCCCTCGCTCTTCCCCAGGTCGCCACCCGCCGCGGCCGCGAGCAGAGCCGCCTGGGCGCCCATGATCTCGGGCCAGAGGAGGGGCGGGAAGGTCCCCCAGGAGAACTGGTCACGCAGATGCATCAGGGCCGCCACGGCGGCCGCCACGGCCGGATCGCACAGGGCGGCCTTGCTGTTGGCCTGGAATAGCGCCGCCGTCTCGGGATCCATGTCCCGCGAGAAGAGCTCCGCGATTTCGTCCCGGGTGATGCGGTAGACCCCCTCCCTCTCGAACAGCCGCTCGAGGAGGATCTTAGCGGAGCACTGCCGGGACGGCGACAGCCCGTTCTGGCGCTGGAGAGCGCCCTTCACGGCCGCCTTGACGGTCACCCCCACGAGCTCGCCGAGCTTGGCGTGCTTCCCCGCGCTCGAGAGGGGGGGGAAGCCCTCCAAGAAGCGGGCGGCCACCGCTATCTGGTCGGTCCCGGTGCCGGTGGCGAGCCCGTCCGAGTAGCGGGAGTTGATGTTCAGCTCCTGGAGGGCCGCCGTCTTGGCCTCGGTGGCGGTCATCACGGCCCGCGTCAGGCAGCCGGGCGTGACCGGCAGGCTTATGAAGAGGAGGGTGTTGATGGTGCCGTGGGGAGGCGGATCGGAGGGATCGGGCGGATCCCCGCGGGCACCGGCGCCGCCCGCCTCCCCCGCGAGCGCGGCAGGGGGCGGGGCCGGGCGCGCGACGTCCGGGGGGCCGCCTCCGCCCTCCGCGCCGGCAGGGAGGCCGGCGGAGACGGCTGCGGAGGGAGAGGCGGCGGAGCCTGCGCCGCGGGGATCCGGAGGATGCGCCTGCCCTTCCCGCCCGGGCGCGGGGTGAGCCTCCTCAGCCACCCCGAGGCGACGCACGGCCTCGTAGCCGTTACGCCCCTCGTAGCCGGAGGCGGGGTCGCCCGCCCTGCCGGCATTTCCCTCCACCCCGGCGGTGACGGCCGCCGCCACCGTGAGCTCCCTGTAGGTCTCGGCCTCCACCGCGCACAGCCGCATGTTGGCGGCGGTGGAAAGGGCGGCGCAGCGCGAGGCGGGCCCCAGCCCGTACCGCTGGCAGATGTCCTCCAGATACCTCCCGGGATCGGTGTAGCCCAGCATGGCCTTGCCGCCGCCGTGCCCGGAAGGCTCGCAGACCTGGTGGTTCAGGAGGTACAGCAGATCCGCGCGGTACCCGCCGTTGGCCCTGGCCGTGGAGAGCACAGCGTGCGGCGTGTCCAGGCGGGCGTAGACCACCTTGTCCCCGCGACGGAGCTCCATGCCATCGTAGAACTTCCCCAGGAGAATGATAAGGCACCCCCTTGGCGGCCAGCCGGGGCGCGGCCCGCAGGGGGTCTCGCTCCCGGCGGGCCTCGCCGAGCCATCCCGCCGGCGTCTCAGACCGGGCTGCGCGGGACCGCGGTGCCTCCGGGGAGGCGGTGCCCGCGGCCGCGGCGCGCGTCCGCTCCCGCTCGGCGCCCGGGCAGGCCCCGCGCCGCCAGGAGGCCATCCCTACCGGTCCGGAGCGTTGCTGTCTTGGGGAGTGTCGTGGCCAGAAGGGCCGCTGGAACGCCGTCGGCGCCAGGAGAGCCCCCGTCGGCGGGGCCGCCGGGACGGCCGGGGCGCCCGCCGCGCCCGGGACCGGGGAGGCGGATCCGCCGGACTGCGCGCGCCCGCGCCGTCCGGCGGATCCGCGGGGGCGGCGCCGGTATGATCCGGCGGACCGCGGCGGCACGGGGCCGCGCCGTCACCCCGCGAAGAGGGCCGCCGCCGCCTCGGGGTTGGAGGGCAGGTAGAAGTGCACGTAGGAGGCGGTGAGCCTCCGCACCCGGAAGATGTCCTCGCTCTCCTGCCGCCGCTCGTCCTGGCGACGGGCCCGGCATACCGGCTCGAGGGAGATCTTCAGGGTCGAGTGGTGGAAGGAGTGGCCGCGGAGAGTGCCCTCGGGGAGATCCGCGCTCATGAGCCCCAGGCCCCGCAACCCCCCCGTCAGCGCGGCCTTGCCGGGGAGCAGGCCCGCCATCTCGCGGCAGACGCCGTCCAGCCCCAGCTCCTCGAGCAGGTAAAGCATGCCGCCGCACTCTGCGAGTATCGGCCTGTCCGCCTCGAAATGACGGCGCACGGCATCGATGACGCCCCTGTTGGAGGACAGCGCCTCCAGGTGGAGCTCGGGATAGCCGCCGGGGAGATAGAGCGCGTCGCAGGGGGGCAGCGGGTCGCCCGCGACGGGCGAGAAGAAGGCGAGCTCCGCGCCCATGAGCCGCCACAGGTCGAGGTTGGCCTGGTAGATGAAGCTGAAGGCGTCGTCGCGGGCGACGGCGATTCTCTTCCCCGCGAGCCGCCCCCGCCAGGGGGAGAGATCCGTCCCCCTGCGGGTGAAGACGGCCTCCGGGGGCACGGCCGTGATCCGCTGGGAGGCCAGCTGCTCCGCCGCGCGGTCGAGCCTGCGGTCGAGATCGTCCAGCTCAGAGGCCTGGACGAGCCCCAGGTGCCGGGAGGGGAGCTCCACGTCACCCCCGCGGTAGAGGGCCCCGTACCAGTCCATGCCGGGGGGCAGGCTCTCCCGGAGGATGCGCGCGTGGCTCTCGCCGGCCACGCGGTTGGCGAGCACCCCCGCCCAGGGGAGGCCCTCCCTCCAGGTGGAGAGCCCGTGCGCTATGGCCGGGAAGGTCTGCGCCATGGCCTGGGCGTTGATGACGGCCAGCACCGGTATCCCGAAGCGGCAGGCCAGATCCGCCGCCGAGGGGCTCCCGTCGTAGAGGCCCATCACCCCCTCGACTATCACGAGATCCGCCTCCCCGGCGGCCTCGTAGAGCAGGGCGTCGCAGTTGCCCTCCCCCACCATCCAGAGGTCCAGCTGGTAGACCGGGGCTCCCGAGGCCCGGGCGAGGATCATCGGGTCCAGGAAGTCCGGGCCGCACTTGAAGACCCTCACCTTCCTCCCCTGCCGCGCGTGGTAGCGGGCCAGGGCCGCCGTGACCGTGGTCTTCCCCTGGCCCGAGGAGGGGGCGGAGATGAGCACCGCCGGGCATCTTCTGGCTTCCTCGCCTGACATGTCAAGACTCCTCTCCGCGGCCGTCCCGGCGCGGCCTGCGCCGGGGATCCGGCCCGGGCTGGCCTCCCCTTCAGCCGCCGGGGCGCCCCGCCGGCCGTCAGGCGTTCCGGGAGGCGCGCCTCCCGGCCTAGGTAGGGGCCCGGCCTCTCAGGAGGCGAGGGCCAGCTTGGCGATCGCGTTCACCGCGGCGGCCGCGACGTTCGAGCCGCCCTTGCGGCTCAGGTTGGTGATGAAGTGGCGTATGCCCGAGGAGGCCAGATCCCTCTTCGACTCGAAGGCGTTCACGAACCCCACGGGGAGCCCTATCACCAGGGCGGGCTCGGGGAGGGAGGGGTCGCCGCCGAGCCTCTCCATCAGCCGGTAGAGGGCCGTGGGGGCGTTGCCGAAGACCCACACGGTCTCCCTCCCTGCCGTCACGACGTCCCGGAAGGCCACGTCCACGGCCGCCTGGGCGCGGGTGGACGAGGTCTCCCCCGCAGCCGACACGACGCGCCCGTCGTCCACCAGGCACAGCACCTCCGCCCTGAACGGGGCGAGGTTGGAGCGGTTTATGCCGTTCAGGGCCATCTTGGTGTCGGTGATGACGAGCGGCCCGGCCTTCACGGCGGCCACCCCCGCCTCCACGGCGCCGGGGCTGATCACGGTGTCCCTGACGTAGTCGAAGTCCGCGGACGTATGGACGAGTCTCCTCACCACGCTCCAGGACGCGGGATCCCACTTGTGGGGGCCCGCCTCGGCGTCGATGATGGCGAAACTCCTCGCCTCGATCTCCGCGGGCGGGATCTTCCAGGCCGCTGTTTCCATATGTGCACCTTGTAGTAAAGCCGCCCGTGTCGGGGTAGTAAAGCCGCCCGTGTCGGGGCAAAAAAAACAGCCCGGACCTCAATCCGGGCTTGCCGGAGTCCGCGGTACGGCCCGGGAGGGCCTCCGTCGGGACGCGAACCGCTCGATCCCTCGGGGGACGCCGCGGCAGGGGCGGGGCACCCCAGGATCCGGGCGCTCCTGAAGCGTCCGGCCCACCCCGGGCCGGCCGAAGAACCGGCGTGTTAAGGCTCTTTCCGTCTACCACACTAAAACAGAGGCTGATCTTTGTCAACATGTCCCGGGGAAGAACATGTCTAAGGACAAGGGAAAACGGCAAGGCGGAGGGCTCAGGGCTTGCCACCGGAAGGCGCTTGTTCTCGGCACGTGCCCCTCACGCGAGGGACCTGCGGCGGAACCGTCCGCGGCGGGATGCCGGCCGCAGGCCGGCCGAGGGGAAGCGGCGGTCGAGACGCAGCCGGGACGTCCCGGACTCCGGTGCCGCCGGCAATCGGCAGCCGGACGAGGGGGCTCGCCCCTGGAGGCTCTGAGCCCGCCGGAGCGCGTGTTTATGCGGGGCTAGACGGATTCCTCCGCACCCTGTTGACATCCAGGATGTCGGAACACAATAGAAATGTCCCGCTCTCAGCAAAATAGAAGTGTCCAACGAACAAGCGTTCACTGCAATTCCTGCCAAGGGGGGGCCGGGTGCGCCCGGCCCCCCCTTGGCAGGAATTTTGCTTATAATTTAGATACAATTGCCTGCATTTGCAAAAAATAACCTAAAAGATCCTTGCCTACACTGTTATCTCATGGATGATGAGGTATTCCTTCCGGATTCTCGCATATACGGAGCCATTTAGCCGCTTCTCCACCGTGATCTTGCTTCTCCTCAGCGCGGGAGTGACGGATTCAGCCTCGATCTGGAATAGCCGGTTTTCAAGCCTGAAGGTGAAGGCCCGTCTTATGATCCGCGAGAATTGCAGGCTGAAGACGGAGTCCAGGTCGAAACCATCGGCCGGCCTGTGCAGATTGAAGGGCTGAGCGGGACCTTCCCGCCATATTTCTTGTTGTATCTCTTAAGGTATATGTCGTCAAGATACCGGTTTGCCTCCTCGATGTCGGTGATCCCGTTGATCTTGAGGAGCTGTACCAGTTGAGTCTGCAACGTGCCGAAAACCCTCTCCACCCTGCCTTTGCCCTGAGGGGAGTGCGCGAAGATCAGCCTGATTCCGAGATCGTTGAACGCCCT
>JAITEZ010000144.1 GCA_031281735.1 Deltaproteobacteria bacterium | reverse complement strand
GCGAGACGGCTGGGATTCATAGTGCATCTGAAAATAACAGGACTGAATTTCTGGCGGGTATCAGCCGGATTGCGGCTGAAGAGCGTAAAAAACAGGATTTGAATGCTGCAGAAAAGGAGGTCATGGCCTAGTAAAACGAGTTTTTGATGGCTTGATGCTTGTTCATAGCTTTCCATCTCCAATTATTGCAACTAATTCTCAATAACGGCAATTTGGGAGTAACCATTCCCCCGGGGACAGCCCATTGCCCCCCCTTGGCAAACATTCTCAGAGGGGGGTTTCTGCGAGGGCATTATCCATAGGCTTCGGCAAGAGTTGCTGCGAAAGTACGGCGTTGTTTCTCATCTAATGACGGGGACATATTTGCCCACTTTAGTCTTATAATATTACGATCCATGCTCATATGGCTCCTTAAGAAAAAGATATAAGTATTATATTAAATTTTAAGTATTTTCATGATTAACTGATTTCAATATTTAGTATATTTTTTAAGACCATACTTTATATTGATGTGTTCAATTTTCGCAAATTATTTTATTACAGTTCCTAACCCGATCCGGGAGTCCGGCTTCATGAAGGGGCATCTCGACTGGCTCGGCAAACCGTGAAGTCCGCATCGTCCCGCCCTGGAACCGTCGCTTCTCCCGCACTTTACCTATTCGCTGTTGTTTCATCCGCGTCAGGCACGCCCGAACGCCCGACCTGATCCTCTGAGACGCACCGGAACGGCGAGGGGGCGATGACTCGCCCCGAGCGCCGCACCGGTCTACAGAATGGATTACGGGGATTTCCCCCTCCCAGGCATCCACTGCCGGGCGGCTCCATGGCGTTCACGGCAGGACGGCCGCCCCACGACCGCCGGCTACCGTCCCTTCACAGGGGCAGGATCCCCTCCATGGGCACCGAGACGTCGTCCTCGAGTTCTATCATGGCGTTCACGAGGAGTACCTTCCTGTAGAGCCCCAGGTCGCCGGGGCCGATACGGCGGGCCCGCACTATCCCCCGCGACAGGAGGCTCTCCCTCTTTACGCCGTCGAGGAGGCAGCCCTCCGGGGTGAAGAGCCCCTCCCGGCTCTCGAAGACCAGGTTGGCGATGGAGCAGTCCGTCAGACCCCCGCCCCTGACCAGGATGAAATCCGAGGCGCCGCAGGAGGCCCTGAGGGAGTCCAGGGCGCTCCGATCCAACAGCTTGAAACGGTAGTCGAGGCCCGGGTCGCGGACGAGCCGCAGGGTGTCCGGCCTCGGGTACGAGTAGGGATGGAGGCTCACCACGGGAGGGCCCTGCGGGCCCGGGAAACAGGCCCTCGCCCTGTAGAGCCCGGAATCCGGCGGGGGCGGGAGCGCGTCCTCAAGCCGGAAACCCGGCTCCTCCCCGAAGGCCGCCCGCCAGGTCCGCGCCATCCTCCGCCGGTGGAGGTCGAGGAGGCGGTAGACGCCCCCTTGAAGCTTTATCGTCTCCAGGAAGAGCGGGGGCCCCAGGCCGCCGCCCTCACGCACGCCGCCAGGCACGGCTCAACCCCTCGCAGCAACACGGCGGGGAAGGCCGTCCGCCCCGAGGGCATCCTTCCGGCCGCCTGCCCCGCCTTCCGGCGTCCCGGCCGCACCCGCTTCCGTCATGCCGTCCTCAGGGAGCGGCAGGCAGATCTTCTCCAGCACCTCGCGGTACTCGTCCTCCGGCCTGCTCATTGCGGTTATCCCTCCGCCGCTCCTGAAATAGAGCCTCCCGCCCTCCTCCTCCACGAACCTGATGAGCACCCCGCTGTCGAGCGAGACGCCGTCGAAAAGCCCGAACACCCCGGTGTAGTACCCGCGGGGGCGCCCCTCGGCTTCCCGGATGATCCGCAGGGTCGACTCCTTGGGGGCCCCCGAACAGGAACCTGCTGGGGTGAGCCCGAGCATGATCTCCCCCAGGCGCCCCTCCCATCCTGCCGGGAGGGTCCCCCGGATCTCGGAGCTCACCTGGAGGATCTCGCGCTCGCGGGCCCTGATGCGGTCCACGTAGCGCCAGCGGCGCACCTTGACCCCCCTCGCGAACAGGCTCAGGTCGTTGCGGAGGAGATCTACCACCGTAGCGTGCTCCGCGGTCTCCTTGGGGTCGGCGAGAATCCTGCTCTCGGCGCCGGGAAGTGACGCGTCTATCGTGCCCTTCATGGGACAGGTCGAGATCTCCCCCCCCTCGATCCGCACGAAGGTCTCTGGCGAGAAGCAGGTGAAGCGCCCGGGCACGTGGAGCATGTAAAGGGCCCCGGCCCTCCGGTAGACGTCCGGCAGGCCCATCCCGCAGGCGACGGGCGTCCGGGCGGTGAGGTTCACGAGGTAGGAGTCGCCTCGCAACAGACCCCTCCTGACGACGGAGAATCTTGCGGCGTACTCCTCGAAGCTCATGGGGAAGGGCTCGAGGCGTCCCTCGCCGGGCGGGGGCGAGGGCCTGCCCCCGGCAGGGGGGAGCCCGTTGCCGCGCCCCCGCACCCTGAAGAAGAGCTCGCGGGAGGCGAAGGGATCGTGGGCCAGGATGGCCTCGGACTTCTCGAAGTCGATGGCGAAAAGAAAGGGCTCCCCCCGGGCGCCCAGGCGATCCATCTCGCCGGCTACGGTGTACGGGTCGGTATTAAGCATCGCTTCCTCCGCTGACCCGGCCTGCACGGCATGAACGGCCCGGACGTCCCGCCCCGCGGGAACCGCGCCCCCCTCCGGGCAGGGCAGCCGCGCTGAGATCCCCAGCCCCGGGGGGATCCCCGCCCCCGTAGAGGAAGTTCCGGAGGATCCGGGGGCCCGCCGGGGTGAGCACGGACTCGGGATGGAACTGCACCCCGTGGACATCCCAGTCCCTGTGGCTCAGGGCCATGATCCGGCCGCCCTCGTCCCGGGCGGTCACGACGAGTTCCGGCGGGAGCCCCTCCTCGGCGACCAGCCAGGAGTGGTAGCGCCCGGCGTCGATGACGGGATCCAGCCCCCGGAAGATCCTCGCGGCGCCGGGGAGTATGCCGACGCGGGAGCATATGCCGTGGAAGACCCGCTGAAGGTTCACGAGCCTCCCCCCGCAGGCCTCGGCGAGCGCCTGGTGGCCCAGGCAGACGCCCAGGACGGGCCTCGTCGGCGCGCACAGGGCTATCAGCTCCATGAGGTTCTCTGTCTCGGAAGGCACGCCGGGGCCCGGCGAGAGGATGATCCGGTCGTAGCCTAGGCCTTCCCACGGCTCCAGACGATCGTGGCGCACCACCTTCAGGGTGTCCCCTGGGCGGAGCATGTCCAGCACCACGTGGGCGAGGTTGAAGGTGAAGGAGTCGCGGCAGTCGAAAAGAAGGATCCTCACCGGAGGGCCTCCCCCCGCCGGGCGCGGGACAGGGGCGCAACGAGGGCGGCCCGGCAGGCCGGGACGGCCCTCCGGTGAGCCGCCCGGGGCAGAGGGCTCGGCAACCGTCGCGTGGGAGGTAAGGTGGCTGTGACGGGGGGAAGGCGGAAGGGTATCACGCATGGTACCTCGGGGCAGCATCTGAAATGCCCCCGAGCCAGACGTGAACGTGCTGACGCCGCGTGATGCGGGTTTAGCGAGGGCCGGAGCCGCCCCGGCGGCGGGCGCGGCTTCTGGCTTATGTGGAAGGGCGGGTCTCCATGGGGAGACGCCGCCATCGGTTGACGTTACCACAGACCCCGGGGACTTGGCAAGGCATTTCAGACCCCGAGGCCTTGGCAGGGCGCCGTCCCGAACCCGCAGCCCCCCGCCCCGCGGAGGGAAGCCATCCGGATCGCCGCGGGACGCCTTTACTCCCCCCCGGAAAGGGGGTATCTTTAGGCTTAACCCGCACGCACCCCACCACCCCCGGCGCCCGGCGGGGCGTTCCTCCCCCACGCCTCCCTCCCGTCGGGAAGATCAGGAGCCTTGATGCGTTACGAGCAGCCTCTCAAGAAGATCTGCCCCAAGTCCCTGGGCTTCGACATCGAGGACGGGATCATCAGGAACATCAGTTTCGCGGGAGGCTGCCCCGGCAACACCGCAGGCCTGGGGATCCTGGCAGAGGGCAGGGACGCCCTCGAGGTAGCGAGGACGCTCTCTGGCATACCCTGCGGCAAGAAGGCCGCCTCGTGCCCCGGCGAGCTCTCCAAGGCCATCTTCAAGGCCCTCGGGAAACGGCCTCCCCGGAAGAAGACTACCGCGCTGGCCGCCGCAGGAAAGGCCAAGGCCCCGGACGGGGCCGCCGGAGCCTGAGCGCCCCCGGGCCGGCCTGACCGGGAACGCCGAGCGCGGCGGCCGGGGCGCGGAAGCCCCTCCCCCTTGCCGGGAAGCCCGACCGGAAAACCGAAGCTCGGAAGCCCGGCCCCCCGGCCCCGCCCTGCGGAGGGAACGCCATGCCGCGCCGCCCGGCCGGCGGCGGCGCCCGGCCCACGGGGCCGGGACGCCCGAACCTGCCCGCGAGGGGATCCCCTGTTTCCGGGCCGGTGCTGAAGTGGCAGGCAGGCGATCAGCCGAGCCGAGACCCTCCGCTGGCTCCGGCACGCCGCAGGCCGCGGCGCACCCCCCCGCGCCGCCCTGGCCGCCTCGCAAGTAACGGCGTCGCGGGGGGGCCGTCCCGCCCTGCCGCCCATTCAGGCGGCGGGCCCCGCGGGCGGCCTCCTCGTCTGCCGCAGGGATCCCCCCTGCCCCTTCAGGGGGGGCCGTGTGCGTAAGGAAGGCCAGTCCCCCGTGCCGGGATATCCGGGGACCGGTCGCGCGCGTGCGCGGGTGATATTGAGAGGGCATCACGCACGGCCTTACGGCGCGTCTCCAGGCAGCGGGATAGCGGGATGCCGGTCACGCCGCGGGATGCATGATCCGCGTCACTTCTTCAGCTTGAAGGTCTCAAAGGGCACGATGTACTGGTTGTTCCCGAACTCCAGCGGCGCGGCGAACTTGCCCGTGCGGTACACGGCCATGAGGGCGTTGTAGTAGAGGGGCACGAAGACGCATTCGTCGTGGAGGATGGTGAGGGCCTTCTTGTAATACTCCCTGCGCTTCACCTCGTCGGTGCTGGCGAGTGCGTCCGTCAGGGCCTGGTCGAACTCAGCCTTTTCCGGCAGGGCAACCAGCGACTGGTGGAAGGAGAAATCAGGGAAACGCATGAGCGGAAGGAAGGCATGAGGCTCATAGGGGGGCCCGTAGGTAGTGGCCGATATGATCCCGTATTCACCGGTTATCAGGCGGTTTTTCCAGGCATCCTCTTCCTCCCCGATGATGTTTATGCTGATCCCGTATTTCCGGGCCTGGCTCTGGATGATCTCGGCCGTCGCCTTCTCGTCCGCCTTGGAGGCGACGAAATAGTAGTCGATCGACAGCTGCCTTCCGTCCTTCTCCCTCACGCTCTTGCCCTCGGGGAGCGCCCAGCCGGCGTCCTCAAGGATGGACACGGCACGGGCGGGATCATGGACATAGGGGGGAAGGCCCGCGTCGCTGTACGGCATGTTGGGAGAGATATAGTATCCGGCCGGCCTCAGGCTGCCGAGGGATACCCCCCGGGCGACCTCCTCCCTGTCGGTCAAGTACTCTATCGCCTGGCGGACAGCGAGATCGTCGGTGGGGAATCTCCCGGCGTGCAAGCCGATGGCGGACGTGCCCTTGGGCTCTGAGGTCTTGGCCGTGATTCCCTGTACATGGGAGAATCTATCGAATATGTCGTAATTGACCTGCCCCAGCCCGTAGATGAGGTCGATTTCCCCGGTCTCGAAGGCGATGCCGCGGGAAATCGGATCGACGATGGTCTTGACCAGTACCTTGGAATAGTCCGGCTTAGCGCCCCAATAGAGATCGTTTCTCTCGAAGAGGTCGTATTCCCCCATGACGGTCTCCACGAACTTCCACGGGCCGCTCCCTATGGGGGCCTTGATGCCGCCCGCGGTGATGCCCTCGTCGGGGAAGGCCGCAGGGCTCAGCATCCTGAAAGGCCGCGGCAGGGAGAGATCGTTCAGCGTCGGGTAATAGGGGGCGCTGATGACCAGCTTGAATTCCAGGGGGCCGGCGGCCTCGAACGATTTTATGTAACCGGTCAGCCCCAGCCACATGTGCCTATCCTTGTTGTCCGTTATCGCCTTGAAATTCTGCGCCACTGCCTTGGCATCCAGGGGGGTGCCGTCGGAGAATCTCACGTCCTTGCGCAGATGGAACGTGTAGACGAGCCCGTCCGGCGACACTTCCCAGCTTTCCGCCAGGGAGGGAATTATCTTGCCATCAGGGCTCATCACCACCAGGGCATCGTAGACCATGTTCTGGGCAAAGATCGCGTTGGGGGCGTACATGTGGGGGTTCAGCGGCCCGGCGTTGACCGAGTGGGAATAGACCAGGGTGTCGGCCGGATCGTAATCCTGGGCCCGTGACTCGCACGGGGCGAAAAATAGTAACAAGCCTATCATCAGCAACGTTAACAGACACTTCTGCCCGATGGACTGCATCATGTGACCACTCCTGAACTTCACTCAAGAAATGATAATATTATCCGCGAGGGGTGCCGTCTCCGGCGCCGCAGATCCCGGAGACATCCGGGAACGGGGGGGCCAGACACGGCAGGGTGTCCCCTGCCCCCTGGAGCCCTGCCTGCCGCATGCGTCAAGCGGCGGGAGAGGACGGGTGGAGCGCCTGGATAATGAGAAAGCCGATAGAATCGGGAGGGAGCGAGGGATAGCCGGCCGGAGAGGGCGGGGAGCGAGCTGGAGTGATCTGTAGAGTGAGGAATGGCTGAGGAGTGACTCGGTGCGTGCGTGGATGGAGCTGAAGACGTGCGATGTACCGGCAACGGTATATATACCCATGACCCGGTATCATGCCCGGGGGCAGGAGCTGGCCTCGCCTTTCGGCTCCCAGCGTGCACTGCCTGAGATCTCCGCTGAAGGTATCCGAGGAGGTCCTACTCCGGGCCAGGATCGGCGATCCGGGCCCGGCACAGCCTCATGATACCTCCAGAGGCGTCTCTCCCGGCCATCTAGGCAGGATACAATGTATCAATAACAACAGGATAAAACACAACTTCAACAGACAGGATACAATGTATCTTCATCCCGGCTGATTCAACTTTTGACATCTACGGAAGGTTACCGCCTGGTAAAACGCCTGTCAAGCCAAAAAGCGCCCCGAACGTAGAGATCCTACGCCCCTGCTGCCCAGCACCTGCCGAGGCGGCCTGCCGGACTTGCCAGGGCCCCGGGGAAGCCCCGCGCCCGGGCTCAGACGGACAAGGTGCCGCCGGGTGACAGGAGGCGGTTCTCCTGCCGCTGAACATGGTTGTCCCCCGGCCCTGGCGCCCATCAGGCAACCCCCGTGCGCTTAGGAACGGAACAGTTGCAGCCCCCAGGACCGTCAAACGGGCGCTTGCGGCTTGCGGCGTTGTGCGGGGAAGCCTCGGATGATCCGGAGCCTGGACACTGAAACAGAAACCCTGAAAGCATAAGCACGATCAATTGTGGTGCCGACCTTTACCAGAGACTACCGCGACATGATTGGCGAAACCCGCAATCAGCCCATCAAGGCCCCCGGAAGACGCCCGGAGGCGGCTTCAGGCCTATGGACGCGAGGGGGAGGCACGGGCTCTCTAGGAACATACCGGACCGGATGACGGCGGGCCGAAAAGGCGCGCATCAGGCAGGCCCCGTTGACCTGCCAGCGGCCAGGGTATCATGATAAGTTATAAAACAGCATGTCTGGTCATGAGCGCCTTGCCCGCTGCCCGGCAGGCGCGACCGCATTCCCACCGGATTACACGTTTGATCACGTTCATGCCGCAGGTCCGTCCGCCGCAGGCTTTCAAGCACGCTGCCCGGCATGCGCCATCGGCCGCGCCTGGCGCCCATGCGCTCACAGATGCCGAGGCACAGGCCCGGATCACCGCCCCGCCGCCTGTCTCGAAGCCAGGCCGCGGCCCCGCGCGCAACGGCCGCCGGCGGGTGAGAGGATGGACGCCCCGCCACGTCCCCTTTGCCGCTTCCGGCGGGAGGCGGCGCAAGGCGACGGGCGCCGATGTCTCTTCACACGGCGGTCGCAATTCTCTGTCTCGCGTTTCCAATCCGCGGCGGGCCGCTTCCGGCACGCAGATCTGTGCGCAAGTCATGCGCCATCCCGCCGGTTTCGCGATGCCACCTCCAGCCGCCCCCGCGGCAGGCACCGGCGCACCACGGCCAGTACCGGCCTTTTGCCCCGGCCCTGGCGATCGCCTGACCCCGGTATTCCCTGCGGATTATCCTCCGGACCAGCCTCCGGCAACCCTGCCGTCGGCGGGACGCGAGGCGACGCGAAGGCCGCGCCGGGGGGCACGGCTTGTCCCGCTGCGCGCGCATGTCGCCTCGCCCGCAGGGGCCGGAGGGGCCTGCGGTGGCGCAGGCGCACGGGGCGCGGAGAATCACGGGAGGCGGGACGGCGGAACCCGAAGGGGCCCTCAGAAGGGGAAATCCTCGGCCATCTCCTCGTCTTCCGCGTGGGACACCCTCGGGTGCGCGGCGGAGAGCTGCTGGTAGGCGAGCCCGGTCACCCAGATGGCCACGGACGGCTTGACCGGGCAGGCGTACTGGCAGGCACCGCAGCCGATGCAGAGCGACCGATCCAGGAGCGGCTCGTCCGCCCCGGACGGGCCAGGGCCCATGTAGACCGCGCCCGTCGGGCACAGCTCGGCGCAGGCCCCGCAACTCGTTCCGTTCCTGACCACGATGCACTCGAGGCGCTCCAGGTGCGCCACGCCCAGCCTCAGGAAATGCTTCTGGAGGACGGAGAGATCCGTGAGCGCCCCCGCCGGGCAGGCGAGCGTGCACTCCACGCAGTCGTACTGGCAGAAGCCCTCGCGGGGATCGAGCAGGGGCTTGCCGATCATCTGGGGCCTCCCGCTCCGGTCCGGCACGATGGCCCCGTTGGGGCAGACCCGGACGCAGGTGTGGCAGAGGGTGCAGTGGGCGTGAAGCCGGGCGAGCGAAAGGGCGCCCGGAGGGAGAAGCGGAGGGGCCGCCGGCAGGCCCCGCGCCCGGAGCCCCTCTGGGGTCGCGAAGGCGCACCCCGCCAACGCCCCGAGTCCGGCCTTCCGCAGGAAGTCCCGGCGCACCAGTGTCCGTCGGTCCTGCGCCGCGCCCGTCCCGCCGGGAGGGATCGCTGCCCGGGCGGGGGCCGCCCCGTCCAACGCGGCCTCCCCGTGCGCCGGTCCGGCGGCCTGCCCCGGGGCAGGCCGCCGGACCGGCGCACGGGGAGGCCGCGTTGGACGGGGCGGCCCCCGCCCGGGCAGCGATCCCTCCCGGCGGGACGGGCGCGGCGCAGGACCGACGGACACTGGTGCGCCGGGACTTCCTGCGGAAGGCCGGACTCGGGGCGTTGGCGGGGTGCGCCTTCGCGACCCCAGAGGGGCTCCGGGCGCGGGGCCTGCCGGCGGCCCCTCCGCTTCTCCCTCCGGGCGCCCTTTCGCTCGCCCGGCTTCACGCCCACTGCACCCTCTGCCACACCTGCGTCCGGGTCTGCCCCAACGGGGCCATCGTGCCGGACCGGAGCGGGAGGCCCCAGATGATCGGCAAGCCCCTGCTCGATCCCCGCGAGGGCTTCTGCCAGTACGACTGCGTGGAGTGCACGCTCGCCTGCCCGGCGGGGGCGCTCACGGATCTCTCCGTCCTCCAGAAGCATTTCCTGAGGCTGGGCGTGGCGCACCTGGAGCGCCTCGAGTGCATCGTGGTCAGGAACGGAACGAGTTGCGGGGCCTGCGCCGAGCTGTGCCCGACGGGCGCGGTCTACATGGGCCCTGGCCCGTCCGGGGCGGACGAGCCGCTCCTGGATCGGTCGCTCTGCATCGGCTGCGGTGCCTGCCAGTACGCCTGCCCGGTCAAGCCGTCCGTGGCCATCTGGGTGACCGGGCTCGCCTACCAGCAGCTCTCCGCCGCGCACCCGAGGGTGTCCCACGCGGAAGACGAGGAGATGGCCGAGGATTTCCCCTTCTGAGGGCCCCTTCGGGTTCCGCCGTCCCGCCTCCCGTGATTCTCCGCGCCCCGTGCGCCTGCGCCACCGCAGGCCCCTCCGGCCCCTGCGGGCGAGGCGACATGCGCGCGCAGCGGGACAAGCCGTGCCCCCCGGCGCGGCCTTCGCGTCGCCTCGCGTCCCGCCGACGGCAGGGTTGCCGGAGGCTGGTCCGGAGGATAATCCGCAGGGAATACCGGGGTCAGGCGATCGCCAGGGCCGGGGCAAAAGGCCGGTACTGGCCGTGGTGCGCCGGTGCCTGCCGCGGGGGCGGCTGGAGGTGGCATCGCGAAACCGGCGGGATGGCGCATGACTTGCGCACAGATCTGCGTGCCGGAAGCGGCCCGCCGCGGATTGGAAACGCGAGACAGAGAATTGCGACCGCCGTGTGAAGAGACATCGGCGCCCGTCGCCTTGCGCCGCCTCCCGCCGGAAGCGGCAAAGGGGACGTGGCGGGGCGTCCATCCTCTCACCCGCCGGCGGCCGTTGCGCGCGGGGCCGCGGCCTGGCTTCGAGACAGGCGGCGGGGCGGTGATCCGGGCCTGTGCCTCGGCATCTGTGAGCGCATGGGCGCCAGGCGCGGCCGATGGCGCATGCCGGGCAGCGTGCTTGAAAGCCTGCGGCGGACGGACCTGCGGCATGAACGTGATCAAACGTGTAATCCGGTGGGAATGCGGTCGCGCCTGCCGGGCAGCGGGCAAGGCGCTCATGACCAGACATGCTGTTTTATAACTTATCATGATACCCTGGCCGCTGGCAGGTCAACGGGGCCTGCCTGATGCGCGCCTTTTCGGCCCGCCGTCATCCGGTCCGGTATGTTCCTAGAGAGCCCGTGCCTCCCCCTCGCGTCCATAGGCCTGAAGCCGCCTCCGGGCGTCTTCCGGGGGCCTTGATGGGCTGATTGCGGGTTTCGCCAATCATGTCGCGGTAGTCTCTGGTAAAGGTCGGCACCACAATTGATCGTGCTTATGCTTTCAGGGTTTCTGTTTCAGTGTCCAGGCTCCGGATCATCCGAGGCTTCCCCGCACAACGCCGCAAGCCGCAAGCGCCCGTTTGACGGTCCTGGGGGCTGCAACTGTTCCGTTCCTAAGCGCACGGGGGTTGCCTGATGGGCGCCAGGGCCGGGGGACAACCATGTTCAGCGGCAGGAGAACCGCCTCCTGTCACCCGGCGGCACCTTGTCCGTCTGAGCCCGGGCGCGGGGCTTCCCCGGGGCCCTGGCAAGTCCGGCAGGCCGCCTCGGCAGGTGCTGGGCAGCAGGGGCGTAGGATCTCTACGTTCGGGGCGCTTTTTGGCTTGACAGGCGTTTTACCAGGCGGTAACCTTCCGTAGATGTCAAAAGTTGAATCAGCCGGGATGAAGATACATTGTATCCTGTCTGTTGAAGTTGTGTTTTATCCTGTTGTTATTGATACATTGTATCCTGCCTAGATGGCCGGGAGAGACGCCTCTGGAGGTATCATGAGGCTGTGCCGGGCCCGGATCGCCGATCCTGGCCCGGAGTAGGACCTCCTCGGATACCTTCAGCGGAGATCTCAGGCAGTGCACGCTGGGAGCCGAAAGGCGAGGCCAGCTCCTGCCCCCGGGCATGATACCGGGTCATGGGTATATATACCGTTGCCGGTACATCGCACGTCTTCAGCTCCATCCACGCACGCACCGAGTCACTCCTCAGCCATTCCTCACTCTACAGATCACTCCAGCTCGCTCCCCGCCCTCTCCGGCCGGCTATCCCTCGCTCCCTCCCGATTCTATCGGCTTTCTCATTATCCAGGCGCTCCACCCGTCCTCTCCCGCCGCTTGACGCATGCGGCAGGCAGGGCTCCAGGGGGCAGGGGACACCCTGCCGTGTCTGGCCCCCCCGTTCCCGGATGTCTCCGGGATCTGCGGCGCCGGAGACGGCACCCCTCGCGGATAATATTATCATTTCTTGAGTGAAGTTCAGGAGTGGTCACATGATGCAGTCCATCGGGCAGAAGTGTCTGTTAACGTTGCTGATGATAGGCTTGTTACTATTTTTCGCCCCGTGCGAGTCACGGGCCCAGGATTACGATCCGGCCGACACCCTGGTCTATTCCCACTCGGTCAACGCCGGGCCGCTGAACCCCCACATGTACGCCCCCAACGCGATCTTTGCCCAGAACATGGTCTACGATGCCCTGGTGGTGATGAGCCCTGATGGCAAGATAATTCCCTCCCTGGCGGAAAGCTGGGAAGTGTCGCCGGACGGGCTCGTCTACACGTTCCATCTGCGCAAGGACGTGAGATTCTCCGACGGCACCCCCCTGGATGCCAAGGCAGTGGCGCAGAATTTCAAGGCGATAACGGACAACAAGGATAGGCACATGTGGCTGGGGCTGACCGGTTACATAAAATCGTTCGAGGCCGCCGGCCCCCTGGAATTCAAGCTGGTCATCAGCGCCCCCTATTACCCGACGCTGAACGATCTCTCCCTGCCGCGGCCTTTCAGGATGCTGAGCCCTGCGGCCTTCCCCGACGAGGGCATCACCGCGGGCGGCATCAAGGCCCCCATAGGGAGCGGCCCGTGGAAGTTCGTGGAGACCGTCATGGGGGAATACGACCTCTTCGAGAGAAACGATCTCTATTGGGGCGCTAAGCCGGACTATTCCAAGGTACTGGTCAAGACCATCGTCGATCCGATTTCCCGCGGCATCGCCTTCGAGACCGGGGAAATCGACCTCATCTACGGGCTGGGGCAGGTCAATTACGACATATTCGATAGATTCTCCCATGTACAGGGAATCACGGCCAAGACCTCAGAGCCCAAGGGCACGTCCGCCATCGGCTTGCACGCCGGGAGATTCCCCACCGACGATCTCGCTGTCCGCCAGGCGATAGAGTACTTGACCGACAGGGAGGAGGTCGCCCGGGGGGTATCCCTCGGCAGCCTGAGGCCGGCCGGATACTATATCTCTCCCAACATGCCGTACAGCGACGCGGGCCTTCCCCCCTATGTCCATGATCCCGCCCGTGCCGTGTCCATCCTTGAGGACGCCGGCTGGGCGCTCCCCGAGGGCAAGAGCGTGAGGGAGAAGGACGGAAGGCAGCTGTCGATCGACTACTATTTCGTCGCCTCCAAGGCGGACGAGAAGGCGACGGCCGAGATCATCCAGAGCCAGGCCCGGAAATACGGGATCAGCATAAACATCATCGGGGAGGAAGAGGATGCCTGGAAAAACCGCCTGATAACCGGTGAATACGGGATCATATCGGCCACTACCTACGGGCCCCCCTATGAGCCTCATGCCTTCCTTCCGCTCATGCGTTTCCCTGATTTCTCCTTCCACCAGTCGCTGGTTGCCCTGCCGGAAAAGGCTGAGTTCGACCAGGCCCTGACGGACGCACTCGCCAGCACCGACGAGGTGAAGCGCAGGGAGTATTACAAGAAGGCCCTCACCATCCTCCACGACGAATGCGTCTTCGTGCCCCTCTACTACAACGCCCTCATGGCCGTGTACCGCACGGGCAAGTTCGCCGCGCCGCTGGAGTTCGGGAACAACCAGTACATCGTGCCCTTTGAGACCTTCAAGCTGAAGAAGTGACGCGGATCATGCATCCCGCGGCGTGACCGGCATCCCGCTATCCCGCTGCCTGGAGACGCGCCGTAAGGCCGTGCGTGATGCCCTCTCAATATCACCCGCGCACGCGCGCGACCGGTCCCCGGATATCCCGGCACGGGGGACTGGCCTTCCTTACGCACACGGCCCCCCCTGAAGGGGCAGGGGGGATCCCTGCGGCAGACGAGGAGGCCGCCCGCGGGGCCCGCCGCCTGAATGGGCGGCAGGGCGGGACGGCCCCCCCGCGACGCCGTTACTTGCGAGGCGGCCAGGGCGGCGCGGGGGGGTGCGCCGCGGCCTGCGGCGTGCCGGAGCCAGCGGAGGGTCTCGGCTCGGCTGATCGCCTGCCTGCCACTTCAGCACCGGCCCGGAAACAGGGGATCCCCTCGCGGGCAGGTTCGGGCGTCCCGGCCCCGTGGGCCGGGCGCCGCCGCCGGCCGGGCGGCGCGGCATGGCGTTCCCTCCGCAGGGCGGGGCCGGGGGGCCGGGCTTCCGAGCTTCGGTTTTCCGGTCGGGCTTCCCGGCAAGGGGGAGGGGCTTCCGCGCCCCGGCCGCCGCGCTCGGCGTTCCCGGTCAGGCCGGCCCGGGGGCGCTCAGGCTCCGGCGGCCCCGTCCGGGGCCTTGGCCTTTCCTGCGGCGGCCAGCGCGGTAGTCTTCTTCCGGGGAGGCCGTTTCCCGAGGGCCTTGAAGATGGCCTTGGAGAGCTCGCCGGGGCACGAGGCGGCCTTCTTGCCGCAGGGTATGCCAGAGAGCGTCCTCGCTACCTCGAGGGCGTCCCTGCCCTCTGCCAGGATCCCCAGGCCTGCGGTGTTGCCGGGGCAGCCTCCCGCGAAACTGATGTTCCTGATGATCCCGTCCTCGATGTCGAAGCCCAGGGACTTGGGGCAGATCTTCTTGAGAGGCTGCTCGTAACGCATCAAGGCTCCTGATCTTCCCGACGGGAGGGAGGCGTGGGGGAGGAACGCCCCGCCGGGCGCCGGGGGTGGTGGGGTGCGTGCGGGTTAAGCCTAAAGATACCCCCTTTCCGGGGGGGAGTAAAGGCGTCCCGCGGCGATCCGGATGGCTTCCCTCCGCGGGGCGGGGGGCTGCGGGTTCGGGACGGCGCCCTGCCAAGGCCTCGGGGTCTGAAATGCCTTGCCAAGTCCCCGGGGTCTGTGGTAACGTCAACCGATGGCGGCGTCTCCCCATGGAGACCCGCCCTTCCACATAAGCCAGAAGCCGCGCCCGCCGCCGGGGCGGCTCCGGCCCTCGCTAAACCCGCATCACGCGGCGTCAGCACGTTCACGTCTGGCTCGGGGGCATTTCAGATGCTGCCCCGAGGTACCATGCGTGATACCCTTCCGCCTTCCCCCCGTCACAGCCACCTTACCTCCCACGCGACGGTTGCCGAGCCCTCTGCCCCGGGCGGCTCACCGGAGGGCCGTCCCGGCCTGCCGGGCCGCCCTCGTTGCGCCCCTGTCCCGCGCCCGGCGGGGGGAGGCCCTCCGGTGAGGATCCTTCTTTTCGACTGCCGCGACTCCTTCACCTTCAACCTCGCCCACGTGGTGCTGGACATGCTCCGCCCAGGGGACACCCTGAAGGTGGTGCGCCACGATCGTCTGGAGCCGTGGGAAGGCCTAGGCTACGACCGGATCATCCTCTCGCCGGGCCCCGGCGTGCCTTCCGAGACAGAGAACCTCATGGAGCTGATAGCCCTGTGCGCGCCGACGAGGCCCGTCCTGGGCGTCTGCCTGGGCCACCAGGCGCTCGCCGAGGCCTGCGGGGGGAGGCTCGTGAACCTTCAGCGGGTCTTCCACGGCATATGCTCCCGCGTCGGCATACTCCCCGGCGCCGCGAGGATCTTCCGGGGGCTGGATCCCGTCATCGACGCCGGGCGCTACCACTCCTGGCTGGTCGCCGAGGAGGGGCTCCCGCCGGAACTCGTCGTGACCGCCCGGGACGAGGGCGGCCGGATCATGGCCCTGAGCCACAGGGACTGGGATGTCCACGGGGTGCAGTTCCATCCCGAGTCCGTGCTCACCCCGGCGGGCCCCCGGATCCTCCGGAACTTCCTCTACGGGGGCGGGGATCCCCCCGGGGCTGGGGATCTCAGCGCGGCTGCCCTGCCCGGAGGGGGGCGCGGTTCCCGCGGGGCGGGACGTCCGGGCCGTTCATGCCGTGCAGGCCGGGTCAGCGGAGGAAGCGATGCTTAATACCGACCCGTACACCGTAGCCGGCGAGATGGATCGCCTGGGCGCCCGGGGGGAGCCCTTTCTTTTCGCCATCGACTTCGAGAAGTCCGAGGCCATCCTGGCCCACGATCCCTTCGCCTCCCGCGAGCTCTTCTTCAGGGTGCGGGGGCGCGGCAACGGGCTCCCCCCTGCCGGGGGCAGGCCCTCGCCCCCGCCCGGCGAGGGACGCCTCGAGCCCTTCCCCATGAGCTTCGAGGAGTACGCCGCAAGATTCTCCGTCGTCAGGAGGGGTCTGTTGCGAGGCGACTCCTACCTCGTGAACCTCACCGCCCGGACGCCCGTCGCCTGCGGGATGGGCCTGCCGGACGTCTACCGGAGGGCCGGGGCCCTTTACATGCTCCACGTGCCCGGGCGCTTCACCTGCTTCTCGCCAGAGACCTTCGTGCGGATCGAGGGGGGGGAGATCTCGACCTGTCCCATGAAGGGCACGATAGACGCGTCACTTCCCGGCGCCGAGAGCAGGATTCTCGCCGACCCCAAGGAGACCGCGGAGCACGCTACGGTGGTAGATCTCCTCCGCAACGACCTGAGCCTGTTCGCGAGGGGGGTCAAGGTGCGCCGCTGGCGCTACGTGGACCGCATCAGGGCCCGCGAGCGCGAGATCCTCCAGGTGAGCTCCGAGATCCGGGGGACCCTCCCGGCAGGATGGGAGGGGCGCCTGGGGGAGATCATGCTCGGGCTCACCCCAGCAGGTTCCTGTTCGGGGGCCCCCAAGGAGTCGACCCTGCGGATCATCCGGGAAGCCGAGGGGCGCCCCCGCGGGTACTACACCGGGGTGTTCGGGCTTTTCGACGGCGTCTCGCTCGACAGCGGGGTGCTCATCAGGTTCGTGGAGGAGGAGGGCGGGAGGCTCTATTTCAGGAGCGGCGGAGGGATAACCGCAATGAGCAGGCCGGAGGACGAGTACCGCGAGGTGCTGGAGAAGATCTGCCTGCCGCTCCCTGAGGACGGCATGACGGAAGCGGGTGCGGCCGGGACGCCGGAAGGCGGGGCAGGCGGCCGGAAGGATGCCCTCGGGGCGGACGGCCTTCCCCGCCGTGTTGCTGCGAGGGGTTGAGCCGTGCCTGGCGGCGTGCGTGAGGGCGGCGGCCTGGGGCCCCCGCTCTTCCTGGAGACGATAAAGCTTCAAGGGGGCGTCTACCGCCTCCTCGACCTCCACCGGCGGAGGATGGCGCGGACCTGGCGGGCGGCCTTCGGGGAGGAGCCGGGTTTCCGGCTTGAGGACGCGCTCCCGCCCCCGCCGGATTCCGGGCTCTACAGGGCGAGGGCCTGTTTCCCGGGCCCGCAGGGCCCTCCCGTGGTGAGCCTCCATCCCTACTCGTACCCGAGGCCGGACACCCTGCGGCTCGTCCGCGACCCGGGCCTCGACTACCGTTTCAAGCTGTTGGATCGGAGCGCCCTGGACTCCCTCAGGGCCTCCTGCGGCGCCTCGGATTTCATCCTGGTCAGGGGCGGGGGTCTGACGGACTGCTCCATCGCCAACCTGGTCTTCGAGAGCCGGGAGGGGCTCTTCACCCCGGAGGGCTGCCTCCTCGACGGCGTAAAGAGGGAGAGCCTCCTGTCGCGGGGGATAGTGCGGGCCCGCCGTATCGGCCCCGGCGACCTGGGGCTCTACAGGAAGGTACTCCTCGTGAACGCCATGATAGAACTCGAGGACGACGTCTCGGTGCCCATGGAGGGGATCCTGCCCCTGTGAAGGGACGGTAGCCGGCGGTCGTGGGGCGGCCGTCCTGCCGTGAACGCCATGGAGCCGCCCGGCAGTGGATGCCTGGGAGGGGGAAATCCCCGTAATCCATTCTGTAGACCGGTGCGGCGCTCGGGGCGAGTCATCGCCCCCTCGCCGTTCCGGTGCGTCTCAGAGGATCAGGTCGGGCGTTCGGGCGTGCCTGACGCGGATGAAACAACAGCGAATAGGTAAAGTGCGGGAGAAGCGACGGTTCCAGGGCGGGACGATGCGGACTTCACGGTTTGCCGAGCCAGTCGAGATGCCCCTTCATGAAGCCGGACTCCCGGATCGGGTTAGGAACTGTAATAAAATAATTTGCGAAAATTGAACACATCAATATAAAGTATGGTCTTAAAAAATATACTAAATATTGAAATCAGTTAATCATGAAAATACTTAAAATTTAATATAATACTTATATCTTTTTCTTAAGGAGCCATATGAGCATGGATCGTAATATTATAAGACTAAAGTGGGCAAATATGTCCCCGTCATTAGATGAGAAACAACGCCGTACTTTCGCAGCAACTCTTGCCGAAGCCTATGGATAATGCCCTCGCAGAAACCCCCCTCTGAGAATGTTTGCCAAGGGGGGGCAATGGGCTGTCCCCGGGGGAATGGTTACTCCCAAATTGCCGTTATTGAGAATTAGTTGCAATAATTGGAGATGGAAAGCTATGAACAAGCATCAAGCCATCAAAAACTCGTTTTACTAGGCCATGACCTCCTTTTCTGCAGCATTCAAATCCTGTTTTTTACGCTCTTCAGCCGCAATCCGGCTGATACCCGCCAGAAATTCAGTCCTGTTATTTTCAGATGCACTATGAATCCCAGCCGTCTCGC
>JAITEZ010000088.1 GCA_031281735.1 Deltaproteobacteria bacterium | reverse complement strand
CCGAGTCCAGGCTCCCTGACGTGCTTCTCTGCGACTGGGAGATGCCCGGGCTCTCCGGCCCCGACACGGTGGCCCAGGCTTTCCGGGCTATCGGCCCCGCGTCGCGCCCCGGGGCGCTGTTCCTGGTCCCGGGGCCCGTCACCGCCGCCCAGCTGGAAGCGGCCTCCAAGGCCGGGGCCCCCGTGGTGATCTCCAAGCCCTACTCGCTCGCCGCCCTGCAATCGGCGCTGACCGAGGCCCTGAGCAAGACGCCCGTCAAGTCCCGCCGCGCCCTCAAGTCCTCCGACCATTCGGAGCTCGTGGCCCACCTCAAGGGCGCGAAGCTCCTCCTGGTGGAGGACAACGAGGTGAACCAGCTGGTGGCCAGCCGCATACTCAGGAAGGCCGGCTTCCAGGTGGAGATAGCCAACAACGGCCGTGAGGGGGTGGAGATGTTCGCCAAGGGCGGCGGCTACTCGCTCATCCTCATGGACATCCAGATGCCCGAGATGGACGGCATAGAGGCCACCCAGGCCATCCGGGGCCTGCCCGGTGGCAACGATATCCCCATCGTAGCCATGACCGCCCACGCCATGACCGGCGACCGGGAGCTCAGCATCAAGAGCGGCATGAACGATCACGTGAACAAGCCCATCGATGTCCAGGAGCTCTTCCGGACCCTGGCCCGCTGGCTCCCCGGCGGGGGGGGAGGCGCCGGAGGGGCCGCCCCCGGGGGGGGGGCTCCCGGAGGGGAGGCTCCCGGGGAGGGGGCTCCCGGGGGGGAGTCTCCCGGGGAGGGCGCTCCCGGAGTGCAGTCTCCCGGGGAGGGCGCTCCAGGAGTGCAGTCTCCCGGGGAGGGCGCTCCCGGAGGGGAGGCGCCCGTGGGGCGCTATTCCGTAGTGGGTGTCCCCGACCTGTCTGTCATGGGCGTCTCGGATCTGTGCGGGGGCGATGAATAGGCAGGCCGCAGGCCGTCCGCCTGGGCCGGGTGAGGCGGGGACGCCCCCGGGGGCCGTCGCCGCGGCGGCATGCCCCGTCCCTGGACCTCCCGGAAAGGCATGGCCGCCGGTCCGGGAGGGCTGGGGGGAAGGCGCTGGCCAGGGGGCCCCTTCTTTCCTCGAGGGGAGGCGGCCGCCAGCTTGACGCGGGGGCCGGGGTTTCGGACAATGGATGCGGGCCCGCGGCGTCCGGATTCAGTGCCGGCGTCCCTGGGCCCCCGGCCGATGCCCCCTCCTCCAGCGGGCCCCCCCCGCCGCCCCGGCCCCCTCTGGCCTTTTCTCCGCCCTCCGAGCGCTCCCGAAGGGCAGACAAGAGGCCGCATCGCCGGGCCCGCGCGCTTCCGGGCCTGTCCGGGGTAATGCCATCCGTACCCGGCGCGACTTACGGCGCCAAGAATGCCCGGCGGCTGCCTCGGGAGAGAGCGGCAGGCTCCGGGAGAGAGGCTTTCATGTCACCGCCATCATGCATCAGGCCCTGCCTGAGGGAGATCCCTCACGCGGGGCCGCCTTCCGCGACCGTCACCGCCGAACCCCTTCCCGCCCCGCCGTTCCCGGAGGGCGTCCGCGGGATCGAGGCCGTCGGGCCCGTTGCCGCCGGGGCAGGCGTGCCGGCAAACGGTACCCGCCCGGCCGCCTCCGGCCCCTTCGTGCCCCTTGCGCTGGACGATCGCCCCGTCTTCCGGGCCCTGGAGCTCGCCTGCCCCCTGGAGGGCTCGGACGCTGCCTTCACCAACCTGTATATCTGGCAAAACTACTACCGCTTCACCTGGGCCCGCCTGGGGGAGGCCCTCTGCCTCATGGCGGCCCCGGAGAGGGGCGAGCCCTTCTGCCTCCCGCCCCTCGGATACCGCGCCAGCCTCGCCGCCTGGGACATGATGGCCGAGCACATGAGATGTCTCTCGCTCCCGCCCGTGTTCTCCAGGGTGCCAGAGCGCGACGCCCTCCTCGTGAAGGCGGCCCGCCCGGACTGGGAGATCGAGCCAGACCGCGACAACGACGATTACGTCTACGACGCGAACAAGCTCCGGACGCTTTCGGGGCGCTCCATGCACCAGAAGAAGAATCATTACAACCATTTCGTCCAGAATTACCGTGCGGAGTACCTCCCCATCACCCGCGACCTCTTCCCGGAGCTCAGGAGCCTGGAGGACAAGTGGCTGACCCTCAAGGCCGAGAAGGAAGGCGCGGGGGCCGCCACCCACCTGGCCATGGAGAGGGAGGCCATCCATGCGCTTCTGGAGAGCTTCGAGACGCTGGGCCAGAAAGGCCTCGCCATCGTCATCAACGGCCGGATCGAGGCCTTCACGGCGGGGGAGATGCTCACCCCGGACACGCTCCTGGTGCATGTCGAGAAGGGGAACCCGGAAATCCGCGGCATCTACGTGGCGCTGTGCTCCCACTTCGTGCGGGAGGTTTTTCCCGAGGCCGCCTACGTCAACCGCGAGCAGGATCTGGGGCTCCCGGGGCTCCGGCGGTCCAAGGAGTCACTCAAGCCGCACCATTTCGTGAGAAAGTACAGGGTCATCCCCCGACTGGCCTGACGCGCGGCGGGCCCAGTCCCCCTGGGGAAGGAGGCGCGGAGCCCGCTGCGGCATCCCCTGCGCGCCGGGGCCAGTGGCGTGGAGCCTCTCGCGGCCTGCGGGGGCGGGGACGACCCGAATGGGAAGCGGGGTTCCGCTCCGGCGGGACAGGCCCCTCGGGGCCCGCCCCCTCTCCGGGAAGGGGGCGCCTTCACCTCGGGAGGGGGGCGCGGCGCTCTTCCCCGAGCTTGCGGTTCGCAGTCCCGGGGCCGGCCGGGCCCGGGCCCCTCGCGCTGCCTGCGGGACAGGCCGGGCCGCCCTTCACCCGCGCTCTCGGCCGCAGGGAAGGCGCGTCCGTTCCCAGGGGGACGATCGCGGCCGCCTCCCGCCCCTCTGCGGTGGGCCGCGGCCAGCAGGGCAGGGGGCGGCGCCCCCGCGGCGGGGGTAGCCGGGGGGGGGGCCGGATGCCCGCCCCCGCGCCGCCCGGTTGTGGCTAATCCCGGCTTGCCGCCCGTCCACACCTTCCGGGCCGCCGTCTCGCTTTCGCCCGTCCCCCTGCGCGCCTCCCGGTTCCGGAAGGGGCGCGCCCACTGAGGCGGCGCGCCCTGCCTGG
>JAITEZ010000413.1 GCA_031281735.1 Deltaproteobacteria bacterium | reverse complement strand
CCCGCCCTCCTGATGCCCAGGTCCATGCCCCCCGCGCCGGAGAAAAGGCTTATGGCCCGCAGGCCGGCCGGTGAAACCCCTTCCATGTCGTCCTCCCCCCTCCGGGCGGTTCCCGCCGGGATACTGGCCTCCCCGCATGCGGCTGCCCCGGGGGATCCCCCTCCCGCCCGAGGGCCCTCCCCAGCCGGTCCGGTGCAGGCCCCCTCCTGCCCATGCCATGATGTCAGAACGCCGCCGGAAACGCCACACCAACACAGGGCAGGGACGGGGAACCACATGCTCTCGTCCAAGTCCTTTCAGCCCACGGGGCCGCCAGGGAGAAGGCCGGCCGCGCCACTCCTGCGGGAGGGGCTTCGAGGACTCCCGCGCGGGCTGGGGGGTACCCGCCCTTTGCAAATCCCGGTCAGCGGAAGGATCATCCTCCACCTCCACGCACTCCACGCAAGGCCGCCTGATTCCATGCGTTGCCGCCTGACGGCACGAAGGGGGTGTCTCGTGAGGGGGGGCCCGGGAGAAGTTGGGAAGAAGATGTCGAAGGGGTCATGGAGGGGGACACGCCACGCGGACGAGGGCCGAGCGACGTGTGCCGGACAGGCCCTTGAATGGGCGAGGCGGGGCGGATGACTGGACTGGGCCTGTCCCGCCTTTGAGCCAACCCTGCGGGATCCCGTTCCCCTTGCCTGTTGCACGGCCGTCCGGACGGAGGCCCGGCAGGTCCAGGGATCCGGGGCAGGCACGGACGGACCCGGGGCCGGGCCCGGGTCCGCCGGGATGCGGCCCCGTCCGGCCAAGGGGTGCAGCCGGGCTATCAGCCAGCGGCGGGGAGGGGCGCCGAGAGGGGAAGGGGAGGCCCGTGAAGGCACGGACGGCGCGTTCTCCCGAACGTGCGCCGTTCCGCCAGGCTGACGGAGATTCCCGCGAGCCCCAGCGGGAGACCGCTGGAGACGGGCCAGGATCCCGGTGCCGCTACCATGGGGGCAGCAAGGCCCAGGCAGATACGCGGTCCCCCCGCCGGCGCAGGACGTTCCCCGTCCCCGGCCGGCGTCTGCGCCCCCGTACCGCCTCTATGGTCCCCAACACCTTCTCCAGGACGATGCAGGGCGAGGAATGGGCGGCGGGGACGTCCCTGAGTTCATGCATGATGAAGCGGGCGAGAGGCCCTCTTTCACCGGCACAGGCCCTCTGGCCGGTCTTGCCGGGAAACCGCCCGCGCCACTCGGAGACCGGCTCACCGAGGGCGATTCTGCCGCGCTTGCCCTCCGTGCCGTTGGCCTGCCCGCTCCGGAAGCCAGCGGCAAGCTCCCTTGCCCTCTTGAGAGTCGCCTCCGGCCTCGGCGCCTCCAGGCAGTAAGGGGCCCCGTCGGGGATGGGACGGGGATGTCTACTGCCGGATCTGCCGATGCCGGGGGGCTGTCAAGAGGGGGACGGGAAGGCACTGGAAAGCAAAGACGGCGCGATCATGAGGATCCGCGCCGTCTTGGGGGTTTCCGGAGAGTCGTGGGAAAAACCGGGACTCGTCGGTGCTGGACTGCACAATCCGGTAGCATTCCACGAGATGCTCCGGCCGTATGGGGCCGGCCGGCATTTTCATCCTGGAAAGCCGGCCGAGCAGGTCCATGACGTACCGGAACCGCGTGTTGACGCCGACCGCGGGCCCGTCCTCCCAGCCCTGGTAGCGGGCGGCGAGGCGGAGCGCGTTCTCCAGGCAGTCCTTGAAACCGTCGCACCAGCCCTTGAGGTTGGCGGCGGAGCCCGCGGCGGCGTTCTCCAAGATCGTGGCGGTGACGATCGCCCGCAGGGCCTGGAGCCCATAGTCCCGCATCGCCTCGCGCCTCTCGGCGAGATCCTCCGCGGAGCGGGCGGCGGACGCGGCGTCCACCCCGACGCTCTTCAGCTCCGCCTCCTGGCGCTCGGTGACGAGCAGGCGCGAGGGCCCGAACTCAACGGGCCTCGCGGCGTCTATCCCCAGGCACCGGGCCAGTAACGCCGGGCTCCGGGCGAAACGCATCATGCGCTCGTCATGGTCCGACATGCCGTCCCGGTACACCCGGTCCATCTCGGCTAGATCCCCGAGCGGCGGGTACGCGGCGAGGGAGGCCGCGGGCTCGCCGGGCATGAACGCCGCCGCGGGGACCTCCCGCAGGAAGATCGGCCCTGAATCCGTCCGCGTCCTGCGCCCCTCGCCCTCCGCCCACGTCTCCCGCCTGTCGGGCCACCACGCCACCACGCGGCGGACCGCGGAGCGGGAGATGCCGTCCGCGTCCCTCGGCGTCTCCCCGGACACCTCGTACCGGAAGTGGCGGAGGGACACCCGCCCGTTCTCCGCGTCCTGGTAGGCGTCCGGAACCTGCCCGGCCTTCACCGATATGAGGTAGGGGCGGGCGTTCAGGCCCCGGTCGGTCAGCGGGGTCTTGGGCCGCCACTCCCCGGCGGAGGCGTCCCAGTACACCCGGTTCATCTCGGCGAGATCCCCGAGCGGCGGGTAGGCGGCGAGGGAGAGCGCGGGCTCGCCGGGCATGACGA
>JAITEZ010000325.1 GCA_031281735.1 Deltaproteobacteria bacterium | reverse complement strand
GGGGGCTCCCGGGACGCGCCGGGGGGGCCCGCCCGGAAGGGGCCCGCGGGCTTCCGGGCGGCCTCCGCTCCGGGCGCCCGCAGAGGGGAGGCCCCGCGCTTCGGGCGGGACGCGGGTTTCAGGGGCGGCAGCCCAAGGGGTCCGCCGCGTGCCGGGCCATGGGCGTCCCGGAACCCGCGGCTGGCTACGCGGATCGCGCCGGGGTTCCGCATGGCCGAGAAAGGCAAGGGCAAGGGGTTCCCAGGAGATCAGGCGGGGGAGGCATGCCGGGCAGGGAAACCTGCAGCCTCGTCCTGGCCGTGCCGTCCCGTTTGTAATGGGGGAGATGCAGGCCCGGCCCCCCCGGCGGCCACGAGCCCCGGCCTGGGCTGAAGGGCTTGCGCGGCGCGGGGTGGAAATGCGAGGCCGCGGGAGGCCGCCCGGCTCCGCAGGGCCGCTCAGGCGCGCGGCAGGGGCGCGAGGGAGCGCCCGGTGGCGAGCAATCGGGGAGCGGTGCGCGGACAGGGGGCGGCGGGAAACGGGGGCCCGCCTTACCGGGCGCTCCTGGGCGCGGCGTCCCGCCTCCCTTCCGCGCCGGGAGCGCCTGCGGGGGGACTCCTGGCGGGCGGGTGGTCCGCTTTCGCCTCCCTGCCGCCCCGCCAAAGCCGTCCCGGGGCAAGGCGGCCGATCGGCGCGGCCGAGGGGTCATGGGACGCCTCCCGCAACGCCGGCGCGTCCGCCGGGCCCGCGCCCCCCCCAGGGTCGCGCCGGGACGGGCGGCAGTCCCGGCCGCGGCTGCCGGATCCTGCCCGGCGCCGGCCGGGACGCGGCCCGGCGCTCCCGGGACTTCCCCCTCCTGCCGGTGGCCATGCGCGAAAGGCGGGGAGCCTCCCAGCCTGCGGCCGCCGCCGGGCCTGAAGGCCGCCCGGGCCGGCCAGCCGCGGGAACGCGGCCCTGCCGTGCTGCGGCGGGTCACCCTGGCCAAGTTCAGCGCCCCGTCCCGCCGGAGCGCCCGGCGGCCGCCGGAGCGGCGGGCGCGTGCGGGCGGAGAATCCTCCCCGGCACCCGCGATGCGGGATCGGGCGTCCCGGGCGGCCCGCCGGAGGCGCTCGCGGGGCGCGGCCGCGTCTTCCGGCTGTCCCCCTGTGCGCGCGCCGGAACCCGCGCCGGGGCCTCGGCCGGAGAGGCTGCCCCGGGGGTTCCGGCCGCGGGCGGGACGGCCGCCGATTGGCCGGATGCCGAGGCCGCGCCCGGCGGGGGGGGCGGGAGCGTCTCCCGTTGACCGGGTGGCAGCGGGGGAACCGCCGGGGATGAGCATGCCGCCTCGGACCCGGCTGAGGCGGTGGCGGTGGCGGGCGGGGCCCCCGGGCAGGATCCCGCGGGGCCGTCGCGAGAAGCCTTCGACGCGGCCGCGAATCACCTGCGGCGCCGTTCCGGAACGTTCAGCGGCGCGGCCGCTGAACGTTCCGGGTGCAGCTGCGACCGTCCCGCCGGGGCCATTTACGAACCGGCATCGGCGGGGGCGATCGCGGCAGATCCGGGCGGCGGCGCCAGGGGGCAGCCCAGGAAACCCGGCGGGTGCGGCCCGTCTATCGGTATCGCGGCGGGCAGGGGTACAAGGCGGGCCAGGAAGGGCGGATGGGCCGGGAGGGGCGCCTGCGGTGCGCCCGCCTTCCTCTCAATCCGCCACAGCAGGCGATTCTTTCGTCTTGTCCCGTGCCCAGGGGCTGCCGCGGAGGCGTAACGGCGCCGACAGGGGCCGCCTCCTCCCGCGCCCCGTGGAAGGAGGGCGCTGGCGCGACAGCTTCGGACTTGGGACTCCGGTTGCCGGCGCCGGGCTCATGCCGGCCCGGGCCGCCGCCTCTCCCCGCCTCCCGCCGGGGCAACCCACGCACCGCCGAAACGGGGGGATCCAGGGGGACATCGGCTGGGGCCCGCCGAAAGAACCCCCGGTCCCTTCCCGGGTGGGGGGGCGCGCCGGAGGAATCGCGGCCTGGCGCAAACGGCGGCATGCCCGGCGACCGGACCTGCCTGGGACTGCCGGCTCACATCACCGGGCCCGCCGTCGGCAGCCGGCCGTCCTGCCCCTGCCGCAGGTGGCTGACAATCCCGCGCCTTGTGTTATAGCCTGTTATTTTATTTTTAAAATTATTATTTATATACTTATAGTTTTTTTTACAGATATAAAACATTCACAAAAGCTCAGAAATACCCATTGACAAACTTAGCAGACTAATATACCGTAAAATGTATCGATTGATATCGCCTCCCGGAGACGAAAGGAGGATGCCCATGCCGTCTCGCCTCAAGCTCCCGCTCTTCCTCGTTTTTGCCGCCCTGGCCCTCCAATCGCCTCCCGCGTCCGCCCAGGTGGCGGACTACGGTGACGGGGGCGGGACGGCGGTCACGGGATCCATCGGCGTGGGTGCCATGTCCGCGCCGGAGTTCGAGGGCTCGGACAGATCGGAGATCAAGCCCCTGCCCTTCTTCAACCTCCGTTACGGGCCGGTCTTCCTCTCCACTGGCAAGGGCCTGGGGATCCGCCTCGACCTCCTGGACGGGGCCCTTGAGATCTCCCCCGCGCTCAACTACCGCGGGCCCCGGGACGAGGGCGAAAGCGACCTCCTCGCAGGCATGGGGGACGTGGAGGCCCAGCTCACCGGCGGCGCCTCCATCATTTACCGGATGGGCGATGTCTCCTTCGGGATCATGGGTTTCCAGGGGCTCTCCGATGCCGATGGCTTCACCCTGGACACGCGCCTGGCCTACCTCAACCGCCAGGACGAGAAGCTCCACTGGGGCTTCGCCGCCGAGGCGGGCTTCGCCGACGCGGATTACAACCGGGCCCACTTCGGGGTGAACGAGATCCAGTCCCTGAACTCTGGCTACCCGGTCTACACCCCCTCGGACGGCCTCAGGAACGTGTCCCTGGGCGGCACCGTCGACTACTACCTCACGCCGAACATCTCCGTGGACGTCTTCGCGCGGGCGAGCCGCCTCATGGGGGATCCGGCCGACTCCCCCCTCGTGCGCAGGGGCTCCCCCTCCCAGTTCACGGCGGGGCTGCTCCTGTTCTATCACTTCGGGATGGGCTATTGACGCCCCGGGGCCCCGCGGCACCCTCCCGAGGCCGCGCCGCCGGGATCCCGGAGCGCTGACCGCCGGGCGCGGCCGCACGGCCGGACCGGGCGGAGGGCAGCCCCCCGCCCGCCGCGCCGCCGGTGCCGTGCCGGACTCTACCCCGGCTAGCAGGCCCGCCCGCCCCGGCAGTCCAGGGGGGGGCCGCCCGCTGGGCCGACGGTTCGCCTCCGGCATACCTCCCCCGGAAACCCGAGGGCTTCCCCCCGCCGTCGGCTGACAGTCCCCGCCGCCGGGTCCGCAGGGGACTCCCGCCTCCCCATCGCCGCCCATGCCGGGTACACACGGAAAGGCCGGGGAACCCCCCGGCCTTTCTGTTGGCGGCGCGCCCGGTAAAGACCGACGCCCAGCGGTGTCCGGCGACAGGCGCCGGGAGCCCAGGGACACGGCCTCACTTAGCGGCTCGCGTCCCGCCCCGTTCAGACGGGGAGATCATCTCCCAACCCATCGACCGGACCGCTGGCACCCCCGGAAGCCTTGGATCCCCTGGAAGCCTTGGATCCCTTGGATCCCTTTGCTCCCCCGGAAGCCCTGGCTCCCCCGGAGGCCCCGGCTCCCCCGGAGGCCTTGGAGCCCCCGGAACCGCCGGCCGCCCCGGCCTCCTGGGCCTTCAGGGGCTCTATCCTGTAGACCTCGCCCTTCCACCGGAAGACCGTGGGCCTCTCCTGGGAGAGGAAGCCCAGGACATCCGGCGGCATCTCGGAAGCGAGACGGAAGTACTCCTCCGAGAACTGTTCCACCTTCCTGGCGGAGGCGAACTCCCCCTCCGTCAGATCCCCCTGGACCAGCACCCCAGACTTGCGGAAGAAGGTCCTGCCGCCTATCGTCTCGGGGAGGCTCCTTCCGCCGCCCGCGCCCGGGGAGTAGGCCGACAACGCGATGTCATCTCCGTCCCCGTCCAGGTAACCTCCCGCAACCCATGGATCCGCCGTCGCCCTGGCCTTCCGCCCCGCGCCGGAGGAGCCGCCGGGGGCGGGCCTCCCGCCGACACCGTGCAGATCGTAGGCATCCATGAGGCAGAAGTCCCCGTGGCCGAATGGGGGCGGGGACGCATGGCCTGTGCTAGAGGATTCCGCCAAGCAGGGGTGCTGGAGGCCGTAGCCCGGGATCGAAGTGGACTGGAGCCTCTGGCCGCTCATCCTGCGCCCGAGGACGGCCCCCCTGCCCGTCGTGCGGCTGAGAAGCCCGATGCGGTCCATGGCCTCCCTGTAGTTCTCGTCCGCGCGGTTGAGATCCTGATCCTCCGCGGCCAGGAAGCTCGTGTAGGGGGTGAGCACCCCGTGGCTGCGGGCGAGGCCGACTAGCTCGTCCACGAGCTCCTTGAGGCGGCTTTCGCCCGCCTTGCCCCTGAAGTCCTGGAGATCGAGCTCCTCAAGGATCATGGCCGAGCGCCTGTTGGCCCAGAGGGTGGCGAGGAAGGAAGCGTCCGGGGCGGGGCCCTCCGCGAGATCGAAGGAATACCTGAAGACCCGCTCCCCGCCGTCCTCGCTCCCCTTGAGGGTGAACTCCGCCTTCCCCCCCTCGTGGTAGCGCCCGGCGAGGGCGATCTGCCCCCCGTAGAAGAGATCCGGGAGGCGCCGCGGGCACAGCCCGTTGAGCCTGAGGGAGCTTGCGAGCTCCGGGCGCGCCAGGACAGGGGAGGTTATGCGGGAGAAGAAGGCCGAGACCTTCTCCTCGATGTCCTCGCGCTCGTCCACGTAGACGGTGGTCCCGCCCGAGACGGAGGAGAAGCGCTCCAGGAGCCGCGCGTTCACGTCGTACCCCACCCCGAAGGAGAATATCCTGGCCCCGGCGGCGTTGCCCTCCCTGGCTATGCCCGCGAGCCCTCCCTCCGAGCTCACGCCCACGTTGGCCTGACCGTCCGTGAGGAACAGTATGTATCCCGGCCGGGCGGGATCCATGCACCCGAGCGCGATACGCAAGGCGCCCTCCATGAAGGTCGAGCCGCCCTCCCGGTTCTCCTCGAGGAACCTCTCGCAGTCGGCCCGGTTCCCCTCCGTCATGAGGGCGAGGCTCTCGCGCCATGCCATGGCCTCTGACCCGAAAACCACCAGGTTGAAGCGGTCCTCGGGCCCCAGGCGACCCATGATGAACCTGAGCGCCTCCTCGGCCTGGCGGAGCTTGTGCCCGAGCATGGATCCCGAGACGTCGAGCGCGAAACACACGTCCTTGGGCGGCCGCTTCGCTCCCCCGCCCAGCGGCGGCTCGGCCAGGAAGAGGAAATAGCCGTCCTCCCCCTCGGGCTTGTGGCTCAGGACCGTCGCCCCCAGGCCCTCCTGGCCGGTGCGGTAGAACACCCGGAAGCAGCCGAGGGCGGGGGAGCCCTCCGCGGTGAAGAGCGCCCTGGCCGCGTCCGGCGCCTCGGGGGAGCGCTCTATTGAGATGCCTTCCAGGGGCGAGTAGACGGACGAGAGCCCCGGGGTGTCCTTGATCTTCAGCTCGACCCTCTGGAAGGGTATCGGCCTGCCCCGCGTGACCGGCCCCGCCAGGGGGAGCGCCAGGCCGCAGACGCCCCTCTCCCGGGGCACCAGGAACGAGAGCCTGAGCTTCAGCGTGGCCTTCCCCCGGGGCGGCACGGGGAAGATCCGCGCCCGGAAGGTGTCGCGCCCCGCGTACTCCACCAGGGCCGGATCCCTCAGCTCGGCCACGATCTCGGAATACAGCCGGAAGGCCTCACCCCTCTCGTAGACCCGGCCCTTGAGCTCCGTCCCCGACTCGACGAGAAGGGCCGAGACCACCGACGCCCCCTGCGGCAGCGGCGCGAGGTAGTCGATCTCGAGCTCCCGGCCGGTCAGGTTCTGAAAGCCTGTGGTCAGCACCGCCTCGGCCTTCTGGCCGGTCACCGTGCAGGTGAACTCCAGCTCCTTCACCCTGTAATGATCACCGATGGGGTCCCACCTCCACGTCAAGGCCCTGGCCCGCGCGGGGGCCGCGAGAGAGAGGATCAGGGCCAGGGCGGCGGCGGTGAGGAGCGCCGGGGGGGCAATGGCGGCCGCTGCCAGGGCCGCCGCGGCCAGGGCGACCGCGGCGGCGGGGATGACGGCTGGCGGACTGGCCGCCGGGGAATGGGAGGCAGGGGAATGGGAGGGCTTGGGCGGCTTGATGGACGGGACGGAGGAATCGGCTATGCGTGGACGGGGCGAATGTGGCATGACATCTCCTTGTTGAGGTTGTTCCGGGCGGATCCCCGGCTGTCTGGCGGGAAAAACATGACAGTAAAAAAGGGGTGAATCGAGCTTTTCTGGTGGTCTGGAAGCCTGGAGCCTGGTTTCCTTTTTTATTATATCATATATTTGTAATTATTTTAAAATATAAGAAAATTAATATATTTTTTATTATTAAATAATTTATAATTATACTTTTTATCCACTCTGCAGGTTACCTCCCATACTTTTTCCAGCTGACCAAACCATCACGAGCCTATTTCCTGGTAACAAAATGAAATTAAAAATTTTTTAAAATAATATTTAAAAAAGATAATAAATATAAATAATAGTATATTATAAATTTATTTAATATTAACATACTTATTATAATAATTTACATATCGAAAAAGGGCGGGCCGGTTCCTCCCGGTAAGGAATCCTGACCTGCCGTCCGTAATTCCGGGAAAGCCCCCTCCCCTGGCCGCAGGCGGGAGGAGGCCCCGATACCGCCATCCCACGGACGCCTTTCCGGGCGCCCTTCCCTGCGGCCGGTAACGGCCCGGCGCGGCGGGAGCCTGGACAGGCCAGGAATCAAGAGCGCAGATGCCGGCCCACTGGCTTCCGCGCCCCCCCGCGCCCCCACCCGGCGGGCAGGCTCCGGCCGTCTACCCAGTCCAGGCTCCTCGGACCCCCGCGAATCACTCCACCCAAGCCGCGCGGTCTCCGCCTCGTCCGCAATGGGGGCGGTTCCCCGCCCGGCACGGCGGGAGCCTGGACTGGCCAGGAATCAAGAGCTCAGATGCCGGCCCACTGGCTTCCGCGTCTCCCCGCGCCCCACCCGGCGGGCAGGCTCCGGCCGGCTACCCAGTCCAGGCTCCTCGGACCCCCGCGAATCACTCCACCCAAGCCGCGCGGTCTCCGCCTCGTCCGCAATGGGGGCGGTTTCCCGCCCGGCGCGGCGGGAGCCCGGACAGGCCAGGAATAATGAGCTCAGATGCCGGCCCACTGGCTTCCGCGCCTCCCCGCGCCCCCACCCGGCGGGCAGGCTCCGGCCGGCTACCCAGTCCAGGCTCCTCGGATCCCCGCGACTCACTCCCCCCAAGCCGCGCGGTCTCCGCCTCGTCCGCAATGGGGGCGGTTTCCCGAGCCGTCGACCGCGTGAGCCATTGCGCGGCGGCGGCGTCACCCCGATCCGGGTACGGCTGCCGCGTTCCGGGCCGGCCGCACGGCCCCGGCCGCCCCAAGCCAGGAATGCCGCGCATGCCTTCCGCGCCGGTTTCGCCCCCGCCAGGCCTCCCACCCTCCATGCTCAAGTTTCCCACCTCCTGGGCGGGTCATTCCCCTTGTCCCTGAACCGGGGAATGGCTATCATCCGGGAAATGCCCCCACGCCAGACCGAACCGACATGCCCTGCGGACCGCGACAGTCTCCCTGCCTGCGGCGGGGCTTTCCCAGGCAAGGCGTCCCAGCCGGCGTTGCCCGCGTTACCTTCAGGCTGAGCCCGCAGGGACACCGGGGCAGGCCCTCCCCTCCGCCGCCCGGAAGAGCAGGTGACGCCCGGAGGGGTTCCCTGCGGGAGGCAGCCGCGGAACACGCCCTCGATACGCCCCGGTCATCGCGGAGATCCGGCGGAGCCGGCCGCAGACGAGGCGGGACACGTCCGGAACCCGGAAAAAACGAAAGGATTCACGTTGAAGAGAACCGCCATCGTCACCGCCATCCCGCTCCTGCTACTCCTCGCCTCCGCCTGCAGCACCAAGGGCGGCTACAACCCCGTCCCCGGCGCTGTCCGCGTGGATCCCGGAGCCCGCTTCTCCGTGGGCCAGATCACGGACGAGACCGGCTTCGCGTTCCCGGCGGACGCGGAGGACAAGCTGGTCCCGGAGGAGGCCATGGCAATGGCCCTGACCAAGGCTTTGCAGGCCAGGGGGGTGCTGGGCGACGGAATGACGGCCGCAGGCGGGGGTAATGAGGGCCGGGAAGACCCGGAAGGGGGACTGGAAGCCCCTGACGGGGGCAGGGAAGCCCCCGACGCGGGCCAGTGGGCAGTGGACGTCAAACTGGTCAAGTACGCGCCAGGCAACGCCTTCCACCGCTGGCTCCTCCCCGGTGCCGGGAAGACCATCCTCGGCGTGGTGGCCAGCGTGAAAGACAGGGAAGGCAGGGTGGCCGCCACGATCCCAGTGGAGCGTTCCATAGGGTTCGGAGGGGCGTTCACAGTGAAGGCCTGGAGCTACGTCTTCGACGAGGTGGCCGAGGAGATAGCCGACTACCTTGCCGATCCGGAAAAGCGCGCAGGACGCGGGAGCTGAGCCGCCGGTAATGACCCGCGAACTACACCTACCGGGCGCGAGCGGGGGGCGCGGGACATGGGAGGGGCCCGGCGCTCCGCCGCCCTCTCCCCTGTAGCGATGTCCCGTCAGCCGACGCGGGTGCCCGCGCCCCGGCACCGGCACCTCCCCGGCCGGAGGCCAAGCGGGACGCCATGCCGCCTGGCGCCGCCCTGACCTCCCTGGCCCTGACGGCCGCGGCGCGGGAACCCGATGCGGGTGCCGGCAATGATCGCCACAGCGGCGGGCGGAGCGGCCTGCGCCCCCGCGGCACGCGTGCGCGCGTTCGCGGTTCCCGGCGAAGTCCCTCGCCCACGCGACACGAGAGGCAGGCGGCGGGGGCCGTGACGGGAGATCCCGTGGCAGCGCAGGCGGGAGCGCGGCAACAGGGAACTCGGGGCGGGCAAGGCGATCCCCTCTGAGCACCCAGGATCCTGCATGCGCCCCGGGGAAGCGGCCGGCCACGTGGCCCGGTCCGCCCTCACCGTCCAGATGGCCGCGCGGGAGAGCGCGGCGGCGGTGAGGCAGCGGCAGCCCGGCCTCTCAGGGACGTGGCCCGGACCCGCCACCGCTTCCCGCAGTACCAGATCCGGACAGGCTTCATGGAGCAGGATGGGGCGGGACGGGGGATCGGAGGATCCGCGTCACCACCTCGCCCCCCCGGAGGCGGTATCCCCGCTGAAGGCGTTCTCCACCGCCGCCAGGAGGCGACTGTCAGGAACCACGGGGCTCTATCCCCCCCATGACGGCGATGAGCCTGCTGCGGGTCTTCCCGGCCTCCCGGAGGCTCAGGGAGCCCAGCCGCACGACCTCAGGATCGGCCCCGCCCCGGTGGCCGCCGGCCCGGCGGAGCCCAGGGTAGACGGGCTCGGGCGCCCGGAGGGCCCTCGGCCGGCGCGGCGTGTCCAGGCCCAGGAAGGGCTCCGCGCCTCTCACGATGTGACGCACGATGTCCTCGGCCCCGCTGGGCCTGGCAGACGTCCCGGTGTCCACCTCCCCGGAATCCCCTTCTCACGCGGCAACGGCCGATCAGGTCAATGCCATTCACATTGTTGATAATATTGTTACCGGCAAGGTTAATTAAAAAATTATTTACAAGGCAAGCAGCAAGATTGTTGACAAGGCCAGCAGCAAGGTTGTTGACACGGCCAGCAGCATGGCTATCGGCAAAGAAACCGCCAGGATTATCCATACAATCAACAGCAATTCTTAAATTATTTATAAATGAAATCATTAATAAATTTATAAAACAAGATTATGAATCAGGTCTGCGTAATCGTTCACCCCCCCTCACTCCGAGCTCTTGATCCTCTCCCTCTCCC
>JAITEZ010000295.1 GCA_031281735.1 Deltaproteobacteria bacterium | reverse complement strand
CGCGCGGTTGCCGCTCGCGCTCTCGCCCGGAACGGGGGGCGCGGCGGCCATCCCCGCCGCGGGGGGCCCGAGATCCGCTGCGGGCTGGAGGCTCGCTGCGGCGGCGGGCGCCCTGGCGCTCGCCTCGCTCGCGTCTCTCGCGGCGGCCCCGCGGCTGGGGGCGGCTGAGTACGTGGACGACGAGGGCAGCACGATACGGTTCGCGGGCGCCCCCAGGAGGGCGGTCTCGCTCTCCCCCGGGGCGACGGAGATCCTCTGCTCGCTGGACGCGGGCGCGGCCATAGCGGGGGTCACCCTGGACGACTATTACTTCGAGTGCATCGCCTCCAAGCCCCGGGTGGGGCCGCGGGAGGCCCCCGACTGGGGGAGGGTGCTGGCCCTGAAGCCCGACCTGGTGATAGTCCCGCCGGAAGGGGCGCAGAGGGCGCGGGAGGCCCTCTCCGGGGGCCGGGCCCGCCTGCTGGTGTACGGCGGGCCCGGCGACCTGGCCGGCTCAGAGGCGAGGATCCTGGCCCTGGGGGCCCTCTTCGGGAAGAAGGCGCAGGCGGAGGCCGCGGTCCGGGAGAGCCGGGGCTATCTCGAGACCGTGGCCGGCAAGGTCGCGAGGCTCCCGGAGGGCGCCGCGAAGCGCGTCATGCGCCTGAGGGCCCTCGGCGGGGGGCTCGGCACCGGCGGCCCGGGGACGGTGGACGACGCCATAGTCCGGGCCGCGGGGGGCGTCCCGTGGCCGGGCGGGGCGGAGGGCCGGATCGCGCCCTTGACGGGCGCCGAGTTCAGGGCCTTCGACCCCCAGTACGTCTACGCCTGCGAGGAGGACCGCGCCGAGGTGGAGCGGGCCGCCGCCTCGCCCCCCTGGCGGGGGGCCGCGGCCTTCCGGGGCGGGGGGCGCGTCCATTACTTCCCCTGCGCCCTGACGGACCGGCTCTCGGCGCACGCGGGCTACTTCGCGGCCTGGCTCTCGGCGGACGTCTACGCGGACGAGTACGGGGACTCGGCCCTTTTCGCGTTCCCCCAGGAGATCCTCTCCGAGACGCCCGTCGCGGTGAAGGGCATCCCCTACGTGAAGAGGGCCCGCATGGTGGAGTACCGCCTCTTCGACTTCATCCACCGGACACTCCTCATCGACTTCGCCTCCCCCCAGACCGTGGTCACGACCGGCGAAGGGGCCGCCCACGGGGTGGAGACCGTGGGCAACTCCTACTCGCCGCCCATGGTCTGGAACATCAACCACAAGGGGGGCTGGGCCGAGGCCGAGGCCGAGCTGTACCGGGTGCTGGGGCTCGACCGCGCCAGGACGAGCCTCCTCTTCACGGGGGCGGACATGCGGAACCTGGCCGTGAAGACGGCCAGCTACCGGGATCTCACGGTGACAGCCCTCGTTACCGCCGGGGCCGAGACCAACGCGCTCAGGACCTCCCGCGACCCCGGGGCCTTCTATGAGCCCGGCACCATCAACATCATCGTCCTCTCCAACAGGAAGCTCACCCCCGGCGGCGCCGCGGGCGCGATAATCGTCGCCACCGAGGCCAAGACCGCCGCCCTGTGGGACATGGACGTGCGGAGCTCCGAGAGCCCGCTCCCCAACCCCGCCACCGGGACGGGCACCGACGACGTGCTCGTGGCGGCCGCTGGCGAGGGCAAGCCTATCGACTACACCGGCGGCCACGGGAAGGTGGGCGAGCTCATCGCCCGGACGGTCTACGATGGGGTGACGGAGGCCCTCCTCCGGCAGAACGGCAAGGCCCCCCGCCGGAGCGTCTGGGAGAGGCTGGCGGAGAGGGGCGTCGATCTCCGGCAGCTGGGCCCCGCCTTCTCCGGGCGGGGGGCCTACCCCGCGCTGGCAGCGGATGTCAAGGCGCTCCTGCTCGACCCGGCCGCCCAGTCACTCCTGGAGTCCGCCTTCAGCCTCTCCGACGCCCAGGTCATGGGGCATCTGGAGGATCCGGCCCTTTTCGGGGCCATGGCCCTGGAGGCCGCCTCCCGCCTCGCCGGAAGGCCGGTGGGTTCCGTGAGAACCCTGGTGGAGGACGAGACGGTCCCTCCCGTCCTCAGGACCGCCCTGGACGCCCTGGGGACGGCCATCCTCGTGAAAAACGGGCTCTGAGGCGCCTCTCCCGGCCGGGGGCGGCGCCCGGACGCCTGCCGTAATTGACCGGGCGTGCCCGGCGACGCCCCGGGTGCGCCTCCGGGGCTCCGGGGCGCCTGAGGCGCCCACGGGCTCACGGGAGGAACCCCGGGCCCCGGGGCGCACCTGCCCCCCCCCGCGCCTGAGCGTACCCCGGGCTCACCAGAGACTCCCCGGGCTCACCAGAGACTCCCCGGGCGCACCTGAGCGCACCAGAAGCTCCCCGGGCTCACCAGAGACTCCCCGGGCGCACCTTAGCGTACCTGAAAGCGCACCAGAGCTCCCCTGGCTCGCCAGAGACTCCCCTGACGCACCTGAGACGCACCCTGAAACGCACCTGAACTCCCCCGGCTCACCACAGACTCCCCGCGCGCACCTGAGCGCACCTGAGCTCCCCCGGGGGCTCGCGGGATGATCCGCGGTCGCACCGAGGCTTCGCAGGGCGGCCTCCCGTCCCCTTCCTGCCCCCTCCGCCCGCCCGGCGGAGGAGGCCTCGCCATTCCTCCGCCCTGGATCCTATCCTGACGGAACGGGCGGGGAAGGCCCCAGGCCGAGCCAGCGACCGTGGGGCGGGGGGGCGCGGGGGCGGCGGGGGCGGCGTCCGCCGCGGAGGAAGACGGCAGTCAGGGAAGGCGAACCGGCAGCGGCGCGCCGGCCTGAAGAGGAGAGCGCGGACAAGGCACAAGGCCTTGTCATCGCATTTGCTCCCCGCCCGGCCTCCCACGCCGCTCACCCGGTTCCGCAAACCCGCGTGGCGGGGCGGCTTTCTGGACGGCCCGGTCGCCAGGCTCCGCCCGGCCGCAGCGGCTATGAAAACCGGCGGCGAATCTGGTAATATCGTTCAGGATTCCCGGAGGGAAGGCGGCCTGCGCCGGGTTGGCATACCGGCAGGTTTCCAGGCGGCATGCCCCGACGGGCGCCCTTCAGGCGACGCGAGGCCGGTATCTGGCCCTGACAACCGGGGGACTGCGGCCGCAGGCAGGAACCCGCCCACGCCGGAGACGGCCGGGGCGGCGCTGGGACCGGCCGGGCCCCGCGGGAGCGGCGGGGGCCGGGGCGCCGGATCCCGCAGGGCCCGCCCGGGGCTGGACGGGACCGACGAGAGCCAAGATGGAACGCTTTGTGAAAGAGCACGTCGCGACGCCGATCTTCTTCGTCTCGTCCGCCATAGTGCTTCTCATCTCGATCTACATCAGCTTCCTCATGATAAGCGCCTCGGATTTCCTGCGGTCCGACATCGAGGCGCGGCTCATGGCCATCAGCAAGCTGGCCGCCACCACCATCACCAGCGCCGAGGAGCTCGCCCGGTTCCGGACCCCCGAGGACATGGACACCCCGGAGTACCAGGAGCTGAAGCGGCGGCTCATCTCCTTCGGGGAGGAGGTGGACGTCCTCTACGTCTACTTCATCCGGCTCGAGCCCGACGGCATGTGCCAGTTCATCATAGACAACGATCTGACCGAGGACTCCGTGGGCCTCGCCTCGGAGCGCATCCCGCTGGAGCCCGCCGTGACATCGGCCTTCGCGGGCAAGGCCACCTCGGCGGGCCTGGAGACGTACTCCACGGGCTACACGGGGCTCCTCTCCTCCTTCGCGCCGGTCACGGCCCCGGACGGCTCCATTCCCGCCGTGGCCGGGGTGGACATCACCGACGAGCCGGTGGTCCTCATGCGCCGGAAGGTGCGCACGACGGCGGTGCTCCTCTCGGCGGCCCTGCTCATCGTGCTCGCGAGCGGCTGCCTGGGGCTCTTCCTCTACCGCCGGAAGGCGAGCCAGTCCGAGGCCGCCAACCTCTCGAAGAGCCGGTTCCTGGCCAACATGAGCCACGAGATACGGACACCCCTGAACGCCATCATCGGTCTCTCCGACATCGAGCTCCAGAAGGCGCTGCCGGACGGGCTGCGCTCCAGCCTGGAGAAGATCCACTCCTCGGGCTCCAACCTTCTCGCCATCATCAACGACATCCTGGACATCTCGAAGATCGAGTCGGGGGCCTTCGAGGTCGTGACAGGCGAGTTCTCGACAGCGCGGATGCTCGCGGACGCCGTCCAGCAGAACATCGTGCGGATAGGATCCAAGAACATCGGGTTCCGCCTCGAGATTGAGGGGACCTTCCCCAGGACCCTCAAGGGGGACGAGCTCAGGATCCGCCAGATCCTCACCAACATCCTCTCCAACGCCTTCAAGTACACCCGCGAGGGAAGCGTGACCCTCGGGGCCCGGCACGGCGAGGTCGGCCCCGACGGCGCGGTGGAGATCACCTTCACCATCGAGGACACCGGCATCGGCATCAAGGGCGAGGACCTGCCGAGGCTCTTCCGCGACTACACCCAGCTGGACGCCAAGGCCAACCGCAACATAGAGGGGACCGGCCTGGGGCTCTCCATCACCGGCAGCCTCGTCTCCCTCATGAACGGGACGGTCAACGTCCAATCCGAGTACGGCAAGGGGAGCCTCTTCACGGTCAGGCTGCCCCTAGAGGCCGTGGGCGCCGAGACGCTGGGGGATGAGGCGGCGGCGGATCTGCGCGAGGGCCGCTGGGGACGGGCCTCGGGCCGCTCCAAGAAGGACTTCGTCCGCACGAAGCTCCCCCACGGCGGCCGCGTGCTCGTGGTGGACGATCTGGACGTGAACCTGCTCGTGGCCCGGGGCCTGCTCAAGCACTACGGCCTGGACATAGACACCGCCGTGTCCGGCTCCGAGGCGATCGACAAGGTCCGCGCCGCCGGGAACGGCCCGGAGTCCGGCCGCTACGACATCATCTTCATGGACCACATGATGCCGGTCATGGACGGCATCGAGGCGGCCCGCATCATCCGGGCGGATCTCGGCTCCGACTACGCGAGGACCGTACCCATCATCGCGCTCACGGCCAACGCCCTGACCGGGAGCCGGGAGATGTTCCTCCGGCACGGGTTCAACTCCTTCATCTCCAAGCCCATAGACCTCGTCCAGCTGGACGAGGAGCTGGCCAGGTGGATCAAGGCCAAGCCCGGGGTCGGATCCGACCTGGAGATGATGCGGGCGTCCGTCGAGACCGCGCCGTAGGCCCGCCCGCGCCGCCCGAGGGGGGCCGGCGGGAGCGGGTATGCGCCCCGGCGGACGCCCGGCCGCGGTCGCCGCAGGGCTCGGGGCGGGCCGGCCGCCGCGCCAGGATCCGGGCCGCCCGGCCCCGTCCCCCGGAGGCGACGCGCGCGTGTCCCGCCGCAGACCGCTATCGCCGCCTCCCGGGACTTGCTTCCGCCCGCAACGGATCCCAGGCCCGGCACGCGGCCGCAGGAGCGTCCTCCCCGGCGCCGCGGGCGGGCAACCTTCCGCCCTTGCCGCCGGCCCCTCCCCGCCCGGAAGCGGCAGGTGCCAAATCCTGATCGCGCGGATGCGGCCCACGGGGATGCCAGGACGGCGCCCAACCCGCCGCGCCTCCCACTGGCACACAGTTTTCCAGCGGTCGGCCCCGCTTGCCAGCGGGCGGACCCGCTTGCCTGCGCGGCAGCGGAAAACGGGCTCTTCGCGGAAAAGCGATCGCCAGGGACGCCTGGGGGGGCCGCCCGGCGATGCCGGGTTGTGCGATGCCTTCAAAATGCCTGTCATTCATACACTTCGAAGGATTCGTCTTGCAAAGGCGCCATTCCACGGCCGTGACGGCGGTCTCTTCCCGGATACCTGACTGTCAGTTCCCCTCCGCCCCCCCGCCCGCCGGAATTGGCACCCGCCACAACATATGATGGCAGCCGACTGAGCAGCCGTTACACGCATTTCGCGGATCCTGGGGGAAAGACACGCGTCATCCCAGTGGCGCCTCATGTCCCTGGGACGGGCGCACATGCCCAGAAAGCGACGGTTGGACGCTCGGCATGGCTCCAGTCGGACTCGGATGTGCCAACGCCGTCCCCCTCGGCGGAATGACCCGGATTGCCCCGGATCCCGGAAGCGGGCCTGACTGGCTGCCCTGGAGCGGAAAGCCTTCGCGGGCTGAACCCCCAGACTGCCAGGATCATCCGCCTGAGATCCCTCTTGTTCCTGAAACCGCAAGCCCTGCGGATCAGCTCCTCGATCCCCGTGCCGGGCCCCTCAGGCGGCGCGGTGGTGATCCGGTGCCTGCACCAGTTGATTATTCCCTCGGAGTGCGTCCCGGATGCGGCGGCCGGAGCCGCCAGCGCTCTCGCGCCCGATGCCCTGGACTGCGGCGGGATCCGTCCCTCAAGGCAGGTTTCCCCATCCTCGAGAGTCCCCCTTCCCAGACCTGCCTCAGGGACTCTTCCAGGGTGCAAGCCGCGGCCAGCGGAGTGTTCAACGCTGGGAGCCCGTCGAGGCGGGCCCTCCCATCCCTGTCGTCGGGGAGGCTGGGCCCGCCCCCGGGGGGAAGGCGCCTGCCCCCCCGGAGGGCGTCCTTACCTTCCCGCAGGCCCTGCGCGATAACCGCCCGCCTCGTCCCGTCAAGGCGGCCGCTCGTGAGCCTGGCGACGTGGAAGCGATCGAAAACGACGCGGCGTCCGGGAGGCTCCCCCTGGCGGGTTACATGAAGGCGGGGCTCATGTCGGCGGCCAGCGCCCCGATCCGCTTCCCCCTCCTGCCTGGCATCTCCCGGAGGGGTTTCCGCGCCTTGCCGGCTTCCCGTCCCCCCGCGGACACGGGATAGCCGCTTTCAGGATCAACGACGATGGCGATGCGTTTCCCTCTCCTGCCAATGCAAGTCTCGTCCATGCCTGTC
>JAITEZ010000296.1 GCA_031281735.1 Deltaproteobacteria bacterium | reverse complement strand
TATAAGATTATAGATATGGATCTTATAACCCCTGTTTCGCGGTATTTGCCCTTTCTCTCCCTGTCGGCGGTTCCCCCGCTCGGGCGGCGCGCCGCCTGAGACGTCCCTGGCGGCCCCTGGCGGCCGTTTCCGGCTCCGGGGGTAGCGGAGTGGCTCCGGAACCTGGAAGCCTCCCTGCGGGACATCCGGGTGCCGTCATGGCGTTTGCGTCAGAATGCGCCGCAAGGCTCCCTGACGCGTGTTCCTGGGCGTTGGGCTGGCTGGCACCCGGAGACCGGAAGGGCCGATAAGGAGGAACCTTCTGGCGGGGCTTGACAGGAATCGGCGGACGGCGGTATGTATGGCCCTGGCTCCCGTCGCGAGACGGAAGCCCGTCCGGCGGAGACGGCTCGATACACCTGGCCGCCGGGTGCCCCCAATCCGGATACCAGGGGGGGCGGGCGAAATCCGGAACGGTGCTCCTGAAGCTGGAGCCGCGCCCGGGACGCTGTGGCCAACGTCCAATGTAGCAGCGAAAGAGCCTACGCCACTTGAAGGGCTCTATATTTCACTTCCGGGGCCGTGCTGGCGGTTAGCGGAACGGAAAGAGGAGGACGGGCTGGGGAGGCGGAGCGCCCCCCGCGAAGGCCCTGAGCGGGGGGGAAACCTCCCGATAAATTCCTCCCTTAACATGTAACTGATAAATAATCTTGATCTCTCTTAAGTAGATGTCTTCTTACGATCCTGTAATGGAGATCTAAGTCTGTAAAGATACGGTTTATTTAGATCTGATCTGATCTGATTATATCAGGAATTAATCTGATCAGATCAGATCTAATGGCCTGATTATGCGCATTTTTTGCCCTTTCTCTCTGCTGTCGGTGAAGGGGCCGGATTCCTTCATGTCGGCCCTCCTGATTCCATGCGGGGGTGAGCATGACCTGTGTCGGGAAAGCCTCCCTGCGGGGCGCGCGGCGGCGTCTGGGACGACGCCGGGTGGAGGGCGTCTCCCTCCTGGCACATGACCGATTCCGTCCGGCTGCCGTCCGGGCGACTCTCGTCGCCTCCGGCCGACGGCGCCCCTCCCCCTGGGACTTGGTATTGACATCACGGGACGGGGGCCGTAGGATTCCCGCATGATGCCCGGCGGTCTTCACTCCTTTCGCCGCCGGGACGCGGGGGGGGCGGGATTCTGGCGTTTCCCGCCCCCCTGACTGTTTCGGGGGGGGCGCATGATCCGCAGGCGCAAGGACGCCTTGCTGGGATATCCGGGCGCGCGGGACTGCCTCCGGCGGCGGAGGCTCGGGGCGGGGCTCTCGCAGTCGCGGCTCGCGGAGCTTACGGGTTTCAGCCGGGACGTGGTGAAGCACCTGGAGGCCGGCCGGGACGCGGGGAGCCTTGACTTCTGGGAGAGGGCGGAGGAGATCCTCCTCGCCCCGCGGGAGCTTCTGTGGACGCGCAACCCCGGCGGGGACGGCAAGGATCCCCGGGTGCGGAGGCGGCCGCGGGCGGAGGTCGAGGCGGGGCGGTTCCGCGTCGAGGATCCCGCGGAGCGGGAGGCCCTGGCGGAGGCGGCGCTGGCGGCGCTCGGATGCGGGCGGCGGGGGAGGTCCTGATGGGCGGTTGCGGTTACCGGGCGGTGAGGGCGGAGGCTTTCGGCGTCTCCGGGGCGTGGCGGGTGTCCCTGCCGTTCGTGGGGCCCCTGACGCTCTACGAGACGAGCCGGGGGCTCTTCCTGGACGGGAGGTCGCTGGCGGAGGCGGGGGGCTACGGGGAAGGCGCGAACGGGTCCCTGGCGTCGCGCTGGGTGAATCCCCGGAAGGTGCTCAACGTCATCCGCCCCGGCATGAAGGCGGCCTACGACGGCTCCTCCGGGCGCGGGCGGGGCCGGGCGACCCTGCGGACGCTGATATCGGCGTCCGCCCTGGACGAGTTCCTGCGGAACCGGGCGCGGAGGGGGCTCCTTCCCCCGGCGGCCGCCGGCGGATACGGGCACGCGGGCTTCGGGGACGCCCTGGAGGCGGTCTGCCGCGGCGCCCGGACGATGGAGCTGCGGGACGTCCGGGGCCCGAGCCCGGCGGGGCTGCCGGGATGGACACGGCTCCTGGGCGGGAAGGGCTAGCGGGCCGCATGGGGACGCGTGGCCCTGGCGCCGGCGGGGACGTGATATCGCTTTTCTCCGGGGCGATGGGCCTTGACGTCGGCCTGGAGGCGGCGGGCCTGGGCGTCAGGATCTCCCAGGATTCCGACGCGGCGTGCGTCGCCACCATGCGGGCGAACGGCCGGAAGGTGCTGGCGGGGGACATCCGGGACATGTCGCCCGGGGATGTCCTGGACGCCGCCGGGCTTTCGCGGGGCGAGCCGTTCCTGGTGTGCGGGGGCCCCCCCTGCCAGCCGTTCTCCCTGGCGGGAAGGCGGCGGGGGATGGGGGATCCCCGCGGCGGGCTGTTCCTGGAGTTCGTCCGCATGGCGGAACATATCCGCCCGCGCTTCCTCCTGATGGAGAACGTCAGGGGGCTCGTGTCGGACGGGGCGGCCCTGGAGGCGGTCCTGGACGCGTTCTCCGGGCTGGGCTACTCCCTTCTGCACGGCGTCCTGGACGCGGCGGACTACGGGGCCCCGCAGTTCCGGGAGCGGTTCTTCCTGCTGGGGAGCAGGGACCGCGAGGGAATCTTCCTCCCGGTGCCCACTCATCACCGGACGCACCAGGACCCGGACCGCCGCTGGCGGACGCTGGGCGGCGCGATACGGGACCTGGAGGACGATCCCGGCGGGCATGCCGAGTTCAGCCCTGAAAGGACGGCCCTGCTGAAGCTCGTGCCGGCCGGGGGGAACTGGCGGGACCTGCCGGAGGGGCTCAGGCGGAAGGCGCTGGGCGGGGCTTACGGGTCAGGGGGGGGCAAGGCCGGCTTCTTCCGCCGCCTCGATTACGGCCAGCCGTCGCCGACGCTCGTGACGTCCCCGGTGCAGAAGGCGACGATGCTGTGCCACCCGGCGCGGGACCGGCCCCTCTCGGTGCGGGAATACGCCAGGATCCAGGGTTTCCCGGACGGATGGGCCTTCCGCGGGAGCATGGCGGAGAGATACAGGCAGATCGGGAACGCGGTGCCCGTGTGTCTGGCGGAGGCCGTGGGCAGGGCAGTCGTCGCGGCGGCCGGCGGGGACGCCACTGTCAGGACGAAGAGGAGACGCCCGGCCCGGGTTCGGACATGAGATCCTGGATTTCCAGGGCGCTCATGGGTACCTCTTCCTGAGGCAGATACGAGGACAGTGGCAACGCTTCGCCGACACTCAGCCTTTCCCACATTTCGTTGCGGGACATCCTTGTCAGTTCCCCGGCGGTGCGGCTGAAGCAGAAGTCGTAAGTCATCGTCTTGAGCACGTTCAGCTCGAAAGGGTTGAACCTCCCGTAATCGGGACTGGCGAGGCTGACGATGGGGGACGTGCTGATTCTGCGGGTTGCCTTGAGGGTTTCCAGGGCCGATTCGTAAGCGGCGGGCACGGGGCCGTAGGGGGCCTTCACGGCGGGCCTTCCCGTGATGGACGGCTTCAGGCTCTCCATGGCCTTGACGTCGGAGAACACGAGAATCTTCGTGAGCTTCGTGGCCCCGAGGCTGAGCCCGTAATCCTGGGCTTCCCGTATGACCACGTGCTAGGCTTCGGCCAGCCTGTCGGTCTCTTTCATCTGTTCCCTCCCTTCATGACGGGCGCCGGGGGTGTCTCCGCGGCGGCCGGGGGAGCCTTACGGGCGGCCGGGGCGTGTAGCCCTTCCGGGCGTCCGGGGGATCTAGCCATATGTGCTGGACGAGCCTCAGGACCGAGAAGAACGCCGCCAGCCCCAGGCCGAACAGGATGGCCTTGTATGCGGGGTCCATCGGCAAGCCTCCATGGCATGGGCGGCTCCGGAAG
>JAITEZ010000135.1 GCA_031281735.1 Deltaproteobacteria bacterium | reverse complement strand
CGGCACTCCCTCCGGCGCTCCTTCCGACCCTCTTTCCGGCAACCATTCCGGAACCCATTCCTTGCCCGCTCCCAGCACTCCTTCCTGACCTCCTTTCGGCACTCCCTTGCCCCTTTCTTTCCCTCTTTCAGGACCTCCTTCAGTCGCTGCCCCCAGACCCCTCCCAAGAACCTTTCCTGCGTCCTGCGCTCCTCCCGGCTCTCCTCCCGGCACTCCTCCCAGGGCGCTCGCTTCTCACCTCCATCAAGACGGAGAGCCCAAATGGATAGGGAACGGATCCATACCGGCAAGGATAAAGACGCAGCCGGACTCTCCCCGCAGCCAGAACGTCTGGGGCGGGGCACCCGGGACGGGATCGCCCCTTCCTGGAAACCCCTCGGTTCACCGAAAACCGGCTGTCTGCCGCCGACCGCCGGCGCATGCCGTAAGCTGACAATGTCTCCTCCTCTTCCGGCCCTTCCGGCCCTTCCGACCCTTCCGGCGAGGACGCCGCCGGCACCCGAGCCGGCCCGGGAAACATCTCCCTGGGCCGGCTCAAACGCCTTGCCACAACCCGGACCCGGACGCCCAGGCCTGACCTGAACGCCCTGGACATGACCCGGACGCCCCGATCATGACCCGGGCCGCGGGCCCCCTCACAGGCCGCCGCAGGAGATAAAGGACACCGGGCGCGGCCCCTGCACGTGCAGGACGCTGCCCCCCGCCCTCACCTCCCAGCGGGGGTCCGCCAGGTAACCCGCCGCGTCCGCCGCGGTCAGGTAGAGGTCGGCCGCGAGGGTGCCGCGCCCGTCCGTGACCGCGCCCGCGGCGGAGTACCCCGCGCCCCGGACCGCGAGGGCCGTGTCGGCGAGGGGCCTGCCCCGGTAGCTGAAGGTGAGCTCCCCCCGGTAGGGCTCGCAGGGGAAGAGGACGTACTCCTCCTCGGGCCCGCCCCCGACGGAGTGGGTGCGCCGGGGATCCAGGATCCAGGCCATCGCGAGCATGCCGTCCTCCATCTCCACCGCGAAGGGGACGGGGTTGGAGGCCAGGCCCGCCGCCGCGGCCGAGACCGCGGGCGCCCCCGCCGCCCTGAGCGCCGCGAGGTCCGCCTCCACGGTCCCGCCGGGGCCGGTCACGGCCGACGGCGGGAGCCCCTCCAGCTCGTCCGCCGCGAACGAGAAGGCGACGGGGACCCCTTCCGGGAGCGGGCTGCCGCCGAGGGTGAGGTAGAGGACGGTCCGCCGGGGCCAGAAGAGCTCGAGGCTGTCACGGGAGGCGGCGAGCCGGAGCTCGCCCTGCAGGGTCACCGCGAAGGCCCAGGGGGCCGAAACGAGCCCCAGGGCCGCGGCCCGGACCTGGAGCGGCCCCGCGGGCCGCTCCGCCCGGAGGGAGGGGACGGCGATCCGCCCCCCCGCGCCCGCCGCGTAGATCCCCCCGAGCCCGGAGAGCCCCCCCGGCTCGAGCGCCTCGAGGGTCACCAACGTCCCCTCCGGGACGGGGGCGCCCCCGAGGGTGACCGTGAAGACCGCGGGCGCCGCGGCCAGGTACGGGAGCGAGTCGCGGTCGGCCGCGAGGGCGAGGGGGCCCCCCGGGCCGCCCCCGCCCGCCGTGAAGGTCACGGCGTTCGAGAGGAGGCCCCCCGCCCGCGCCCGCACGGGGGCGAGCGTCCCCGCCCGCAGGGCGCGCAGGGCGGGGGCGGCCACCCGCCCCTCCGCGTCCGCGGCCGCCTCCCCGGGGAGCCCCGCGAGGTCGGCCGCCCCGGCCCCCGCGGGCTCCAGGCGCACCGGCGTCCCCGCCGCGAGCCTCTCGCCGTTCAGGAGCAGGGAGAAGACCACCCTCTGGGCCCCCGGGTACGCGAGGGCCAGGGGCCGCGCCGAGAGCGAGAGCGCGAGGTCCAGGGGCACCGTGAAGTCCCCCCCCTCGCCGCCCTCGGGGCGGGCCGTCACCTCGGCCTCGGACGCGGAGGGGTCGGACGGCCTGAGCCCGATGCGGATGTAGCCCTCCCCGTCGCTCGCGAAGGCCAGCCTCTCCCTCCCCGTGCCCGGATCGACCACGGGGATCCCGCGGGAGACGGAGAACTCCACCCTGCGGCCGGGCACGCCCCGGCCGTCCCGGTCGATCACCCGGAACACGAAGACGTTCCCCGGCTCCTCGCCCACGTAGATCACCCTGATCCACCCCGGCCCCGGGCCCGCCCCGCCGAAGCCCACGGGGAAGTCCCGCGCGGCGTCCCCGGCCGAGACGGCGAGGATCCCCTCCCGGACCCCCGGCTCGGGGACGAGCAGCACGCCGAAGCGGCCGTCCCCGTCGGTCACGAAGGCCCCGGCGGGCCCGCCCCCCGGCGCGCGGACCGCGAAGCCGGGGGTCTTCGGCGCCGCGCGCGCCGCGGCGGTCCGCCAGGGGACGCCCAGGCTGTTGTGGACCCGGAAGGTGCAGACCTCCGCCAGGCAGGAGACGAGGCTTATCACGAACTCCCTCTCCGCCCGGTACTCCAGGGGCACGTCGTAGCGCCTCTCCACGAAATCGAGGCGCCGGGACCGGGGATCGTAGGAGGGCGGGGGATCCCCGGCCGCGGGGGAGCGGCCCGGCCCGGCCCCCCGGCCGGCGGGGGACGCGAGATCAGCCCCGGCGGACCGGCCCCCGGCCCCCCGGCCGGGCACGGCGCCCCGCGCGCCTCCCGGGGAGGATCCCCGCGCGGATCCCGTGCCGTCCAGGACATGCGTGTAGGCGATGGCGGCGGAGAGGCCCCTCTCGGCTCCGTCCCGGTACTCGGCGGTGAAGGCGAGCCCGGGCAGGGGGGAGAGCCTCAGCCCGTAGACCCACGAGGAGAAGCTCCCCCGCCCGGCGGCGGGACTGTCGAGGAGGCCCCGGCCCCCGACCGCGGATCCCCGCCAGGTCTCCCGCCCGAGGCTCACCGAGAGCCTGTCGCCGGGCAGCAGGCCGGCCCGGGCCTTGAGGTCCCAGCCGGAGGCGGGCCGCTCCACCGCGCCGGGGCGGTCGGGGGAGGGCCTCCAGCCGCTCAGGGGCCAGTAGGCGTTCCCGGAGAGGGAGAGCCGCTCCCTCCAGTACTCGGCGCCCGCCCCGGCGCGCAGGTGGCCGCGCCCCAGGTCGCGGTCGAGGAAGGCGTTGAGCCCGATCCCCGAGCCGTCCCCGGGGAAGAGCCGCGCGCCGGCCCCTAGGTTGACGAGGGATCTCCCGTCCCGGGAATGCCGCACCCCCGCCTGCCCGAAGAGGGTGGACGACTCCCCGTCGCGGAAGGGGTACAGGAAGTCGAGGGCCCCCGTGACCCTGCCGCCGGCGAGCCCCAGCTCCATCCTGGCCCTGCCGTAGCCGGAAAGGAGACCCAGGGCGGCCTCCCGCACCGCCTCCTCCCCGATCCCCGCGGCCATCCCCGCCACCCTCTCGAGCCCGTCCCCGCCGCCGGCCCGCCGGCCGCGGCGGGCGGAGGGCCCGGTCCCGCGACCGCCGTGGTAGGGGCTCCCGTCCCTCGGGCCCACTGGTCCGATGCCGGAGGCGTCGCCGTAGCCCCCTTGCCCGGCGGCCTGGGCGTCGCCGTAGGCCCCTTGCCCGGCTGGCCGGGCGTCATCGTAGCCCCCTTGCCCGGCTGGCC
>JAITEZ010000393.1 GCA_031281735.1 Deltaproteobacteria bacterium | reverse complement strand
CCGCTTCTCCGGGGCGGGCGCCCCGGCCCCGGCCCTGATCCCCTTCGACCTGCGCCTCCTCGCGGCGCCCCGGCCCCCGTCCCGGGCCGGGGCGCCGCCCCTGGCCGTCACGCCGGGGTGGGGGGGCGGGCACCCCTTCGCGCCGGGAACCTTCGACCTCGCGGTGCTGGCCCAGAGCCTCTGGGGGATAGTCGAGGCGATAGGGCCGGTGCTCGGCGCCCTGAGGGGGATCCTCGCGGACGGGGGCCTCCTCCTGATCTCCCAGCACTTCCCGGGGGAGGGACGGCAGCAGTGGGGCCGCGAGATCGCCGGCCCCGGGGACTTCTCCCGGCGCCTCCGGGAGGCCTCGTTCACCCTGCTCGCGGAGCTCGAGACGGACCGCTCGTCAAACCACCACTGGGGGGCCCTTTGGAAGGCGAGCTGATCCACACACCCGTCTGCCGCTGGTGCGGGAAGGGGCCCCTGGACTTCCGGTTCACGTTCGACGCGTGCCTGGACCGCCGCCGGGATCCCGAGCCCGCCACCTTCGTCATGGAGTGGTGCCGGGCCTGCGGCACATTCCAGGTGAACCCCCATCCGGGGCCGGAGCTGGCGCGGCGGTTCTTCGCGAGGCCCGATCTCTACATCCTCACCTGGGACCCCGAGGGCCGGGAGGTGGATCCGGCCAGCCGCGCCGAGCAGAGGCTCGAGGAGTACCGGGGCTACGCGCAGGTGTGCCTCCGGCTCATGCCGGAGCACGGGACCGTGCTCGACCTGGGCGCGGGGACGGGGCTCATGCTCTCCCTCTTCCCGGAACGGTACCGGAGGATCGCCGTGGAGCCCAACCCCGGGGCGGCCGCCAAGGCCCGGGCCCGGGGGGGGGTCGAGGTGGCCGAGGCCTGGGCCGAGGACATCGAGAAGCCGCCCGGCGACCTGGCGCTCGCCGTCTTCAACCAGTCCCTGGATCACCTGGTCCGCCCGGACGTGACCCTGGGGAGGATCCTCAACTGGATCCCGCCGGGGGGCCTGGTGCTCCTGACAGGCCTCATCAACCCCCGGTCGGTGGCGGCCAGGATCACCGGGCCCATGTTCCGGCTCTGGCACCCCTTCCACCAGATCTACCCGCCCCGGGACGCGGTGATAGGCAGGCTCGCCTCCTTCGGGTTCGAGACCGTGGCCGTCTGGCGGCCCTATTTCCGAACCGCCTACGGCTCCGTCCCGGCCCTCCTCAGGGGGGCCTACACCCTCACCAAGGCCTTCCTCCTGCGGAGCCGCCGGGGGGTGCCCTCCCCCCCCTGGCCGGGCAACACCGTGAGCTACCTCGCCCGGAAGTCCCTGCTCCTGCGCACCCTCCCGGCCCGCGACGCCGAGGGGGAGCAAGTGCAGCTCCCCCGCGGCAAGGCAGGCCTCATCACCCCGCTGGGGCGAGACTCCTGCCGGGATCTCGCGTTTTCCCCTTGACCGGCGGCCCCCGCGGCTTGAAAATAGCCCTTTCGGCGCCGGCGCCTCCCGCCGGCGGCCGCCCCGCCCCGCCGCCGGCCGGCCCCCGCCGGGAGCCCCGCTCCCTCCGGGCCGCCGCCGGGCGGGGAGACACGGAGAAAGTCCCCCGCATGAGCTTCAGAGCCAACCCAGACGGTTCCTTCGTCTACGTGCCCGATCCGCCCTCCGAGCGCAGGGCGGCCGAGGGGCCCCGCCCCCCCGCGCAGGCCCACTCGCGCGGCCGCGTCTACTCGCTGGCGGAGGACGATGCCGAGGGGATCCAGGCCATCCTGGACGAGCCCAGGACGCTCAACTCCCTCGAGTCCGACGCCTCCTTCGTGTGGTACCGCGAGGAGGACGACACCGTCCGGGCGGTCAGGGACGCCGCGGGGGCCACGCCCGTCTTCTACGCCAAGACCGAGGCCGGCTGGGCCCTCTCCTTCGGGCTGCCGACCCTGCTCCAGCTCCTGGACCGGAAGCCCAGGCCCCGGGAGGACACGCTCTACGACTTCCTGGCCACCCACTACCGCTACGTCTTCCGGGATCCCCGACGGACCTTCCACGAGGGGGTCTGGCAGGTGCCGGCGGGCCACGAGCTCGTGATCAGCGGGGGCAAGGCCGAACTCTTCCCCTGGCTTGATCTGAGCTTCGACCCCGAGCCCGCGACCCTGGGGCTCCAGGAGGCGGCGGACCGCTATCTCCTCCTGCTCCGCGAGAACGTGGCCCTGAGGCTCTCCGCGATCGCGAGCTCGGGCTTCGCCTTCTCGGTGTCGTCCGGGCTGGACTCCGCCACCGTGGCCTCCCTGGCCTCCGCCGTCCTGGGCGCCCCCCTGGAGTGCTGGTACGTGGGCTACAGCTCGGCCAAGGGCACGCCCTACGACGAGACGCGGGGGGTGCGGGCGCTCACGGGCGCCAAGGGCTGGGCCCTCCACCCCCTGGATCTCTCCGCCCCCCGGCTCGTGGAGGAGACCTCCGACCTCATGGACCGGACGCTCGCCCCGCTGGCCACGGTGACCTGGCTCGCCTCCTCCGTCCTCGCCCGGCACGCGGCCGAGGACGGGGCGGCCTACCTCTTCTCGGGCCTGGGCGGCGACGAGTCCCTGGCGGGCGAGTTCGACCACTTCATGTACTTCTTCGCGGATCTCCAGCAGGACGGCCGCCTCGATCTCCTGGAGCGCGAGACCGAGGCCTGGGCCGCCCTCCACGACCACCCCGTCTTCCGGAAGTCGCGGGAGATCCGGGACGCCTACTTCAAGCGGTTCATCGACTTCAGCACCGGCGAGATCCGGGTGGATCTCTCCCGCTACACCCAGAACCGCGCCTGGTTCGACGAGGGGTGGATCCGGTCCATGGAGACCAGGATCCCGCCCCCGCAGATGCCCAGGCCCTACCCGTACTTCCTCTCCAACCGCCTCTACCAGGAGATGACCTACGAGACCTCGCCCCCCACCATGTGGAGCGAGCACCTCTCTAGCTCCGCCCACTGGGTGAAGGGGATCTTCCCCATGGCGTCGCCCAGGCTCTTCCGCTTCGCGCTGAGCCTGCCCGGCACCTACAAGTACGAGAACGGCCTCACCAAGATGCTCATCCGCCGCGCGGCCAAGGGGCTCCTCCCCGAGTCCACCCGCCTCAACCCGGTCAAGACCGGCTTCAACGCCCCCCTGGACCACTGGATGCGTGATCCCGACACCGCCAGGCAGGTCCTGGACGTCGTGATGTCCTCGCCCCTCCCCAAGACCGGCTGGCTCGCCCCCGGCGCCCCGGAGAAGATCCTGAACGAGCACCTCACGGGCGCCCGGAACCACATGATGCTCATCTGGCCGCTCCTGAGCACGGCGCTGTTCCTCGAGAAGAGCAAGGGCTGAGGCGGGGGCGGCCCCGCGGCCCCGGCCAGCCGACTGGAACCTGACATGAGAGAAACCAGCGCCCGCCGCGCACGCGTGCCCGCCCCGCCGACCGGGATACACGGGACGCCTGCGGATGCCGCGTCCCCGGCGCCGCCCCTCCCCCGCGCCGCGGCCCCCCCGCGGCGGCGGCCGCCGGTACGCCCGTGAGCCCGCAGGACAGCCAGGCGGCCGTCCTGGGCCTCGTCCAGGGCCTCTGCGAATTCCTGCCGGTGTCGTCCTCCGGGCACCTGGCCCTGGCCCAGGCCCTCTACGGCTTCGCGGAGCCGGAGGTCTTCTTCGATCTCGTCCTGCACCTGGGGACGCTGGCCGCCGTCTGCCTCTTCTACCGCCGGGAGGTCCTGGGGCTCGTGACCGAGCTACGGTGGCTCTCCCGCCCGGCGGAGATCCGCCGCGCCTGGAGGATCCGGCCCGTCTTCCGGCTGGGGGTCATGATCGTCATAGGATCCGTGCCCACGGCGGTCATGGGGCTTCTCTTCGAGGACTTCCTCACCTCCCTGTTCGCCTCCCTCCTCGCCGTGGGCCTGGGCTTCCTCGCCAGCGCCCTCGTCCTCTCCCTCTCGCGGCTCTTCCGGAAGGCCCGCTACAAGAGCGAGCTGGAGTTCCCGGCCTGGGCGGCCCTCGTCATCGGCCTCTCCCAGGGGATAGCCATCGCCCCCGGCATCTCCAGGAGCGGCATGACCATCTGCGTGGCCCTGATCCTCGGCCTCGAGGGATCCCTGGCCGCCCGCTACTCTTTCCTCCTCTCCATCCCCGCCATCCTCGGGGGGCTGGTCCTCAAGTTCCCCGAGGCGGAAGCCTCCGGCATCCCGCCCAAGGCCGCCCTCCTGGGCTTCGCGGTGGCGGCGGTCTCTGGCCTCCTGGCCCTCAAGCTGCTGACCTACGTCGTCCGGCGGGAGCGCTTCCACTTCTTCGCCCCCTGGTGCCTGGCGGCATGCCTCCTGGCCTTCCGCCTGCACGGGCTCATCTGACAGCCCCGGACGCGGGCGCCACACGTGAACCCGGCCCGGAACCCCGGACGGGAGACCGAACCGTAACCCGGCAGGCACGGTCCCTCCCGGCCCGGCGGCTGCGCGCCTGCCGCAGGCTCCCCGCCTCCGTAATCGCCGCCGGTAAAACGCCGCCGGCTCTTCCGCGGTCAGGGACGGGACGCGGGCGGATTCGACCCGCTCCGGCCGGCAGCGTCCCCGGAAGGCCCCGCGCCGCGGCCGCCAGAATCGCGCGAGCGAGTGCGCGCGTACGCGCCCGGCGCCGACCCGCGCTGTCCGGCGAGCCGCACGTCCGAGGGGGCGGGCCCTGCCCGAAGGGACAGGCCCGCCACAGGGGCGGTCACCTCCAGAGCAGGGATCTCCGGGCCCGGCCGGCCCGCCGGGAGCCGTGACACTGCTGCCGGCCCGCCCGCCGGGACGGGAGCAATCCCGGCGCCTAGCCGCCCTCGCGCGCCGCGCGCCTGAACAGCCCCTTGCCGCAGACGATGCGGGCCATGAAGACGGCCAGGAGGGTGTAGGCCGCCGTCGAGGCCCAGCTCCCGAGCAGGGGGCCATCCCCCAGCGCGATGCTCGTCTCGGTCACGGAAAGCAGCGCGAACAGGATCCCGATCAGGCCCTCGCCGGCGATGAGCCCCGACGCGAACAGCACCCCCCGCTGCAGGTGCAGGGCCGCGAGGGGATCCCCTGCCCCCGCGCCGGCCTTGCCGTCCT
>JAITEZ010000390.1 GCA_031281735.1 Deltaproteobacteria bacterium | reverse complement strand
TGTACAGTAGCCTCTCCTCGCGCTCCGGGTGCGTGGGCGAGATGGCCCAGTCGTAGGCCGGGAAGAAGATGAGGCCGAGGTTGACCGGTTCTTGTCCCATCGTCGCGGGTTCTCCGGGGACGGCCCGCGCCGGGGCGGGCCTGGGAAGGGCAGCCAGGCGGGCGCGTGACTGGGAAGGCCCGGGCGCGGCGGGCGGAAGATCCGGGCGCGGGGGCGGCGGAAGGCCGCCGAGCCTCGTGCCGCCGCGCGGCTGTACCCCGCGGGGGCGACTGGGGGCCTCAGCCCGGGGCGTGATCCCGTCATGTGTCCGCCGCCTGATGATAAGGAGCCCGCCGCTGGAAAGCAAGGAGGGCGCATGCTGGCAGCGGGGGCTCGCCGGGGGACAGGGCGGGGCCTGCCTGTGCCGGGGTGGGCTTCCGGCACGGGCGCCGCCCCGGAGGGGCCGGCCCGGGGGAGGCCGCGCCGGGGAGGTCACGGGGGCGACGCGCCGGGGGCGCGCCGGATAATCCCGCCATATCTGGTCATGAGGGTGGCGGGGCCCTCCCGGAAGCGCCCAAAAAGCATTGCAAGGCCGGGGCCGATCTGGTAATTTACCCTTTGCGGCTTGCAGCCGACACCTCCCCCGAAAACCCCAGGCCCTCGGCCGGGCCGCCGCGTCAGCGGCCCCGGACCACTGGAGGCTTCCGTCATGGAACATCCCGTAATGCTCCTCGTCTGGCTCCTGGAGAAGGCGGGGCTGGGCCACTTCGCCCACGCGTACCCCCACCTGGTCTATTCCTGGTTCTTCGCCCTGGTGCTCATCCTCATCGGCTGGACGGCCGGCCGGAGGATCTCGCTCGTGCCGGGACGCCTCCAGGTGCTCTTCGAGTTCATCGTGGACACCATGTACAGGTTCCAGGAGGGCATCATGGGCAAGAGGGGGATGGTGTTCTTCCCCCTCACCACCACCCTCATCGTCTTCGTCTTCTTCAGCAACTTCAACGGGCTCATCCCCGGCTCCTTCGCCCCCACCTCGAACCTCAACACCACCATGGCCTTCGCCCTCATGATCGTGTTCCTGACGCACGTCATGGGCTTCAAGGTCCACGGGGTGAAGTACATAAAGCACTTCCTGGGGCCCAGCCCCTTCCTGGCCCCCCTGATGCTCCCGGTCGAGATCATCAGCCACGCCGCCCGCGTGGTCTCCCTCTCCTTCCGACTCTTCGGCAACATCCTCGGCGAGGATCTGGTGATAGGCGTCCTCGTGATGCTGGCGGGCCAGTTCTTCGTGCCGCTCCCCATGATGTTCCTGGGCCTCTTCACGGGCTTCCTCCAGGCCTACATCATCTCGCTCCTGGCCATGGTCTACATCGGCGAGGCCATGGAGGGCGAGCACTGATCCGGTAACCCCGGCCGCCTGCCGTCCCGCCCGCATCCTGCACCCGTCCCGTCCCGAGGCTCGGGCGCGGCTCGGCGCCTGAGCGGACGGGGCGAGAGGACGGGGGAGGGGACGGCCGGGGCGGGGGGGTGCGCCGCCGGGCCTCCCTCCCCGCGTGTCCAGCCGGCCCCTCCGCGAGTTTCCGCCGGGAACCGCCGCCCCCTTCGGCGGTCCCTCCGCGCCACACGGACAAGAGACAAGGGGAATTTCCCTCCAAGGAGGTCCGCCTCGCCATGAAAAAGTTCGCCCTCTTCTCCCTCGCTTTCCTGGGTTTCCTGGGGATCGCCGGGGTCGCCCTGGCCGCCGACGACACCCAGGCGGCCCTGGGCGTCATCGGCAACGTCGCCATCGCCGCCGGCATCGGCATCGGCCTGGGCGTCGTGGGCCCCGGCATCGGCCAGGGCCTGACCATGCTCGGCGCCCTCACCGGCATGGCCAGGAACCCCGAGCAGACCGGCACCCTCCGCGTGTACATGCTCATCGGCCTGGCCCTCATCGAGTCGCTGGCCATCTACGCCCTGGTCATCTCCCTCATCCTCCTCTACGCTTTCCCCTTCGCGGATCAGGTGGTGCCCTTCCTGGGCTCCGGCTCCTGATTCGGGGACAGGCATAACGTCCCTGACGCCTCTCTCGGCGGCCCCCCGGGCATCCATTCGGGGGGCCGCCGCTGTTTTCCGCCCGCCGCGGCCCCACGGAGCCTGACATGAAGCCGGAACTCTTCCCCGAGGACATCAGAGACCGGATCCTCCCCGAGGCGGGGGGGGATCTCCGCTACGACTGCCTGAAGTGCGGCGGGAGCTTCCCCCCGGACGCCCTCCACTACACCTGCCCGGCCTGCGGCGGCCTCCTGCTCCTGAGGGACCATGCCGAGGGGAGGCTGCGGGAGCGGCCCGGGAGCTGGTGGAGGAGGCTCTTCGACCACCGGCTCATGGCGAACAGCCAGGCCCTGCGGGGGGTCTTCTGCTACCACGAGTTCCTGGCCCCCCTCATCCCGCTGGAGGACGTGGTCTACCTGGGCGAGGCCCACACCCCTGCCGTGAAGGCCCCGGAGCCCCTGGAGAAGGAGGTGGGCGCCCCCTTCTTCGTGAAGCTGGACGGGCTCAACCCTTCGGCCTCCTTCAAGGACCGGGGGATGGCGGCGGCGCTCTCCTTCGTGAGGCACCTCGTGCGGGTGCAGGGGAAGCGGGGCGTGATGGCGGTCTGCGCCTCCACCGGCGACACCTCGGCCGCGGCGGCGCTGTACTCGGCGAGCCTGGGGGGCGCCGTCAGGGCGGCTGTCCTGCTCCCCCGCGGCTACGTCACGCCCCAGCAGCTCAGCCAGCCCCTGGGCGCGGGGGCCTCCGTCTTCGAGCTCCCCGGGGTCTTCGACGACTGCATGAAGGTGGTGGAGAGGCTCTCCGAGGACTACGACGTGGTGCTCCTGAACAGCAAGAACCCCTGGCGCGTCCTGGGCCAGGAGTCCTACGCCTTCGAGGTGGCCCAGCAGTTCGACTGGGAGACGGGGGATCTGGTGCTCTTCGTTCCCGTGGGGAACGCGGGCAACATCACCGCCATCCTGGGGGGGCTCCTGAAGCTCCACCGCGCCGGGGTGATAGAGAGGCTCCCGCGGGTCACGGCGGTCCAGTCCGAGCGGGCCAACCCGGTCTTCAGGTACTACTCCGCCGCGCCCGGGAGCCGCTCCTACGAGCCGGTGAAGGTCCGCCCCTCCGTCGCCCAGGCGGCCATGATAGGCGACCCCGTCTCCTTCCCTAGGCTCGCCTGGCTGGCCCAGGAGTACGAGGCGGCCCGCGGCCCTGGCGCCTTCCAGGCGGTGGAGGTCACCGAGCAGGACATCATGGACTCCATGATCCTGGCCAACCGCACGGGCCTCACCGTCTGCACCCAGGGCGGGGAGTCTCTCGCGGGCCTGCGCGCGGCCCTGGCGGCCGGGCTCGTGCTCCCCGGCGAGACGGCCGTCCTGGACTCCACGGCGCACGCCCTCAAGTTCATGGAGTTCCAGAACGCCTACTTCAGGGGGGAGCTGGCCGCCGATTACGGCGTCTCCTCCCGGCCCGGGAACGTGAACGCGCCCCGGGCCCTCGAGCTCCCCGGCATCGGCCTCCCCGCCCAGGGCAAGACCCTGACCCCTGAGGAGAGGAGCGTCTTCACAGTGGCGGCCGCGAGGGCGATAGCCTCCGCTCTGGGACTCGCCCCCAAGTCCTGAGGCCGGCCCCCGGGGCGCTCCCCCGCCTGCAGGGGGGCCGCGCGCGATATGATCCGTGCCCTCAACCGGGGAGGCGTTCCGCAGGCCAGGGCGGCGCCCGCGGGCATCGCGGGGGTACGCCGTCCGTCCCCGCGGATCGCCGCCAGGCCGGGCCCGTTCCGGGCGGGGCCCGCGGCCGGGTTCGGCCTGAGGATCCGCGACGGGCGCTCACGGACGGGCGGGGCGGGGACACGGCAGGGGCGGATCCCGGCTGGGGCGCGCCCCAGCCGGGACGGCTGTGCGCCCGGCGGGGAAGGCTCCCGGGGGGTGCGCGAACGGGGCCCCGTCATCCGGCTTGCGGTCCCGGCATTGGGCTTCGGCGCCGGGCCCGCCCCCCTCGCGGCCGCCCCGGGCATGCCAGGGAAGGTGGCCAGCCCGCGGGAATCCTGTTAATATCGCTTCCCGAGCCGACAGGGGGGGCGGGTGGCGGACTGCCCGTCCCGCACCTGCCGGCGCGGCGGCCCTCGCGTCTTCTTTCCCGCCCGCGCGGATCCCCCCCGCCATAGGCCGGCCCCGGCGGTTCCCCATATGCACAGATCCCTCAAGAAACCTCCCGCCGTCCCTCCGGGGATGCCCCAGGATCCCTCCCTGTCCGGGAAGCCCCCAGGCAGCCAGCCCCAGCCCCCCGGCAGGCGGACGCCGCGGGGCCGGGCGGCCGGGCCCGCCGGCGGCCGCGGCGGGGAGAGGATCGTCACGCTTTACCGCCCCGAGCTCCTGGCCCCCGCAGGGGGGCCCGCCTCCTTCGCGGCGGCGGTGGAGGCGGGGGCGGACGCGGTATACGCGGGGCTCAAGTCCTTCAGCGCGCGGGCCCTGGCCGAGAACTTCACCCTCGCCGAGCTCGCGGGGCTGACGGGCGAGGCGCACCGCCGGGGCGTCAAGGTCTACGTCGCCGCCAACTCGCTCGTGAAGGAGGGCGAGATGAGGGACGCCATGGCGCTCCTCTGCGGGGCCGCGTCCGCGGGCGCCGACGCGTTCATCGTCCAGGATCTGGGGCTCGCGGCGCTGTGCCGGAGGCATATCCCCGGGATTGCGCTCCACGCGTCGACCCTGACCGCCGCCCACACGCCGGGGGGGCTGGACATGCTGGCGGAGCTTGGCTTCTCGCGCGCGGTGCTGCCCAGGGAGACCAGCTTCGAGGAGATCGGGGAGCTCGCCGCCGAGGCCCCGCTGGATCTTGAGATCTTCGTGCACGGGGCGTCCTGCTTCTCCTTCTCGGGGCTCTGCCTCTTCTCCAGCTTCCTGGGGGGGCGGAGCGCCCTGCGGGGGGGCTGCACCCAGCCCTGCCGCCGGGCTTACGCGAACGCGGGCCGCCGGGAGACCTTCTTCTCCGCCGCCGACTACCAGGCCGCGCCCTTCGTGGAGGATCTCATGGAGATACCCCTGGCCGCCTACAAGATCGAGGGCCGCATGAAGGGCCCGGATTACGTGGCGAGGGCCGTCAGGGCCTACAGGCTCCTCATCGACTCCGCCGGCGGGGACTTCGACGGTGCCCTCGATGCGGCGATGGCGCTCCTGGACGACGCCCCCCAGCGCAGGAGGGCCGGCGGCTTCCTCCGGGGGGCCCCGCAGCATCACGACGCCTCGATGTTCTCCGGCGCCGCCGCCTCCGGGATCCGCCTGGGGAGGCTCGAGCCTGCGGGGGACGGCTGGTCGGCCATCACCCTGGAGAGGCCGCTGAGGCTCCACGACCGCCTGAGGGCCGTGGGGGGGCGCGGCTTCGAGGGGTTCAGCTTCAAGCTGAAGAGGATGCGTCCGGCCGGGGCCTCCGCGCCGGGCGGGGCGGCCGTCCCCCCGCAGGGGGAGGGCGGACTCCCGGAGGCCCCGGCCGGGGAGCGGGTAGAGATCCTCGTAGGCTACAGGGAGGGCTTCTCCGGGGCGGGGACGCTCTACCGCACCGGTTCCGGCTCTGAAGAGAAGGCCCGCCTCGCGGGGGGGACGGTCAAGGCCGTCATGGCGGCGGCGGGCCGGGCGCCGCAGAGGGCGCCGGCGCTCCCGCGGAGGCTGGCGGAAGAGCTGAGGGCGCGGGGCATGGCCCCCCGCCGTGCCTCCCGCGGCCCCGCCGCCAGGCTCTGGTACTGGCTGGACGACGCGCGGGACATCAGGTCCCTCGTGCCGCTGTCCCCCGCCAGGGTGATACTGCCCCTGGACGCCGCGAACGCGAGGGAGATCGCGAAACGCAGGCTCAAGGGCCTGGTCCGCGCGGTCTGGAGCGTCCCCCCCCTGCTCTTCGGGCCGGAGAGCCGGAAGCTCCTGGCGCTGGCCGGGGCCCTGATCCGCAAGGGCCACGGGGAGTTCCTGTGCGCGACCCTCTCGGGCGCGGCGCTCCTCCGGGAGGCCGGGGCGCCGAGGATCTACGCCGACCACCGCATGGGCTTCCTGAACCGCTTCGCCGCGGACGCCCTGGGGGACCTGGGCATCGCTGCCGCCACCGTGAGCCCCGAGACGGACTCCGAGACCTGGAACCGCCTCCTCGCGGCGCCCTGCCGGGGGAAGACGCTCTGCTACCTCTCGGGCCGCCCCGCCCTCTTCACCTCCCGGATGCGCCCGGGCCTGAGGCGCGGGCCGGTCGAGAGCCCCCGGGGGGAGAGGTTCTGGGCCGCCCAGGACGGGGAGGCCTTCGTGCTCCTCCCGGAGACGCGGATCTTCATGGGCGGGTTCCTGAAGGGCCCCGAGCTGCCGAACCTCCTGGGCTACATCGTGGATCTGCGGCGCGAGCGGGATCCCTACGAGGCCGCGCTCGCCATAAGGAAGGCCGCGGCGGAGGGGAGGCGGGCGGCCGGCTCGGGTTTCAACTTCAAGAGGGGGCTCAGCTAGCCCGAGCCGGCCTTCCGGGGATGGGCCCCGCCGTGTCAGTGCCACTCCGCTTTCCTGCTGGAGGCATCCAGGGTTCCCCGGCGTCTGCCGGGGCACGCCCGGCGGCGGGTGTGCCGCTGTGGCGTGCTCGGAGGCCCCGGGGCGCGGCGCCGCCCGTGCGGCAGGCCCCCGTGGCCGGCACCTGCGGAACGGCCTCACCTTCCCCCGTAGGCCTCCGGGAAGCCCCCTCTTGGCTTGTTTCCCGCCCCTCGCCCTGTGTGGATCCCCTGCCTCGATCCCCAGCCCTCGCCTGAGCTCTCCCAGAGCCCCGCGTTATCGCCTGAACTCTCCCAGGGCCCCGCGTTATCGCCTGAGCGCTCCCTGGGCCCCGCAGTCTCGCCTGAGCGCTCCCTGGGCCCCTGCGGTTCTCCTGAGCGCTCCCAGGGGCCCCGCAAGTCTCGGCGGAACGCAAGCTGCGCCCACGCTCCCGTCAGTACGCCTCTCCCGTTAGAACGCTTCAGGATTTCTCACTTTCGTTAGAGCAGGCCTCGATCCCTGTCTCTCGATAGAACGCTATCCTGATCCCTCCCTCCCAACGGAACGCTCATCGATCAGCTTTCCCAGGATTTATTCTTGCCAGAGGGGCGGCGAAGACAAAAGACCTTGGGAACAGGGGTGTACTCCTGTCCGCCTGATAGCAAACCCGCACCGCTGTAACTCGCCCGCAACCCCGCCGCACCGAGGGCCCCGGCCGCTCCGTGAGCCAGTGAAGCCGGACTGGGCGTGCCCGGCACCGCCTGGGCAAGCTTTCCGGCCCCCTCCCAGCGCGGGGCGGCAGGCTGGCCCGCCGGAAACCGCCCGCAAGGGGCTACGCGCCGTCCGGGGAGGGGCGGCCCCCTGCGGTGGTCGGCGCTCCCTGGACGGCCTCCCGCGCAGGCGCGGACATTGCCGCCGCCGCTGCGGCGGGGAGGCGCCGCCGTCAGGCCCCCCGGCCGCGCGGCGGCCTGCACTCGCCCTGCGGACTCCGGCTTTTGACATCCTCCCCTGACGGAAGCCAGGGGATTCCGGCGGACACGGAGGCGATAGCCCAGCCTCCGGTCTCCGGCGGATCCATGCTTCACAGGCCGGCCTGGGGCGCCATGTCCCCCACAGGCGTTCAGGGCGGCCTGCCAGGCCGTGAAAACAGTCTTCGCCCCGGAGAAATCGGCATCCTCCGCGAGACCGCGTTGCCGGCATCCGGGCCTGACCTGGGTCTCACGGCTGTCCGCACGTCAGGACCCGCGTTCAGGGCAAGTCCGGCCGGTGTGACGGGCCGGGACACTCATCAGCTCTCCGCCCCCGGCCGCAGGCCTGCCGTCCGGCATG
>JAITEZ010000180.1 GCA_031281735.1 Deltaproteobacteria bacterium | reverse complement strand
CCTGGTGCCTGGGCGGGATGCCGCGGGGCGGCATCCCGCCGCGTGTCGGAAGTGGTTCGGGTAAGGGGGATGATAACAGCGCGGCGCCGGCCGCGCAACGGGAAACGCCGCCGCGGCCCGCCGGCCTCAGGCCCCGGCCCTCATTCCCAGGGCCCCGCGCCCGCGGCGCGGAAGATTTCCTGGTAGTCCGCGCGGTCCTGGAACCTCTTGACCCGCGTCCTCGCGGAGTCCAGTGTGCAAGTGAGCCAGCCCTCCCCGGAGACCGCCTCGCCCTCCCCGGGCATGTGCCCCTCGGGGACGAGCCCCACCCCCGCCCCGTCCCCGGCGCAGAGGGCGCAGGCCGTCTGGTCCACGGGCCTCATGGAGACGGCGAAGAGGTCGTCGGGGGAGGCGGAGGCCTCCACCGCCAGCATCAGGTCGGCCCCGCGCTTGGCGGCCGCGATGCCGTGCTCGGGGTGGACGAGGTCGCTCGCGCGGGCCAGCTCCACCGCGATGGTGCCGACGTGGAGGGGCGGCTCGGGGCGGTCATCGGGGAGCGGGAGGCTCTCCACGCCGTCCGCCGTCACGACGTAGTGCGTGCGCTCCCCGCCCTCGTCGGAGGCGGTCACCACGGTGATCCCCCTCTCCCCGGCCAGCTCCCGCAGGCGCGAGAGCTCCGCCTCCCCCCAGTCCCGCAGGGGGAGCACCGCGAGGCTCCCGGGCGCGAGCCTGCCCCGGCCCTCCGCGAGCCTTTCGGCGGGGTCCGCGCCCAGGCCCGCCGCGATCAGGTGGAGCTCCGTCGGCCCCGGCGCGGGGAGCCCGAAGCCCGCGGTCAGGTCCCGGAAGAAGGAGAGGTTGGCGTACAGCCTGTGCCAGAGCCAGGGCCTGCGGGACGCGAGGATCGCGTCCCGGCGCGGGCTTTCGAGGGAGCCCTCCGGGCCGAGGGGGAGCTCGGCCGCGAGCGTCCCCGAGCGGTCGCCCTGGTGCTCGGCCAGGGTCTTGCCCTCCGGGGTGAAGACGTAGCTGCGGCAGCCGCGGCAGTCGAAGTCCCGCTCGTTCCCCGTCCGGTTGGCCGCGGCGAGCCAGAGGCCGTTCTCGAGGGCCCGGAATCGCCAGACGTTCTCCGGGAAGGCCCCGGAGGGGGGCCAGTTGGCGGGGACCAGGAGGGCCTGGGCGCCCTTCAGGGCCGCCGTCCTGGCGGGGAGGCTGTGGTAGGTGTCCGAGCAGACCAGGAGCCCGAAACGGCCCCAGGGGGTCTCGAAGACGTTGTCCTGGGAGGCCTCCCCCGGGCAGGCCCAGCGCGACTCGGCGTTGATCTTGCGGTAGCGCGTGAGGAGCCTGCCGTCGGGCCCCCAGGCGAAGGCCGAGTTGTAGTAGACGCCGGTCGCGGGGTCGTTCTCCGCGAAGCCCGCCACCAGGAAGATGCTCTTCTCCTTGGCCAGCTTGGCCAGTGTCTGGGCGGTGGGGCCCTCGGCCGTCTCGACGTAGGGGGCGATGGCGTAACGGTTCTGGAAGACGTACCCGGAGAGGCACATCTCCGGGGCCACCACGATCCTAGCCCCCCTGTCGGCGGCGTCGGCCGCCAGGGAGACTATGAGGGCGCGGTTCTCGCGGACCCGGGAGTGGAGTATCTCCGGATGGAGGAGTGAGATCTTGAGGGTGCTCATGGTCTTTCTTCGTGGGCCTCGCGGCCCGTCTGGAGGGTGCTTTCCGGACGCGGCGGGGGGGGCCTCCCGCCGGGGGGCAGGGCGGGGGGGCGCCACCCGTCCCGGGGGCGCCCGCCCCTTCAGTCGCGGGCCCTGGATACGGCCCACAGGGCCAGGGTGAAGAAGACGAGGCAGCACCCGGCCAGGATCAGGAAGGGCAGGAGGGCGGCTGGCTCCCCGAAGGCGTCCGCGCGGATGGCCCGCGAGGCGTGCGTGAGCGGGAGCAGCTTCAGGACGCCCTGGGCCCAGCCGGGGAGGGCGTCCATGGGGAAGAAGGTGCCGCCCAGGAAGGCCATGGGGGTGATGATGAAGTTCGAGAGGATCAGGTGGTCGGCGTGGGTCCTGACCAGCAGGGCCATGGCGACGGCCAGCGCCGCGAAGGCGAAGGCGTTCAGGAAGGCCGCGAGGACGAGGCAGGGGCCGTAATGGGGCCGCACCCCGAAGAGGAACCCCAGGATCGCCACCACCGCCATGGCCATGAAGGCCCGCGAGAGGCCTGCCAGGGTCTCCCCCAGGACGAAGGAGAGCCTGCCCACGGGTGCCGCCTGGAACTCCTCGAAGACGTGGTAGTAGAACCGCGCGGTGTTGATCTCGCCCGCGATGGCGAAGGACTGGGTCATGCTGGACATGGCTATCAGCCCGGGGATCAGGAATTCCAGGTAGCCCCTCTCCCCCACCCTGACCGAGCCGCCCAGGGCGTAGCCGAAGGTCACGAGGTACAGGAGCGGCGAGACGCTCATGCTGAGAAGCTGGCGCTTCAGGCGGTGCTTGAGGAGGAGGATCTCCCTGAGGTAGATGGCGAGGAAAGCCGGCATCAGACCTGCCCCCCTTCCGGCCGGGGGCGCGCGCCGCCCGGGCTGAACGGCCGGGCGCCCGCCCCGGCCGGGGCCGCCCCGCCCCGCGCGCGCCCCCTCACGAGACCCTCCTGCCGGTGAGGGACAGGAACGCGTCCTCGAGGTTCACGCGCCGGAGGTTCCCGCCCTCGGGAAGGCCCTTCACGTAGGCCGCGGCCTCCTCGGTCCCCGGGAAGAACCTGGTCTCCATGTCGCCCCCCGCGAAGGTGTCGACGGCCCAGCGCCCCAGCCGGTCCATCACCGCCCGGGGCTCGCCGGCCAGGACCAGCTTGCCCCGGTCCACGAAGGCCACCCGGTCCGCCAGGAACTCCGCCTCCTCAATGTAATGGGTGGTGAGGAACACCGTGACCCCGTCGCGGCTGATGGATTTCACGAGACTCCAGATGCGCCTCCTGATGGCGGGATCCAGGCCCACCGTCGGCTCGTCCAGGAAGAGGAGCCGCGGCCGGTGGATCAGCGCGCGGGCGATCATGAGCCTCCGCTTCATGCCCCCCGAGAGGGTCTTGACCAGGGAGTCCGCCCGGTCGGCCATCTCCACGTACTCGAGATGCCGCGCCACGGAGAGCCTCCTCTCCCGGCGGCCCATCCCGTACAGCCTGCCGTGGATCTCCAGGTTCTCCCAGACCGTGAGCTCCCAGTCCAGGCTCGTCCGCTGGGCCACCATGCCGCAGAGCCTCTTGGCGGCCAGGGGGTTCCTGATGATGTCCACCCCCCCGATACGCGCCTCCCCGGAGTCCAGGCGGGTGATGCCGTTCAGGATCCTGATGGTGGTGGACTTCCCCGCCCCGTTGGGGCCCAGGAAGGCGAAGAGCTCGCCGGGCTTGACCTCCAGGCTCAGCCCGTCCAGGGCCTTGAGTGTCCCGTAGGCCTTGGTGAGTCCTGTCAGGCGGATCATGGGCGGGGGGTCTCCGGCGGCGGGGGCGCGGGCGAGAGTGACAGCACGGGGGGCGCGACCGCGGGCCCGGCGGGGGCGCCTCTGCCGGGCGCCGCCGGGGCCCTCGGGGGGGATCCGG
>JAITEZ010000168.1 GCA_031281735.1 Deltaproteobacteria bacterium | reverse complement strand
CGGCGGGGCCGCGCGGGGCGCGGCGCCACCTGGATTCCGGGGAGCTGATTCGTAACGTAATCGGCGGCTGCGGCCGATCCGTTTGCCGGGACGGTTTTTTCTGAACGGATTTTCCGGTGATTACCGGGGTTATATTTTATCGGGCAGGTTTTTTTACAATCCAAAACTGTTTCCCGGTGATTGCGTAACGAATCACGGCTACGCGGAAAATGTTCAGGAGATTATCTGCGATAATTTGCAATTATATACGGATTTACGGGGGAAAAGCGGTGGCTCTTTCCGAATAGCGGCCCTTGCCGGGAAAGGGTTACGGGGCAGGGGGCGTCCCGCGGGACGGCGGGCGTTCCGTAATCAAATCGGAAACGCTTGTCTGAACAGCATCCGACGCTTGCGGGGCGGCATCGCGCGGCATATGATCCGTAAAGGCCGTTTTTGACCAGGAAACGGTCCGCTCTGCCGCTCCCGCCGCGAGTCCGGCATGTTGCGCGGGAAAAGCGATTATGGTAAATCTCTTAACGTTCGTAGTTTCACTACAGACGCCGCTCCGCCATGGCCCTGACGCGGGGAGCGGCGGCCCGCCCGCGCAAGCCCGCGCCGCACAGCGTCGAGAACGCGCCGCGAGTTCCGGCCGCCGATCCTTCGGCGTGGCGGACAGTTCCGGCCGAGACGCTGCGAGGCGCGCGGATCCTGCTAACCCTAACCCCCCCCCCTTCGAGACCTCCCTCCCATGGCAAAGCCACCGCATGAACACGTCCATCCCGGCGCCATAACGTCCAGACTGTCACTTCCAGCGGTACTGGAAGGCCTACCAGTAGGCGTCCTGCTCATCGACGGCGAGGGCGCTGTGGTGGGGGCCAACAGCCGCATGGCCGCCCTCGTCGGCCTTCCCCCCGGCGGGGCGGGCGCCGCCGCCGGCAGGCACGTCTCGCAGCTGCTGCCCGAGGGGCACAAGAGCATCATGGAGGTGCTGCGGGTCGGCGAGAGCAGCTTCGGACTCCAGATACCGGAGATCGACGGCTTGCGGCTGGTGGTCATGCCCCTCGACGGAGGCGCCAAGGGCGTGTCGGTGACGGCCGCGGATCTCGAGGCGCTGGGCCCGTTCTTCGGCGCCGCTGCGGGGAGGCGCGGGACGAACCGCCTCCACGAGAGGGCCGCGGACGGGTATTCCGAGGGTCTGATCGTCTGCGACTCGCTGGGGACGGTGGTGCACGCCAACGAGAAGGCGGCCGCCCTCGCCGGGGCAGAGCGCCGGAGCCTCGAGGGCCGCCCGGCCTCGTGGCTCGCCGGCGGGCTGATGGAGGATTCGGGCATCGTCCTCGAGGTGCTATCGCGCGCCCGCCCCGCGTCGGGGATGGCGAGGCTGCCGCGCACCGGGAAGGGCGCCTTCGTCTCGGGCTTTCCCGTCATGGGCCACGACGAGAGGCTCTCGCTCGCGGTCTTCACTCTGCGCGATCTCTCGCTGCCCGTCTTCGGCGATGCCGCCGACGGGCTGGAGCGCGAGCTCTTCACGGCCTTCCGCGACGAGGTGTCCGGCCGGCCGCCGCGCTCAGCCACGGCCCAGCCGTGCCCCTTCGCGCGGAACAGCAACGCCATGCTGAGGACCGTCGAGCGGGCCTCGCGGCTCGTGCGGGCGGGGCTCAGGGAGATGCTCCTGCTGGGCGAGCCTGGCTCCGGCAAGCGTGCGCTCGCCCGCTACATGCACGAGAGCCCGGTCAGGACCGGCGGCGCCTTCGTGCGCGTCCCCTGCGCCGACCGCGATTCCGGCGAGCTGGAGATCGAGATCTTCGGCGTGGAGAGGTCGAAGTCCGTCACCGCCGGGCTCCTGGAGGCCGTCGGCAGTGGGACGGTCTACCTGGAGGACGCCGACGCGCTCCCGCTGAAGATCCAGAAGCGGCTCCTGGAATTCCTCGGCACCCGCAAGTACACGCGTTCCGGGGGCTCCGGGTCGCTGGTGTCGGAGGCGACGGTCATGCTGTCGTCTTCCGGGGATCTCGAGTCGCTCAGGGCCGACAACCTCTTCCTGGCCGAGCTGCACGAGGCGCTGGATCCGCGGTCGGTCTCCGTCCCCCCGCTCAGGAACCGCCGTGAGGACATAATCGAGATAGCCCGCGAGGAGGTGAGCCTGAACAACCGCCGCTACGGCCTCTCCCGCTACGTGGATCCCTACGCGGCGGAGATCCTGTCCTGCCACAGCTTCCCGGGGAACGTCCGCGAGCTGAAGAGCATCGTCCACCAGTCGCTGCTCTTCAGCGAGACCCCCAACATAGGGCCTTTCATCGCCCGGCTCCTGAGGCCGTCCGAGGCCGGGGCGGCCCTGCCGGCCCGGAGGCGGGGTTCCAAGCTGGACGACGAGAGGCCCCTCACCTTCCAGACGGTCAAGAATCACGGCCTCAGCGCGGTCATGGACAGCCAGGAGCGCAGGATACTGATCGAGGCCATCGAAAACTGCAAGAGCACGCGGGAGATGGCCAGCAAGCTCCGCATCAGCCAGGCCGGGGTCGCGCGCAAGCTCAAGAAGTTCAAGCTGCAGGCGCCGGGCAAGAACGTCCGCAAGTGAGGGTGTCCCGCCGCCCCCTGCGCGGCGGCCGCGCGCCGTCCCTTCCGAGTCGCCGCTCCCGCCGCCGGGAGCCGCCACGGCGGCCCTCGAGCCGCCGGGGCGTCCCGTGCGCAGCGAACGGTCCCCAGCGGCGGGGCCCGGACGGGCGGAGGCCCCCCCGTGCCCGTCCCGACCGGCCCGCGCGGTGCGCCCCTCTCGCCCCGCCCCCCGCAGACGGGGCCGGGGCGCGCGCTGTATCCACCGCGCCCGCCGGCGCCGGGAAGGCCTGGCGGCTCGGCGTCCCCCGCCGGGCCGGGCCGTGCAGGGTGAAGCCTCCGGCCCGCCGTCCGTGCCCGCTGACGGCATCGGCAGGGCCTTCCCCGCGCGCCTCGCGACGCCTTGACGCGGACCGCCCCCGGCCAGCGCGATCGGGCGCGCCCGGCCCACCACCGTGCCCTGCGGCGGGCCGAGCCCGCGCGCGTAGGCACGGCCCGTGCTGGCTGGGCCCGCACCCGCGGCGCTCGGGCTGCGCCCCGCGGTAGCCGCCGCCGCCACTCGCCGCCGTGGAATGATCCCTCGCGCGCCGGCCGCGCGCGATGTCCGCCCCGCGGCCTAGCGCGGCGCCCGCCCGTTCGGTTTTTATCAATGGACAGGGCCCCGCTCTTTAGTAAAAAGTGTTGCCGGAAGTCTCCCCGGGCAATTTCAGCATGCCGCTGGACGTGGTAATTTCCGTCTGCCCGCGAACCCTGCGGTTACGCGGTCGGCGACTGCAGATCAATGTTTTTTTTCCGGCGCGCGGCACCCCCCGCCGCCCGGGCGCTTTACCTTTGGCGCGACATCTTTTATGATCGAAACGACGGGGCCGCGCAGCGCGGCCCCCGCGGAGCGCCTGCCTCCCGCGCCCCGGAGCCGGATCCCCCGTCCCGAGGCTCCCTCCCCTTTCGCTTCCGGCCGACCCGTCCCTGCCGTTACCGTAAACCCAACCCCTGCCAGACATGCCTCACGCAGCCGGACGCGCCGCCACGCGCGCGCTGCGCCGGACAGCCCGCCCGCGCGCGCGGCGCAGTGTCCGGCCAGCCGCCGGGACCGCGTGAGGGGTGCGAAGGTTCAACGATCAGAACGAGACGTGAGTATGCATTCCCAAGGTATGGACATAATGGCGCTGGGCCTGAGCGGGGAAGAACTCCTGGCCCGACTGTTCGACGATTTCTTCTACGGGGTCACGATAGTCAACGCCTCCTCCGAGATAGTCTACTACAACGAGACCCAGGGCCTCATAGACGGGATCGACCCCGCCGACGCCCTGGGCAGGAACCTGAACGAGATCCACCGCCCCGACGGGCCGGCGCCGCCCACCGTGGCGGCGGGCCTCTCCCGCACCCCCGCCCTGAACAGGCCCTGCCTCTACCGCACGCCATCCGGCAGGCTAGTGAACTCCGTGCAGAACGCCTTCCCCATCGCGAAGGACGGCGTGCTGCTGGGATGCGTCACCTTCATCGGCGAGTACGGCAGGATCATGGACGCCTATGCCGAGGCGGCGGGTGCGCGGTTCCTGTCCGCCCGCGATTCCGCTGAGTGCGGCTGCGCCTGCGACCGCGCCGGGGCGGGCGGAGGCGCTGCCGCGGACGCTTCCCCGGAAGGCCCGTCCGCGGCCTGCGGCTGCCCCGCCCCGGGGCCCCCCGTCAGGCCGTCTTCCGGCGTTACCCACCCCCCCCCCCCCGCCCCCCCCCCGGGCCCGCAACCTTCCCCGGACACGGGAGTCCCCG
>JAITEZ010000028.1 GCA_031281735.1 Deltaproteobacteria bacterium | reverse complement strand
CGCCAGGCCCGGCCGGGCCACCCCGGCCGGGCCGCCCCGCGCGCCTGCGCCGCCCCGCTGGCGGGGGGGAGGCCGCGCGGGCACCCGGGCCCGGACGAAACGTCTGATTATATAGATTCCGGCCCCTCCTGTTAAGGGAGCCGATGCCAGTGGAGGGAGCCGCCGGCCGCTGAGGGCGCCGGTGCCTCATGGGGATGGCCGGTGCCTCCCGCAGGGCGCTACGCCTCCGGAAGCCGCAGGCCTCCGCCGGGCGGGATCGCCCCGCCCGCGCCGGCGGGCCGGGGGCCGTCCCGCGCCGCCGGGAACCCTTGCGGTTCCGGGGGGCAGGGCGGGCCGCCCTCCCCCGCCCTTCAGATGATCCCGGGATCCGCGTTGAGCCCCGTGTCGCCGCTCGGGGAGGGCTGGGCCGTCCGGGGGGCCCTGGCCAGGGGGTTCTCCTCCGGGGGGAGGCCGCTGTAGGTGTTGCGCACCTCGCCCTTCCTGAGCATGTCATAGGCCGCCGCCAGCTGCTTGTCGGAGGCGAGCCGCTCGGCCACGGTCATCTGGGAGAAGTGCTTCTCGGGGGGGGTGTAGGCCTCCTCGGCCCCGTCCCCGGCCCCGTCCCCTCCCGCGCCGTCCCCGGCCCCGTCGTCCTGCGGGGGCTTGGCGGGGGGGGCGCCGCCGCCCTGCGGCGCCCCGGGCTTGCCCCTGCCCCGGCGGGGGCCCCCGGGGGCCTCGTTCTGGCCGCGCAGGTGGCCTTCCAGATCCTCCTCGCGGGGCATCTGCAGATCCGGGGGGAGCGGGTTGCGGACCTCGACGTCCGGCCTGATGCCCTCGATCTGGATGCTCCGGCCCATAGGGGTGTAGAACCTGGCGGTGGTGAGCCGCATGCCCGAGCCGTCCGGGAGCGGCACGATGGACTGCACGGAGCCCTTGCCGAAGGTCTGGGTGCCCAGGATGAGGGACCTGCCGTAATCCTGGAGGGCGCCCGCCACTATCTCGGAGGCCGAGGCCGAGCCCTCGTTCACCAGGGTCACCATTGGCACCCCGATGGGCAGGACGGCGTCCTGGCTGGCGCGGTAGACGGCGTCCTGGTCGTTCCTCCTGCCCTTGGTCTCCACCACCGGCACCTTGCCCAGGAAGAGCCCCGAGACCGCGACCGACTGGTCGAGGAGGCCGCCGGGATCGTTGCGCAGGTCGAGGATGACGGCCTGGAGCGACTTCCTGGCGGAGAGGGTCTCCACGGCCTTCTCGACCTCCTGCGAGGTGCCGCCCTGGAAGTTGCGGATGTGGATGTAGCCGATGCCGTCGCCCATCTCCTGGGTGCGCACGGAGATCATGGGGATCTTGGTGCGGACAACCGAGACCTCGATGGGAGCCCGCACGCCCTGGCGCTTGATGGTGAAGGTCACGGAGCTGCCCACGGGCCCGCGGATGATGCGCACCGCCTCCATGAGGTTCATCTCGGAGGAGAGCCTGCCGTCGATGGAGAGGATCTGGTCGCCGGTGCGGATGCCCGCCCGGAAGGCTGGCGTGTCCTCGATGGGGGAGACAACGGTCACGACGCCGTCCTTCATGGTTATCTCCACCCCCACCCCGGAGAAGGCCCCGGAGGTCTCCTGCTTGAGCTCCACCATCTCGTCCGCGGTGAAGAAGGTGGAGTGGGGATCGAGGCTGGAGAGCATGCCGCGCACCGCCCCCTGCACCAGCGTGGTGTTGTCCGGCTCCTCGACGAAGCGCGAGTTGACCTCGTAGAAGACGCGGGCCAGGATCTTGAAGGACTCGTAGACCTTGAAGTCCGAGTTGGCGGCAGAGGCGGCCCGGGGGGGGGCGAGGGCTAGGGCGAGGGCGAGGAGGGGGGACGCGGCGAGCAGGGCCGCGGGAAAGGCCGCAGCCCTGCCCCGGCGCTTCGCGGCGGGGATGGGGGATACAGGCATGGAGCCTCCGGTGGTGTCCGAGCGGGAAAACCCGCCATAGGCGCGGGGCTGCGCCCGCGCTTTCTCTCACTTCTTGGTCTCGCCCTGGCAGTGGGAACACAGGCCCCAGATCTCGAACTTGTTGCCCTCGCTCTTGAAGCCTTCCTGCCGGCAGATCCTCTTCTCGACCAGGGCCAGCTCCGGGGCGGAGAACTCGAAGATGCGCCTGCAGTTGAGACAGCGCAGGTGGCTGTGGCGCTCGCGGCCGAACACCCTCTCGTAGTGCATGTGCCCGTCCTCGAGATACACCTCGGCCAGGAGCTTGCACTCGATCAGCAGGGGTATGGCGCGGTAGATGGAGGCCTTGGAGATGGGCTTCTTCGACCGGAGGCTCATGAAGAGCTCGTCCACGTCGAAGTGCCCGTGGTTGCGCAGTATGCTCTCGGCGATGGCCTCGCGCTCGCGGGTCACCCTCAGGCCCTTGGCCTTGAGGAACCTGCGGAAGGCCTCCAGCTCCTCCCCCAGATCCCCGGGGGCCGGCTTCTCCTCGGATTTCTTCGTGACTGCCATTAAAACCGTACGCTGGAGGGCGGGCCGCGCGAGGCGGACGGCACCCCGGGGAGCCGGCCGACGGCGGGGGGGCCGGGCGGCGGGCCTCAGGGGGGAAGGGGG
>JAITEZ010000007.1 GCA_031281735.1 Deltaproteobacteria bacterium | reverse complement strand
GCGTCCCCGCCGTCCCGATGATCCAGGCGCGCGTCCCCGCCGTCCCGATGATCCAGGCGCGCGTCCCCGCCGTCCCGATGATCCAGGCGCGCGTCCCCGCCGTCCCGATGATCCAGGCGCAGAGGCGCCTGCCGCGGAAACGGAGGTCTGTCCCGCCGGCCGGCCCGGGCAGGCCGGCGGGATGTCCCTGCGTCTGGTTGCGGGTCACGTCACTGATGCCCGGCCACGCGGCCAGGACGGCGGACGGGAGCCCTCCCCTGAACCCGCCGGGGGGCTTCTCGGGCATGTGGATCCTGCCGCTGCAGGGGATCCGGCAGGCCCGCGTCTTCTGGATGGACCTCCTCGCCGCCCGAGGGGGCGTCTCGATAGACGTCCTTCTGGGCGGCCGGGCCGTTCCTGCCGACGGTGTCCAGGGCCGTCCCGGCGCCGCGGCCGGGGCACCGGCCGCGGCTGGCCTTTGGTGTTATGCCCCCACCACCTCACGCTTACGCGTTTGAGGTGGGGGAATGTCTCTCACAAACCCATGCATGGTTTGATAATAGCATGGGAACTGCAGCTCGCTTTATCTTACTCTCTCCTCTCCTCTTGACTCTTGACAAAGTTCAATAGTCGTTGGATAATTGCCCAATGGAGACAAAACAGGCCACCACCGTTTTTGAAGTCCTGACTTCCGAGGCCCGGCTTTCCATCTTCCGGCTGCTGGTCAAATATGCGCCGGGCGGCCTGATCGCCGGGGAGATTGCCCGGATGCTGGACATTCCCAAGACCAACCTCTCCTTTCACCTGAAGACCATTGTTCACAGCGGGCTTGCCGGCATGGAGCGCGAGGGCCGCAATACGCGGTACAGGGCCAACATTCCCCTGATGCTGGAAACTATCGCCTACCTGACTGCCGAGTGCTGTTCCGGCAATCCTGACCAGTGCCAGACCTACCTGGCTGAAAGCGGTATAGCGCCGGAATGTCTGACGGCCTGTTGTGACGGCACAAAACCGTATCATGGAGAATCATTTCGTGAGCGCTTCCGGCAAAAGGCCAATCCGACGGGCAAGCCAGGGAAACCGGGCAAGCCAGGGAAACCGCCCGCACGGGCTAGGCGGCCACCGCCGCGGGGCAGAGCTCCTGTTGCTGTTGCTGCCAACGCACCGGCCTCGCCGACCCCGCCCGGCCGCCCCAAGCCATAGGATACGGCGCGAAAGGCCTTGCCTGGTTGCCTGGCGGCGCGAACATGGGGCTTTCGTGCGGCAACCCGGTAGCCACGTGGAATTGAGGACATGCTGCGCTAGACCTCGGTAGCGGCGGCGGTTTTGACGTGCCCCAGGCGGGCGGAGAGGTGAAGGCCTCCGGTCGGGCTGTCGCCGTGGGCATGGCCCCGGAAATGCCTGCCAAGGCCCGCGAGATCATTGAGCGCTTCCGGCAGAGTGCCAGCCTGGATGACGTGGAGCACCGCCTTGCCGGTATAGATCATCTGCCCGCTCCGGCGCTGGCGCGGCGCTTTCCGGCCGCGTCATCATCCTTCCCCGGATGAGCCCTGGGCAGGCGCGAGGCCTGCCGCGCCCAGAAACCTGGCGGCACGGCGCCTGTTCCCGACTTGGCCCAACTCGAGCCCCTGCCGGGTAAGACCCGGGAAATGGCGGCCGCTCTGGCGGGCCGCGTGGCGGGGCGGCGCTGGGGAAGAGACCGGCGCCTTGCTGGAAAAGGCCGGCCTCACTTCCGTCGCCCTGACGCCCAGGCCAGGCCATGAGCGGAACTGGCAGGGCTGGAACGCCGCCTTGCATGGGAAAACCTCTGAAACCATGCCCAAGGGCGGTTGATATTACGGATTGCGCTGTCAACCAGTAAATCGATGCCAACAAGCCGAGGCGCGCATGATCATCCTCACTCTTGACCACGGGATATCCCTGCCGCTCCGACGTCGCGGAGGCGCACCCCAACCCTATGTCCCCGGCTGGGATGACCGCGCAAAGCGCGGGAGGCAAGCCCGCGGGGTCTGCGCTTCCCCCCGCCCTGGCCGGCATCAGGGATGCCGGGCTTTCAACGGAAGGCTTAATCAGCAATACACGGGGCAACCTGCCGGAAAAGCCGGATGCGGCCATAATCCCGTGCGCCGACACGGCGGGCGGGGCCTGCCCGCAGTACCTCGGGACGATTGCATGCGGGCATCGGGGGATGCCCGATCCGGTGGGGATGCCCGGTCAGGCCAAGGGCCAGGGTTACGATCCGGCGATAGGCGGCGCCTTCACCGGGGCCATGGCCGCGCTCCGCAAACGGGCAAGCGCCCCTGCGAGACGGCTTGAGGCGGAGGCCGGCGCGGGTGCGGCCCGCCTCCATGCCGCTCCTGGCGGCATTGCCGCAACCTGAGGGACAGACAACCATGAGCCAATCTACGCTACGGCGGCTTTCCTTTCTCGACCGTTACCTGACCTTATGGATTTTCCTTGCCATGTTGATAGGCGTGGGGCTCGGATGGGCCGCTCCGGGTGTCAAGGACGTCATCAGCCTCTTCCAGGTGGGCACGACCAACATCCCGATCGCCATCGGGCTTATCCTGATGATGTACCCGCCCCTGGCGAGAGTGAAATATGAGCGGCTTGGCCGGGTGTTCCGCGAAAAGAAGGTGCTGTCGCTCTCCCTGGTTCAGAACTGGATTGTCGGCCCCGTGCTCATGTTCATGCTGGCGGTTGCCTTTCTTTCAGACGACAACAGCTACATGGTGGGGCTCATCCTCATCGGCCTCGCCCGCTGCATCGCGATGGTCATTGTCTGGAACGACCTAGCCGGGGGCGACAGGGAGTATTGCGCCGGGCTGGTGGCCTTCAACGCCGTGTTCCAGGTGCTTTTCTTCTCGGCCTACGCCTATGTGTTCATCACCGTGCTGCCCGGCCTGCTGGGCCTGTCCGGGGCCGTGGTTGACGTGAGCATGGGGCAGATTGCGGAAAGCGTGTTCATCTACCTCGGTGTCCCTTTTGCCGCCGGCGTGGCCTCCCGGATATGCGGCCTCAGGGCCAAGGGCCTGGACTGGTACGAGAGTGTCTTCATCCCCCGCGTTAGCCCCTGGACGTTGAGGGCGCTGCTTTTTACCATCGTGGTGATGTTCTCCCTCAAGGGCGGGTACGTCGTGCAGCTTCCCCTGGACGTGGTGAGGGTGTCTATCCCCCTGCTGATTTATTTCCTGGTGATGTTCCTGCTCTCGTTCTGCCTCTCCCGGCGGGCGGGCGCGGACTACGGGCAGTCGGCGACCCTGTCCTTTACCGCCGCTTCCAACAACTTCGAGCTTGCCATAGCGGTCGCGATCGCGGTTTTCGGCCTGGACTCCGGCGAGGCGTTTGTGGCCGTCATAGGCCCCCTGGTGGAAGTGCCGGTGCTGATCGGCCTGGTGAATGTGGCCTTGTGGCTGAAAAAGCGGTGGTGGGGCGGTGCTGCCGCCTGAAGATGGCGGGAGTCCAGGGGAAGAATACAGCCCGCCCGTCTTTTTCCCTTGCGCGGATTTCATCACATCCGCCAGGCGGTAAACGCTTTCGGCGAGCATGCCCTGACGAGCGCTCGCGTCGGCATCATTTGGTTTCCGGCGATGATAATGATAGTGGGGGAGATGCCGTCAATTGCCTCCCCCGCCGGAATCCGCTCCATGGGCAGGACAGTGGCGGTAACCTGGCAGAGAGCGCTGTTGGACAACTCCTGCCGGTTATGGGCCTCATGGAATTGTGGCGTTTCCTGCTCCTCATCCGGAATAATGCCGGGAATCCTGTAGAGCGGTTACCGCAGGCGGCAGGTCCGGGTTCTCCGCTTTCGCCGCTGGCGCCATGGCCGCCGGGCGCGGTGCCGGGGCTTTCTGTCCGGTGCGGCTTCTGGGAGAGATGGGAAGGCTCTCATCTCCTCCCGAGCTTTTCGGCCATTGCGGAAGGCTCGGCGGGATCGGGAGGGCTCGGAGGGGGCCTGGGGGCCGCGGATGCGCGGCCTCCGGGGAAGAGGGGCGAAAGTGACATGAGGTGATTCCAGCGTTTTCCTTTCGGGGCTTGTCGGACGACGAGACCCGCGTGCTGGTATCCCTCACGTAACGGCGGGCTTTTCCCAGTCGCCGGTGCTGTATTTCACCCAATCCCGGAGACGGGCAATTGAAACGCCGGACAGGAGGCGGAAAGAGGGCCAAAGCCGGTCCGTCACTGGCAGCAGCTCAGAGGCACGGAAAAGCTGTTTCATGCCTCCGGGCCGTTTCCCGCGCCTGCCGTCCGCGCAAGGGAGCCTCGGCCGCCCGCGGCCGGCCGGCCCTCCCGATCAAGCCGCGGCCGCCGCGCTCCTCCCGCGCCGCGGGGAGCGGCGGCGGGCTCCGCTGCCGGCGGCCGACCCGGGCGGCGGGACGCCCGGGGCTCAGCCCTTCCCGGGCTTCTTGAGGTCGGCCCCGAACATGATGTCCCTGGGTGTGGAGAGGGAGTCGAAGCCGATGCGGTAGGCCCCCGCCCGGAGATCGGCTGCGAGGATCGTGCCCCTGCCGAAGGAGGCGTGCACCACCTCGTCCCCGACCGAGAAGAGCGGCCCCCGGCGGGGCGGGGGCGCCCCCCAGGCCCCCTCCCAGGCGGGCCCACCCGGGGGGGAGAGGGACTTCAGCAGCTCCATGTCCTTCGGCCTCGCCCCCTCGAGCTCCCCCGCCATCTCCAGGAGGAAGCGCGAGGGCCTCCGCGCGGGCTGGCCTGGCGCCACGCTGTCGGCGCTGGAGAGCCGCAGGACCCGCCTGGCGCGGGTCATGGCGACGTAGAGGATCCGGCGCTCCTCCTCCATCTCCTCGGGGGACTCGCAACGGCGGCTGGGGAAGAGGGCCTCGTTCAGGCCCACCACGAAGACCGCCTCGAACTCCAGGCCCTTGGCGGCGTGGACGGTCATGACGGACACCGCGTCCCTGGAGCCCTCGGCGTCCATGGACGTGTAGAGGGCCGCCCGGTCCAGGAAATCCTCCAGGGTGGCCTCCGGGTCGGAGGCGAACTCGATTATCCCCCGCTTGAGCTCGGCGAGGTTGTCCAGGCGTGTCTCGTCCCCGTGGGCCTTCAGGGACTCCTCGTAGCCGGTGCGATCCATGAGCTCCTGGAAGAGATCGCCCAGATCCGCCGCGAGGAACCCCCCCGGCCGCCCGCCCGCGGCCGCCCGGCTCCCGGCCACCTCCCCCGCGCCGCCCGCGGGGACGCCGGGGGCGATACTCCTGATGCGGGCCCGGAGATCCTCAATGGGATGGATGTAGGTGGGCCAGACCTTCCGGCGGAGGGAGGGGACGAGGTGCTCGATGCGCTTGAGGGCCTCGTAGAGGGTGATCCCCTCCACCTCGGCGACGCTGCGGATCTCGTCCAGTGTCTTCCGGCCCAGGCCCCGCCTGGGGGAGTTGACCGTCCTCCCGAACGCCAGGTCGTCCCCGTGGACGAGCATGCGCAGGTAGGAGACGGCCGCCTTGACCTCGCGCCTCCGGTAGAAGGGCACGCCGCACAGGACCCGGCAGGGGACCTTGGCCCTGAAGAAGGCCTCCTCCACCGCCCGCGTCATGTGCGACGCCCGGCACAGCACCGCCACTTCGCTCAGGGGGGTCCCGGAGTCCCGGAGCCTTTCCGTCTCGGAGAGGATCCACCGCGCGGCCTCGGCGTCGGTCCTGCCGTTGAAGTACAGGGGCCTTCCCCCGTCGGGGGCCGCAGCCTGGAGGGGGTTCTCCATCCGGTCGCGGTTGCGGGAGATGAGGGCCCCGGCGGCGGAGAGGATCTGCGGGGAGGAGCGGTAGTTCAGCGACAGGAGGAAGGTCCTGGCCCCCTCGTGGCGGGAGGGGAAGTCGAGGAAGATCCTCTGGTGGGAGCCGCGCCAGGTGTAGATGGTCTGGTCCGGATCCCCCACGATGAAGAGGTTGCCGTGCCCGGCCGCGAGGATCTCGCCCAGGCGGTTCTGCTTGCCCGAGACGTCCTGGAACTCGTCCACCATCACGTACTGGAGCCGGTCCTGCCAGCGCTCCCGGACCTCGGGGAACCTCTCCAGGATCAGGAGGCCGAAGTTTATGAGGTCGTTGAAGTCCAGGGCGTAGGACTTCCTCTGCTCGCGCAGGGAGCTGAGGAAGATCCGGTCGTCGCGGGGGAGCTCCGCCTGCGCGAGCCTGTTGGCCAGGGCCTCCAGGGGGCGGTAGCCCCCGCCGCCGGGGGCGTCCGGATCCCCCGTGATCCTCTTGGAGGCGATATTCCTGAAGGTGAGGATGCCGGGGGTCTTCCCGGCCCCCGGGGCGCTCCCGGCGCCCTGCATCCCGCCGATGTCCAGCGCCAGGCGGGGATCCCAGGGGGGGGGCCTCCTCTCCTTCGGCCTTTTCGGGAGACGCGGCTTGGCGGGGAACGGGCTCCTGGGGGGGGTGCGCGTGCCCCCGGCCCCCGGCCGTCCCGCCCGGCCCGGCCGTCCGGCCCCGCCCGGCAGTCCGTCTTCGCCCGGCCATCCCGCCCAGTCCTGCTCCCCCGCCCTGTCCTGCCCCCCGGCCTCGCCCGACCGTCCCGCCCAGTCCTGCCGACCGGCCTCGCCCGCCGTCCCCTCGTGTCTCGGGACGTCGCCTGACAGGAACTCCTCGATGTAACCGTAGTCCATCTTGCGGGTTTCGAGGATGCCATCGATGGCCTGGGAGAAGGTGAGTTCCCTGGGCGAGAGACTCATCTCCCCGTAGATTTTCTCCAGGATGTCCTTCTGGTCTTCCCGATCCATCACCGGGAATGAGGGCGGGTAGCCCAGGCGGTGGATCTCGGCCCGGAGCATGAGCCTGCAGAAGGCGTGGAAGGTGCAGACGAGCCCCAGGTCCATGTCGCCGCCCAGGATGGCGCGCACCCGGCGCTTCATCTCGTCCGCCGCCTTGTTGGTGAAGGTCACGCAGAGGATGTTCCTCGGCGGCACGCCGTGCCCGGCCACCAGGTGGCAGTACCTCGCCACCAGCGCCCTGGTCTTGCCGGTGCCGGGGCCAGCCACCACCCTCACCTGCCCCTCGGTCTGCCGCACGGCCTCCAGCTGGCCCGGATTGAGCCTGTCCAGGTATTTCATAGGCTGTCGCGTCCTCCTCGGGTACGCTGGCGGCGCCGGGCGACGGCCCCGGTGTCAGGGGCGGGCGTCTCCCCGCACGACTATGCCTGTGGATGTGGCCTCAGTCAAGGGCAATGCCGGATCCCGCGGGGTGCCGGGGGGGCGGCCCGCCGCAGGCGCACCGGGCGGCGGCCCCGGGGCGGGGGCTACGGGCAGAGCCCGTCCTCCGCCCCGGCGCCCGCCCCGCTGGCGGCGGGGGGGGGCGCGGCGCGGTCACGTGCCGGGAAGGCCTCGGCCTCCCCCCCGTGCCGACAAGGGCTCTCTCCCCGGCCGGGCCGGGAGGAGTCGGCGGCGTCCCCCCCCAGAGCCGGTGAGTCCGCGGGGGGAGGTCCGGCGGCGCGACCCCCCGGCGTCCTGGGCGCGGGTTCCCCGCGCCCGCAGGAGAGGGACCGGCTTCTTCGGCGGTTTCCGGTTCTCATGGTTTCCGGAGGGAATCCCCGGCGACGGCGGGGATCGCCGCAGGGGCTGGGCCGTTGCGGACGGGGAGCTCCCGTGACTCCCCAGGGACGCGGGGCGTATTCCTCCCCGTGTCCATAGCCGCGCCGCGTCCGCCCCGGCCCTCCACCACGGACGGGAAGGAGTCCCTTGCGGGCGGCTTCCGGCGGGGCCGTATGCCGCCCCGCGAAGGGAAGGGGGGATACGCAAAGCCTCCCCCGCGAGGCGGCAGCGGCCTCGAGGCGCCAGCGGCCCGGAGGTGTTATGGGCCCGGGGGACCCTGCGGATCAGAGCCCGCCGCGACCCGGAGCCGCAGGGGGGCTTGAGGCCCCTGGGGCCCGGCGGCCCTGAGGCCCGTCAGGCGAGCTTGGTCTTGTCCTGCACGTACTCCAGGCCCTTGACCAGGCAGTACCAGGCTCGCTCCAGCTGGCTCCCCAGGTACATGGCGTGGCCGAGGTCCGAGACGGCGAGGTTGCGGGCGAGCCTGCGGGACAGCTCGTCCGGGGTCTTCCCCCGGTACTCCTCCAGGAGATCCCCCGAGGGCGCGTGGTGCAGGACGGCTATCTCCCCCGCCTGCGCGTCCACGAGGATCCGGAAGTACCCGCAGGGATCCTCGGTCATCCGGTAGGGGGCCTTGGCGTAGGTGTCGATGACGGGGCTCACCTCGGCGAGATCCGCCTCGTCCAGGGTGAGGGAGAGCGAGAGCACGGTGAGGGAGCCGGGCGCGAGCTCCAGGGGTTCCGAGCGGCCGGGATCGGAGTTGGCGAGCTCGCAGGCGAGCTCCATCAGCCGCAGGAGCCCCAGGCAGTTCAGGGGCCAGGCACGGGAGGCGTTGTGGGACCGGAAGACCGCTGCCAGGTTGACCTTGCCGTCCGTCTTCCGGAAGAAGAGCGAGCAGAGGCAGGGGGCGTCGGGCGCCGCAGGGTCGACCCTGTTGTCCCACAGGGACACGAAGGCGTGGCGGGAGTCCAGCTCCCCCGCGAGATCCCTGGCCGCCCGCGCCAGCAGATCCTCCCCGAACCAGGAGCGGATGCGGGAGCCGTAGGTGTAGGGGACGCCCTCGAGGAGGCCCGCGGGATCCACTATCGAGGAGCGGTAACTCTCCACGGCCTCGGGGCTCAGGTTCCAGGGCTCCTTGGCCAGCCCGCCCGGATCCCAGTCGGAGGGGTACCGCACCACCGCCTTGAAGTTCTGGAGCTCCCGCCTCTCCTTGCCCTTGCGGAAGGCCGCGGGGGCCCCGAAGCGGGAGAGCCGGTAGAGTATGCCCGCCCAGGCCTCGGCTATGGTGTCGGCCACGAGGGACCCTCCCGCCCGCTCGGAGGGGAACAGGGAGGTCTCCAGGCGCGGGACGGGCACCGGCGCCGGGCGGGCCTCGGGAGGCGGGTTGCGGGGGCGGTAGCCCTCGAGGAAGCCCTTCACCCGGTCGACCCAGTGGCCTTCCGCCCCGGAGCCCAGCTCCCTCACCGCGGGCGGTTCCGCGAACGCGGGCAGGAGGAGTGACTCGTCCAGGGTGCAGGAGGAGCTCCTCCCCCGGATGACGACGGTCTCCAGTTCCCTGGTTCCGCCGCCGGGGACGACGTACCGGAGCCTCCTGCCCGTCCTCTCGTACTCCCCCCGGAAGAACCCCGCCAGGTGCTCCCCCGCCCCCGAGAAGTCCTTCCCGCAGAGGATCACGGTGTCTATCTGGGGGTTGTGGTGGAGGTTCCGGAGCATCAGCTTGAGCCCCCCCCCGTAGAGGCCGCCGATGACGGCGAGCGGGCTGGCCGCGGGATCCAGGAGCGCCGGGGCCTTCTCCTCCAGCAGCCCGCAGGCGTACGGCACCGGCGTCCACAGGGTGCACAGCGCCGCCGTGCCCAGGGGGTTCACTAGGCGGAGGTTCCTGAGCCGGACGGCCGGTTGGAAATCCAGCATGGGGGCGGTCTTTCGTCTGGGGGAGGGTGGATGTGGACCGGCGCGGGTCCGGCCGGGGGCCGAGGCCCGTGTCGGCGGCCGTGGGTGCCCGGTGGCCTGCGGGCCGGGGGTTGTCCCGCGCGCGGGCGTGCGGTGCGGCGGGTCTGCCGCATGTACCGCCCGCGGGGGGGGCGGCGGGGCGTCTACGGTCAGGCGGAAGGGGCGCGTCTCCGGTTCCGGTGTCCCGTGCCCTCGCCGCCCCCCCGGCGGGACAGGCCCCGGGGGACGCGGATCAGCGGCCCATCTCAAGAAGCGGCGGAAGCGGGGTCCGCCGGGGCACCGGCCCCGGCCGGACGGGCCCTCATCCGGAGGGGAGGAGCCTGGCGGAGGTGGTCCTGAAGATCGAGCCCAGGATCTTCCGCATGGAGCCTTCCGAGATGGAAGTCCCCTCGAACACCTCGAAGGACTGCCTGGCCAGGGCCTCCCATTCCCGATCCCGGTTGCTGTCCACGGAGTCGTAGGCAAGCTCGTAATACACTCTGGTTATCCCGTGGCGGGAGAGGTTCTCGATGCACCTGACGCAGGGGGAGAGGGTGGAGTAGAGGGTTGCGCCCTTCAGGAGGCCGGTGAGCCCGAGCCTGTCGGCCAGGGCCAGGGCGTTCTCCTCGGCGTGGAGGCTGCGGCAGTAGTACAGCTTGATGGTGTCGGGGATCCCCCCGGCCCTCCGGGCGCAGTAGAGGCGGCCTCCGGAACTCTGGTCGGTGCAGTGGGGCTCCCCCGGAGGCGCCCCGTTGTAGCCGGTCACCAGAATCCGGTTGTCCCGGACGATGACGCACCCCACCGGACGGCTGGAGCAGGTGGAGCGGGTGCTCACCACCTTGGCCATGGCCAGGAAGTACTCGTGCCAGCCGGGGCGCGGGATGAGCCTCTCGGCCTCGGGCGAGGGCGGGGTCTCTCCGGTCATAGGGGAGGGGTAGGGGTTCTGCACCGGGGAGGGGTCCGGCACCGGGGGGGGATCCAGCGTTGCAGCCGGAACCGCCCGGCGCAGGCCGTCGCGGGGCGAAGTGGTCGCGGGACCCGTCCGGGCCGCGTCCTGAGGCTCGGGCCAGGGCACGGGAGGGGGCGGCCGGGACGTGCCGCCCGGATCCCCCTCTCCCGGAGGGGGCCGGAAAAGACCCGTGCCGGCCTCCGGGGGCCTCCGCGCAGGAAGGGGGCGGGTTCCTCCGGGGGCCGCCTCCGTTGCCGCTCCGGGACGGGGCTTCCCGCCTCCTCCGCCGCCAGTGTCGCCCTGGAAGGGCCCCGTCGTCTCCGTCATGCCGCGCTCCCCGCCCTCAGGCCCCTCCGCCCCTGGGGCCGCCGACGTTCCGGAAGGCCGAGTTGAAGTCCCGGTAGAGGCGCTTGTTGTCGGGGACGCGGTGCCACTTCTTGATGAAGCCGGCCGGCACCTCCCCGCCCGGGAGGATATCGACTCTGTCCCACGGATCCGTGCCCGGTACGGGGTAGGCGTAGTAGGGCGTGTCGGGGGGGATGTCCCGGATGAGGAGCACCCTGGGGATCCTCCAGGAGAGCATGCCGGCGTACATCCGGTGCATGCCGTCGTTCAGGACGTTGTGCTCGGAGCCGTCCGCCTCCCGGATGCGCTCCACCACCGGGGGGAGCAGGTCGACCGGCTCGGGGTCCCCCTGGAGGGTGAGGGTGAGGTAGCCGTCCAGGTTCAGCATGTCGAGCCCCAGGCGCCTGAGTTCCCAGTCCAGGTGCCTCACCTTCAGGAGCTCGTCCGCGAGCGCGTAGCGCTGGGCCGGGCGGATCGAGGAGTAAGGCATCGAGACCAGCTCCAGGGCGGCGTCCCGGTAGGGGTGCCTTGCCGGGTCCAGGAGCATGCCCACCTCGCGGATCCTCGCGAAGAGCTCCTCCCGGCCGTGCCGCTCCGCCTCGCGGATCGTGAAGGGTACGAACGTCATGTGTTCCTTTCATCACCGGCGGGGCCGGAAGGATCTAGGCGGGAAGGTCATGCGGGTGACTCGCAGGGAAGGCCCGGAACGGAAGAGCCTGCAAGGGTGTTGCCATTATAAAGTAAAGGGTGGCAAGAGCCCCAGCAAGAACCTTGCAGGAAAGGCGCGGGCGGTAGCGCCCCCAGGGCCTTGACAGGAAGTGCCCGGGCGGGAAGGGTCCGGGTGCGTTGCGGCGCGCCCTGAAAGTCGTGAAACTAAAACAAATGAACCTCAAGGCGCAATCAACCGGCGGATTCTGAGCCTTCGGTCTCAGAACCGGACAGAGTCGCAGGGAGTGTCCTGACGGCATTCAGACCGAAACGAAGAACCTGAAGAACCTGTTCCTCGTCCGTGGCGGGAAAGAAGGGATTTGGCCCAGATGCTGCGGCCGGGAAGCTGTTAATGCTATATTATATGATAAACCAAGTATCCCACAAAGGAAAGGGTAGTCTCGCTGGGCCCCCCGGCACCTCAGAATTCAGGGAGGGGGGGAGGCAGTTATCACCAGCTTCCACATATGTCCCCTTCCTGATGGAGGCCTTGAGGCAAGGAGGCCGGGAGGAAGGGCGCAGGCTCCCCCGTGAAAGTTCCGTTCGCAGGAAGGGGTGCCGCCTGCCCTTCCGGAGGCGCCTTCCTTCAGTCCCGCCTGGGGAACCTCTCCGCCCCGGCCGCCGGGTTCCGCGGCAGGTTGTCGCCTCGCGGCCCTTTCAGAAACACCCCGCTCGGAACGGAGCGGCGGTCGGGCTGGCAGGCGTGACGCTCCGCGCTTCACCCCTCGGGGGACGCGAAGGATTCCCTGTGGACGCCTTCTGCGTGGCGGCAGCGGAGGTGAGGGCCGGGACGGGGCTGCGCAGGGAAACCCCGTGCGGGAACCGCGCCGTCCGCCGAAAACGGGCCCGCGAGACTGCGGGTGAGTCAACAAAACGCCGCAAGGATTCCCCCGCCTCAACGCCACCTTGCCCGCGAAAGCGGGAAGCATAGGCGGCTGGAGGAATTGCGGCAAATATTTCGCGAACATGATACGGTCATCCATATTTTGAAGGAGGATGTTTTCGCAGACCCCCCCATGGGGGAAATAGTCTACCAAAGATCATTGTTTTTGATAAATAAGATCTTAAGCCCGACATTCACACGCTTATCATAAAATATGTCAATACATCAATTATTTTAAGATTTTTTTAAAAATAAAATGTTTTTATATTAATTTATATGTTATTTAGATTACAATGCTTTCCATGAGTTGATGATTTTGGAGGAACAACTTATGGATACCGTCCATTACACCAATTCCGCGTTAAGTCGTGCCCACTTGAACAGCATTCAGGCGGAAAGATAGACGGGACGTGGGCCTCGGACTTCAAGAGGCTGATCCTGGCCAGTCTGCCCATGGACAGAATCCGCCAGCGTTACTGCCAGAATAACGGCCGTCCCACCAAAGACCTCCGGGCGGTAGAATGAGTCACCGCCCGGCTAACCGGGTTGCCGCCGCCGCCAGCGGCCGGATCCGGCTCCCTGCGAGCCACCCGGGCCGGCGAAACCCGGCGGTTGAGGTTTGCCCCCCCGTGGGGGCGGATTCCGGACAGCAACGCCCGGCGAGGGGCCGGCCCCTCAGCCGGACAGGTAGCCCTGGCGTCGGGCCAGGCGCGACGGTTGCGGCGGGGGAAGCGCTTACCCCGCCTTTTTTTTGCCGCGACGAACCGGAAACCCCGTTCCTTCAGGGGGAGGCTTGGAATGCTCTGCGTGTCCGGTATGCAGGCACTCAACGTCCCATGTTCGCTCGGCACGACGGGGGACTGGCACGCCTCCGCCCTGAGCTGGAAGCGCCTCGATCTCCGCGAAACGGACGGAAGCGTTTTCGGTGACTACGGCCTGGAGACCGGCCGCGCCGTGCCATGCCGCGAAGGGACATATACGGTCGCCAACCACATCCGGGCCTGTCTCGATCTGCTTGACGAAGGGAAATTCGCGAACGCGGAATGAATGGCCAGGGACTACATTTACACGGACGAGTGCGATTCTGAAATTTTCAAGAAGGTCATGTCATTGCGTGACACTGCACGCTGGGCTGACATCGATCGGTTCATGGGAATGGAATATGGCATGAAGTGGATCAATGGTTCGGGGAATCTGCATCCATATCGGCACAGGTATCAATCCGGAGGAAACATAGCCGCGGTCTGCGGTAGCGGCAGCGTTGATACCGACAGGGCATGCCGGAGAGCGGTGTTCAGGTATCTTGCCGGAAACAGGTTGAGAGACATGAACGAAATATTGGTGATATACGAGCGTGACAAGGGACGTCTCCCCGATTCCACGGTCAATCTCATGACTGACGCGTTTTGCATCAAGGGCATCGATCACGCTGAATAACTCCTGAACACTGATACCGATCCCTCAATCGACGTCGATTCCCTGATCGCGAGGGCACTCCGCGTGTTAGGGGAACCTTCGCCGCCGGAGCGGGAAATGGCGTTCTTGCACAGGAAACCCTGATGCCAGGTATCACCGGAGCGCGCGGGAAGCCCCGTCCCCCAGGGCGGGGAGGATGTCACGGGAGGGATCCCGGACGTCGGCGGTGGCGAGGCTTTCTGCGGAGAAAGGCTGGATCCGCGATGGCGTATTCCAGGAACCCCACGCGCCAGGACAGGCAGTCCCGGATCCTTTCGATGCGTCCAGGATCGAGGATCCCGTGCGTCCGGAACAAGCCCGCTATCTCGTCGGGGAGGGCCTTCAGCTTCAACGGATCCAGCCAGGAGAAATCGCTCACCAGCGCGAGCTGGTCGTGGAAATCATTCCGGAACGGCTTGCATTCGCCGGTCTCTCCCGGACGGACGTGTTCCGTGGGGATCTCGTTCCACAGGCTGTTCCCCGTGTCGAATAACGGCGCGGGCCCGATCCATTCCAGCGTCTCGGCGTCCATCAGCATCCCGAAATTGTTCAGGTGGCGATCGGTGTTGCAGAGCATGAAATCCACCGTGATCATCCTGTCCAGGAATGGCCTTACGCCGGTGATACCCCTTTTCTCGCACCAGACGAGGAAGAAATCAAGCCGTTTAGACTCGTCGCTGGGGATATCGGCGGACATGTCCTCTACATAGTGGGCAGACACGAAATCGGTGTCTCTGTTCACGAAGGTCTCGCAAAGGGAATACGTCTTGCCCCTGACTGCAGTCAAGTCATACTCGACATGGCTTACGCCGATAAATTCCATGACGTGCGAAGCCACGGTCTCGTTTTCAGGTTCCTGGAAATACGGCCTTTTCCCCCCCTTCATCAGGATCCGCCTGTTGTTGCTTATCTGCCATTTTTTCGGGAGATTGCCCGAGGAGGTGGCATCCGGCGATCTGAAGACCTTGTCCCGGATATCACCGCAGTTGCCGAGAAGTATCTCGCCGAGATCTTCGGAAAACCTGTTCTCGAAAAAGTTCACCTCTCCCCACGTCACGTTGCTGTCGGCAGGTTTCAGCCAGTACTGATCGGACAGGGAGATGCCGAGCGAGTCCAGCAGGAGCAGGTTCGGGTGCGGCAGACCGTAAGAGTCTATGATCCGTTGCAGTCCGGATCTCTCCTTCGGGATGGCCCGCTCGTTGAGCCATGCTTCCACTTTCCTGCGGTTGTACGAGGGACTGTCCGGGTGCACCGTGCCCACCGGCATATGCTCGCGTTCGTATACCGATGCGAGCTTTTCCACGTAAATTTTCCCGTTTTCGGCGGCAAGCTCCAGCGACGCCGTCGGCCTGTTCTTGTGCATGAGTTCGAAATGCAAGCTGGTCTCCGTTGCAGCCTTGCTCGCGACCGGAAGCCGGAGCAGTGTCTTCGATGAGTTTCAGGCAACGACGTCAGAGGTTCAGCCTCTGCACCACGCCGTACATGGCCTTGCGGGTGATCCCGATGTACCGCAGGGTCACGCCGGGCGAGGCGTGGTTCAGGAGCTTCTGGATCATCGCCAGATCCTTCCGGAGTCGAGGAACGCCATCAGCCCGACGGTCTTCCGCAGGCTGTGGGCGCCGTTCCGCTCGAGCCCGGCGGCGCGGCCGGCCCAGGAGAGGAGCCTGTGGACGGCCCGGGTGTAGAGCCGCCCGCCCCGGCCGGAGAGGAACAGCGGCTCGCCCGGGGCGGAGACGCAGGTATTCGGCGAGGGCCTGGCGGGCGGCGCCGTTGAGCGGCGTCCGGCGGGCCTTGGCGGTCTTGCCCTCCCTGATCTCGAGGGACGCGCGGATCCGCCCGTCGGGAAGGCGGACGTCCCCGACGTCGAGGGCGAGGAGGTCGCAGACGCGGAAGGCCGTGTTGAGCCCGAGGGAGAAGATGGCCAGGTCCCGGTGCCCGTGCCTCCCCCCTCTCATGTGCTGACGCATGGTCGCGATCGCGGCGCGGTCCCCGATCGGATCCACCTCCCTCATCCTCTCCCTCCCTCTCCGCAGGGGGGATGTCCTTCGTCCTTCGCCGGGACGGACTTCCCGGCCTCCTCGCCCCGGGGGGGCGGATCGCGGCCGGGGGGGCGGCCCCCAGCGTCTGCGGCCGTTGACCTTCCCGTGGCCCGGAGGACATTATCGCCGGCGGGGGGCGCGCGGGGCAAGCGGAAGGGGGGGCGGAGCCCCCCCCGCGTCAGGGATGCAGGCCCGGCAGGGCGCGTATCGGCCGCTCCGGCCGAAAGCGGGCGGAGCCCCGGCAGCCCGGATCGGAGCCGCCAGGCGGAGGGGGACGCCCGTGTTCCTGTTCCGGGGGACGGCCATCCCTGCTAAAATGAGGGAAGCGGAGAAGGAGGCGCGCCAGCGTGAACGCCCAGGAAAGGATCGGGACGGGCGACAAGGAAGGCGACGGCCGGACACAAGACGCTGAACTCAGGGAAGCGGGCCCGGACTGGCTCCACGCGCGGCTGGACAGGCTCGAGGCGCGGCTGGAGAAGTTCGCGACCAGGGAGAGCCTCGCCGACACGAGGGAGATCCTCACGGCCGAAATGCGGAATCTCGAGAAACGGCTCGATGATATGAGAGACATTCTCAGAAAAGACAGGACGAAAAGATCGCATCGGACCCGTTAGTTTTCGGGCTGGTGCTCGGGCTTCTCATCGCCATCCTCGTAAAATCCTTTGTCAGCTGAACTCAGGGAAGCGGGCCCGGACTGGCTCCACGCGCTGCTGGACAGGCTCGAGGCGCGGCTGGAAGCCCGGATGGACAAGTTCGCGACCAGCGAGGAGTTGCGAAGCCTCGAGAGGAGGCTCGCAGACACGAGGGAGATCCTCAGCAGAAGGCCGCAAGGATTCCCCCGCCTCAACGCCACCTTGCCCGCGAACGCGGGAAGCATAGGCGGTGGGAGGAATTACGGTAAATATCTCGCGAATATGATACTATCATCCATATCTGGAAGTAGGATGCGGTTATCCAGCTGACATCAGGTTTTCATTTAATCCATTCATTATATTGCCATTTGGTATTAGCAATAAAATATAGATGTAAAATTATATTAGATAATATATATATTTTTTTAATAAATCTTTTATTGAAACAGGAAAAAATATGACATGACCTTGTTGGAATGGAATCATGATAATGATCACGTCCACGCGCTATTGACCGGGACACCGGACACCCGTCTGAGCGTCTTCATCGGGATCTACTAATCCCGCAGCGCGAGGAAGGCGCGGGGGACGTTCCCGGAAGCAAGGCAATCCTTGCGGCCGGGCTTTTTCTGGCATGGGGGCCATTGCCCGGTCTCCGCCGGCGGGGCGCCGCTGGAGACCTTGAGACGCTATATCGAGGGCCAGGGGCGCTGGGATGGCGAACAGGGCGTTCGTGTTCCGCATGCACCCGGACCGGAGGCAGGAGGATCTGATCGCCCGGACATTCGGATGTTGCCGGCCCGTCTGGAACCGGATGCTGACGGGGAAGAGGTTCTGTAACCTCCTGACCCGCGACACGCTGAGGAACACCCCGGCGCGTCTGAAGGATCGGCACCGGCACCCCTGGCTCCGAGAAATCTACGGCATGGCCCTCTGCAACGTCCGTCTGGACATGGAGAGGGCCTTCGCCAGCTTCCTCCGGACCCCGGCCATTTCGGATACCCGAATTACAAGGGCAGGCGCAGGGACCGGCCGGGCCACACCACGAACCTCGTCGGGACAAACATCGCCATCCCGGACGCGGGGCATCTGAAACTCCCCAGGCCGGGCGCCGTGCGCGTCGTCCGGCACCGGGAGATCCCCGAGGGATGGCGGCTGAAACCGGTGACAGTGGGCCGGGACCCCGAAGGGCGTTTTTTCGCCTCCGTCCTGTTCGAGTTCCCGGAGGAGCCACGGGAGGAGGCGCCGATCGATCCCGGCAATGTCCCCGGCCTGGATTTCTCCATGCCCGGGCTCTACGTGGACTCGGACGGGAACCGTGCCGGATCGCCCAGGTCGTACCGGAAGGCCCGGAAGAGGCTCGCCCGGGAGCAGAGGAGGCTCCCGCCCTGCAGAAGGGGGCAGGAACAGGGAAATGCAGCGCGGGAATGTCGCGCGGGCGTACGGCAGGATCGCCCGGCAGAGGAAGGACTTCCTGCACAAGCTGTAGCGGTCGACAGCCAAGACCAGCGACGCGGTCGCGATCGAGGATCTGGACCTGCAGGGCCTCGCCCGGGCGCTGAACTCCGGCAAGAGCGTGGGCGATGACGGCTGTGGCAGCTCACAACGATGCTCGGTTACAAGCTGGGGGAAGAACAGGGGAAGGGCAGGTCGTGGTCGCGAGATCCTTCCCGCCGGGCAGGATCCGCTCCCGGTGCGGCCACGTGAGGGACTCCCTCGGCCAGTCCGAACGGACATACGTCTGCGGTAACTGCGGGCATGTCATGGACAGGGACTGGAACGCCGCCCTGAACATCAGGAGGGAGGGGCTCCGTCTGCTGGACCTCCCCGGTGGACGGAACCGGCGGGATACGCGGGGATAGCCCGGACGCGAATCTGGCGGGCCCGGGACGCCTTGAACGGGAGACCCCCTCCTCAAACGCGTAGCGTTAGGCGGTGGGAGCATATCACACTAGCATTTTTCCCTCAGGTGGGGTATACTTTCAGTAAGCACACAACCCCTTCTGCCCGTGCCTGTCGTATGACCGTCCGTCCGAACTCAGTCCGGTAGCCGTGGCCACCGGCAGGCGCCGGGCCCCACCCTGCGGAGCAGAATACGCGATTATGTCCGAACACCGCAAAAGCCACCGCGCAATTCCGCCGCACCCGCCCGTGGAGGCGGATCCTTTAGAGGTAGACACCGAGGAACTTCCCGCCGAAGTTCTCCCCTCTGGGGATCCCCCCTCGGAGGGGCTCGCCTCAGACGGCCACCTGTTGCATAGCCCCGCCTCCGAGGGCTTCGTCCCGGAAGGGGAACTCCTGGATCCCCTCCTGGCGGAGCCGATCGCCGCAGAGGCTCCGTTCTCGGTGAGGCCCTTCTCCCCCTTCTCCAGGCCCGGGGAGGAGGAAAGCCAGCCCCCCGTCCCGGAGCCCGTGTCGATGTTCCGGCCGCCGGAGGCCACGATACTGCCCCGCCGCCGGGAGGAGGGGGCCTCCGGGTCGCTTTCGGGAAGCCGGGGGGGCTGGATCCCCTCCGTCCGCGAGCGGGCGGAGCCCCTGCCGGGCCCGGGAGCCCTCAAGGACTGGTTCCCCGCCGGGGCTCTCGCTCCCCGTGGCGCGCGGGGCGCCGGCCAGGACTTCTCCGGGCAGACTCTCGCGAGCCTGCGCGCCAAGGAATGGTTCGGGGAAGCGCAGCCCCCGTCCCATCCTCAGGCCCGGAAGCCGGAGACACGTAAGGTGTCCCCCCTGCCCCAGGCCGGCTGGCACGAGACCGCCCTCAGGCGCGCCCTGAAGGCGAGGGAGGCCTCCCGCGGCCCGTCCGGCGAACCGGGGGAGGACGCGTCAGGCCTGGGCCCCGTCCCGGACGAGACGTAGGTCGCTCGGGGCGCTGGCTTCGGCCGGGAAGCCCCCTCCTTGAGCGCCCGGCAGGGCAGGGATGCCCCGCAGTCCTGGGACTGCGGTTCCGGGCGGCGGCCCCTCCTGCGGATAGGTAGCCGTCAGAGTAACGCTGCGGTTGTCGCCGGCCTCCCGGGGAGTCCTCCTGTCTCCCTCAGGTGGTTGTTGCAGTCAACCTTGGGTTGTTTCTGCCTCTCTCCGGGGAGGATGCCGGCGCCCGGGGATGATTCTGTCTCCCTCAGGTGTGGCTGTTGTCTGCAACCCCGGTAACGATCCGGTCTTCCTCCGGGGGATGATGCCGCCGTCGCCCGTGAAGGATTCAGTCCCCCCGCGGGGGATTGCGCCTGCTTCCCGCCGGTGCGAGGTGTGCGGCAACCATCGGCCTGCATGGATCGGGGGCCGTCGGCGTTTGCCTCGTCTGCGGGTAAGGTTTGCCTTGACAAAGGCCCCCGGGGCGGATTGGCGGTGTCTATTTGACATCGTCAGGCGCGAACGATGCCGGATAGGCGGCACCGACATGTTATCTGTCCCGCTCAGGTTCGGGCTGGGGCGGGATTCACGTTGCATCCGGCACTTGTGGGGGCGGGTTGGGTGTTGACGTGACACCGCGCCCCTCGAGGCAGGATTGGTGCGGCATCGACATGACATCGGGCCCCTCGAAGGCCGGGTTGGTGCGGCGGCGACATGACACCGGCGGGTTCATTTC
>JAITEZ010000416.1 GCA_031281735.1 Deltaproteobacteria bacterium | reverse complement strand
GACGACCCCGACGTCTCACCGGCGGACGGGCCCGGCGGCCCTCTGGCGGATGGGCCGGACGCCTCCCCTGCCGACGGGGTGTTGCCCTTTCCCGCGGAGGCTGGGGACGATCCCGGCGAGTCCCTCGACTATCCCGATGTCTCCCTGGCGGACGGGCCCGGCGGCCCGTTGGCGGATGGGTCGGACGCCGCCCCTGCCGGCGGCGAGTTGCCCTTTCCCGAGGAGGCGGGGGTCGATCCCGGCGAGTCCCTCTGGGCTACCGTCCCCCCGCCCGCCGGTGACGGGGACGCCTCGGCACCGGCAGGGGCACGGCCGGATGATCCGGAGGGGCCCGGCGGAGACGCCGCTCCCGTAGCCGCCGCGAGCGATTTCCTGGAATCCAACACCTCCTACGTGGGGGCGGACACCTCGTCCCTCGTGGACGTCGGCGGGCCGCGCGGTGGCGGGGGGGAGACGCCCCCCTTCGAGCGCAGGCCGACGGGGAGCACTCTGGAGACCCCTTACTCGGCCGGCCCCGCGGCGCAGAAATCGCTTCCCGAGACCTCCACCGCGGTCATCGTGAATTACCTCGACGACCGCGACGACGTCATGCTGGCCTCGGACATCGGCGGCCCGGAGCTGGGGGACGAGGAGGACATGGACATCGACATGCTGGAGATCCCGGCCCCGGCCCCCTTCCTGGCCAGGCCCATGACACCCGTGCCGAGGGAGCCCAGATGACCGGGAAGCCGGGCGCACCGGCCTGCGGGAAGGCCTGCGGTGGGCCGGCCCGCCTCTCCTGCCGACCTGCCGCCGCCCTTGACGCGGCGTCCCCGCCGGCCGCGCCGCCCCGGCCGGGGGCGGCGGCGGGACCGGTTCTCGCCCTGGCTCTCTTCCTCTCCGCCCTCGCGGCGGCCCCGGGGCCTGCCCTCGCCCAGATGAACCCCTTGCGGGAGCTCACGGTGGCCGAGGTGCGGGCCGCGCTCGAGTGGAAGATAGCCCGGGGGGGCAGCTACCAGACCATCTGGAACACAGGCTACGAGTACTACCGCAGGCACCTGCGCAACCAGGACACCGCGGAGGTGATCTGGCGGGCCTTCCTGGCGGTGCGCGGGGAGAACCCGGAACAGGAGAGGGCCCTGCGGCAGGCCGCCATCTACTGGCAGAAGATTCACGACTACGGCATCACGAACGTGCCGGTGGGCATCGACAACTCGCTGCGGGAGACCGTGCCCGCCCCCCGGCGGGGCCGCGAGGGAACCCTCAAGATGGCGCGCCCCAAGGGAGGACCCGTGCCCATGAGGGACTCCGAGGCCACCCTGGCGCGGAGGGCCGAGCCGCGGCGGCGGCTGGACGGCACCCTGGAGAACCCCTGGCCCGGGCGCTACTACTCCGGGGTCTACCCGCCCTGACGTCCCCTCCGGAACCTTCACCGCGGCCCGGCGCCGGCGCCGGCGGACGCCCGGGGTGCGCCGCGCTCGGGGGCCTCCCGGCATGGGGGACGCCGCGCGCGGGTGTCACCTCGAGGAGGGGCGCCCCCGGCGCGGAGACGCGTCTCGCGGCGCGCCGGGGAACCGGGCGGCCGGGTTGCCGTGCGGGCTCAGTCCGGGCGCGGGCCGGGGAAGGCGGCGCCGATGGGATTCCCGGCTCAGGCGCCAGGAGGCCAGCCGCAACGCGGACGGGCAGGGCACGGGTGCCGCAAGCCGCCGCTTTCCGATGCAGGCGGACGGTGGTTCGGCTGGGGCGCCACGGCCAGCGGTTGCGCCCTGCACGGCCCGTGGCTCTCCCTGAAGGGCGCGGGGCGCTCCCTGCAGGGCTCGGAGGTTCAGCAAGGCGCGGATGTGCGCCCTGCAAGGACCGGGGTTGCGCACTCAACGGCCCTTGGTGTGAGCCCGGAAGGCCCGGCGGTGCGTCCCGCACGGCCGGGGGCCGCGTCCTGGGCGGCCCTTCGCGCAGGCGGACGCCGGGCGAAGGGGCTGAAGCCCCGCCCCCCTGGGAAGCGGGCCGACTCCGCCAGCGGATCCGTGCCGCAGGGCGTCCCCTGCAGGCCGTGTTCACGTGAAGACCCCGTGGCGGCAGGGCCCGTTGCTGGGACGCGCTGCGCGGCCGTCCCGGCAGGCGGCTGGCGGCACGGTCGAACCGGCTGACCCGCGCGGTTTTCGCTCGGCTGCGCCCTTCCCCCGCCATCAGCCCAGAAGGTGACGCCACGTGGCTGCCGGGACTCCCTCGCTTGCCGCCCTGCGGGACAGGGACACCGCGCCCCCGGGAACCTGACCGGGAGAGGCCGGGACGGTTCCCGCACGGGCCTTGCGAGGCCCCGAGGCTTCCTCCCGGATCCCACCGGGACGGAGCGTGCCTTCCGCTCGCCGTCCCCCATCCGGGAACCCGACACCGGATCTCAAAGGGCCCTCCGGGGCGATACCCGGACCCGCCCGCTTTCGCCTCGCCCGGCAGCCAGAAGGTTCCTGATCGGCCGCAAGGTATCCTGATCGGCCGCCGTAAGACAATATCATTTCCAGCGGGCGCTTTGGCAGTCCGGAGCGCCTGGAGGCGCCCGCCGCGTCCGGTGCCGGCGGGACGCCCTACGCCATTCCCGTGGCCGTCAGGGAGGCCGGGGACGGGTTTTTCGACCAGGACGGCGCCAGGCTTGCCGGGCCCATGGCCAATGGCGGCGTCATGGCCCCTCCTCGCCAAGCGCCTCGCATCATTTGGCCGCACGTCGCCAGGGCCCCGCCCGGGCCCGCGCCCGGAGGCTTCCCCGAGTCCCCGCCCCTTCTGGATAGCCGGGGCGGAATCCGCGTATCCTCCCGTCCCCGCGGAAGGGGATCGCCGGGCTGCTAAGCCGGAAGGGGCCCGATTGCGGCAGGCCCGCCAAGACTGGATGGAAATCATGACGGCCCTGGCCCGCGGGACGTGCTACCGGCCCGCATCCGTGCGTATCTCAGAGCTCGCATGCAATGAACCGCGGAAGCCCGCGGAAAGCGGGAGGGGGATCCCCTTGACGGCTCCGTCTGTCTCGGGGGACGGCGGCCCACGCGAGCGGCGGGGGGGGCAGGGAGTTCGGACGCGATTCTGCGGCGCATGATCTCCGCCAGGGCGGTGACCGGCCTCCGTTTCGCGGGATGGTGACGCTGGGGCCAGCGGCCGGGCGGCGGTTCGGGGCGGTTCCGCGGGGAACGTCGCGGAGCGCATGACACTCTCCTTCGGGGGGCGTCAGACCGGGCGCGTCCGGATCCCGGGCTCGCCTGGATCCGGAGTCCGGAGCCGGGATACTTTTCCAATACGGCGGGCGTCCTCGTTCTTCTGCCGGCGGCGCGGCATGTCAGGGGGGTGCGGGGCTGTCCCTGGATTACTGGTGTGCGGGAGGTGATGTAAAAATGTGCTGACAAACCCGGAGGCAGGTACGCGGCAGGGAGAGCCGCCCCCCCCTCCACCGGCCCCGCGCGGCGCGCACGGGGATCCTCCCGGGCCCGCCGAACCCTTGCCGGGCCCTGCCTCCCTGGCGGGGCTCCCCCTGCCTGCGGCGCGGGACGGGGGCTGCCGCCGACCCGCCGCCCGGCGGGCCCTGTCGTGCCCCGCCACACCCCGGACGGCGCCCGTTCCCGCCCGGACATGACCTCGCGGGTCCGCAGACGCGCGGCATCGCGCTTCCGCCGGCGACACCGGCCGGGAAGGGCCGGAGCCCCGGCGCCCCCTGCCCGCCCCCGCGTGAAGCGCCCGCCTCCCCTAGGCCACCGCCCCGGGATGCCCGTGGACTAGCCTTGTCAACGGGCCTCCCGTTCCGTAGAATCCGCCAGGGTGCGGGCCGACCCGGGCGGGGGCGGGCCCCGGAGGGCGCCGGGGGCGCCGCGGAAGACGCGGAGGCGCTGGGCGCGAAAGGCAGGTGGGGCAGGTGCTTTTCGACGTGATAGTCGTGGGAGGAGGGCACGCGGGCATCGAGGCCTCGCTCGCCGCGGCCCGGATGGGGGCCAGGACCCTGCTCGTCTCCCTGCGCGAGGACACGGTGGGGGTGCTCTCCTGCAACCCCGCCTTCGGGGGGCCTGCCAAGGGCGGCCTCCTGCGCGAGGTGGACGCCCTGGGCGGCTGGGCCTCCCGCGGGGCGGACCTCGCCGCGGTGCAGTGCCGGATCCTGGGGGAGTCCAAGGGGCCGGCGGCGCGGGCCACCCGCAACCTGGTGGACAGGGCGCTCTACGCCCGTCTCTCGCAGGAGTTCGTCCGCGGCGCGGAACGCCTCGACTTCCTCGCCGGCGAGGCGGCGGGGGTGCTTGCGAGGGACGGGAGGGCGGAGGGCGTCGTCCTCTCGGACGGCCGCGAGTTCCGCTGCGGGGCCCTGGTCCTGACCGGCGGCACCTTCTGGAACGGGGTGGTTTACTGCGGGCTCGAGGGCAGCCCGGGGGGGCGCGCGGGGGAGAGGCCGGCGACGCTCCTGCGGGCCCCGCTGCAGGCACTGGGGCACCGCCTGGGGAGGCTTTCCACGAGCACGGCGCCGAGGATAGACGCTCGCACCGTCGACCGCGCGGGCCTCGACGAGCAGCCCGGGGATCCGGCGGCGCGGCCCTTCTCCGTGCTGAGCGGCCCGCCCAGGAACACGCTCTCCTGCCACATCACCTGGACCGGGCCCGAGACCCACCGCATCGTCCGCGAGAACCTGACGGGTTCCGTCATCTTCGCCGTGGACTCCCCGGTCTCGGCGGGGCCCCGCTACTGCCCGTCGCTGGAGGACAAGGTTGCCCGCTACCCCGGCCGCGAGAGGCACCTGGTCTTCCTCGAGCCGGACGGTCCGGACGTCGTCTACCCCGGGGGCCTGCCCACGGGCCTCGCGCCCGAGGTGCAGCTGGCCGCCCTCCGCACCATAAAGGGCCTCGAGAGGGCGGAGATCGCCCGCCCCGGCTACGCCATAGAGTACGACTTCTCCGACCCCCGCGATCTGTCGCCCGCCCTCGAGTCCTTCAAGGTGAGGGGGCTGTTCATGGCGGGGCAGATAAACGGCACGAGCGGCTACGAGGAGGCCGCCGCCCAGGGGATCTGGGCGGGGGCCGGGGCCGCCATCCGCGCCGGGGGGGGCTCGCCGCGGTACCTGGGCCGGCACGAGGCCCTCATCGGGGTGATGCTGGACGATCTGACGGTCCTCGGGGTGTCGGAGCCCTACCGCATGTTCTCGAGCCGCGCCGAGTGGAGGCTCTCCCTGCGCGAGGACAACGCGGACCTGCGTCTTTCGCCCCTGGCCGGGAGGATGGGGCTTCTCGACTCCGAGCGTTCCCGGCTCCTCAAGGCGAAGGAGGGGGACATGGAGAGGGGCCGCGCCATGCTGGAGTCCCTGCGCGTGACTCCCGGGCTCGCGGCCCGCGTGGCCGGGGATTTCGGGGTGCCGGAAAGGGACGCGGCCCTCGCCGGCCCTCTGCCCGCCTCCGAATACCTGAAGCGCCCGCGGATCAGGCTCGGGCAGCTCGAGGCGTTATTCCCCGTGCTCTCGGAGCTGCGGGCCGACGCGCGGCTGACACTGGAGACGGAAATCAAGTTCGCGGGGTATCTCGCCCGCCAGAGGGAGGAGATCGAGCTTTCCAGGCGGCAGGAGAGCCGCGGCATCCCCCAGGATCTCGATCTTTCCGCCGTGCCGGGCCTCACGCGCGAGGCGCGCGAGGCCCTGGAGGCGGCCCGTCCCTCCACGCTGGGGCAGGCGGGGAGGCTCAGGGGCGTCACGCCGGCCGCCGTCTCCGCGCTCGCGGTGCACTTGAGGAAGCTCCAGGCCTCCGATCTGTAGCCGCGGGCGGGAAGGCGGGGCCGGGAAGGGGCTCAGCTCGGGGGCCGGGGACGGGACTCCCAGTTGCGGCCCCCGGGCGGCGCGGGCGGGGGGGACGCGTCCGTGTGCTGTCGCGCGCCCGGCGAGGGGGACGCGGTGCCGGCCGTCTGCCCGTCCCTTCCGCCGCCCCCGGGCCCTCCCCCGTGCGCGCGTGCCGGGTTCCGGTCTGACGCCGGGCTGGATCCGCCTCACGGGCCCGCCTCCGGCAACCGGCCCCTCCCCGCCACTTGCGGAACAGATCCACGGGCCGCCGCGGCCCAAGGGCGCACTGTGTGCAAGGGATGCGGGATGAAGGGGGATGCGGCATTGCGGGGGCGATGAGGAAGACGGGCTGTTCCGCTCTCGGGGTTATCCTGGCGTCATGCCCCTAGGCGCCTCGGGCGACAGTTCCCGCCGCAGGGAATCCGTGAGATGCCTCGTAAACCCGCGTCCGGTCAAATAGTCCCGCGTCCGGTCTAAATAGTCCAGCAGGCTGTCCGGTAAACCCAGTTGCAGGAGAAAATCGGCGGCCGGAGCGGGCTGCGTCCTGCCAGCGCCGCGTTCACGCGTCGCGACGGCCGTCTGCCGCCCTTCGGCACTGTTCCCGTGCCGCCGTCCGGCCTTCACAGCGGGGCGGCTCCCGGTCGGCCCGGCGGGATCACGCGAAGGCGCCTCCCGGATCCTTGCGGTGGAACGTCCCCTGGCCACCGCGCCGCAGTCCCCCGTCCCTGCCGGGCCGGGCGGCGGCTCCCGTGACGGCTTTTCCGGGGGCGCTCCCGGCCCGACGGACGGCGCCGCGGATGCGGCCTTCACGGGCGCGCGGGAGGCCGCGGTCCGGGAGCCCGGGCCGGGCGGTTCCGGGTCAACCGCCGGCTCGCGCCCCCCTTGACCGGTTCCGGCACCCTGCCGGCGAGGCAGCGCCGACCCTCCGGCGTCGTATCCCGCCCTGCAGCGCCACCCAAGATGGGGACGTCGCCGGTCCGGGCGGGGATTTTTTTTTCAGGTGGGTTTTTTTTTTCGAGGCGCACCGGGCCGGGTTCTCGGGCTTTCCGGTCACTCCGCTTCAAGACGCCTGGCGTTTCCCGGCAGCCATACCTCGCGGGAACCGGGAGGGTCCATCACGGGGCCCTGGAGGGAAACCGGTGACGCCGCGGGACGCCGGGGCGCGGGCCCTGCGGGGGCAAGATCCCGGTATCAGGCTGGGAAAAGCTGAGGATCTGACGTTGCCTCCCGGGAGGCTCGCGTTTGGCTCGAGCCGTACCGCGCAAGGGGCTCCTGGGAAGGCTGTAGTGACGGAGGGACCGCGCTCGCTGGGCGCGGAGGAAGGCGAGAGGGTCGGTTAAGGTGAAATTAACTAGAAAAATCAAGCAGTTAGTTTTATATTTGTCGCGGTATCAGCCGATTGATAGAGAGGAAGGGGTAGCCTCATTGCCGAGTCGACCGCAGGGCGGCCGGAGGCCGCTCGCGAGCGGGGTGAACCAAGATGCTAGATTTTACGACGCCTATAGGCGGGCTCAACATCAAGGCCGGGAGCCTCTACGGGGGATCCTTCGTCAGCCGGGCCCAGAACAGGCTGCAGAACAGCGTCCTCAAGATCGACGTGCCCAGGGCGGAGGTGCAGACCGGGGCCGGCCAGGCCGCGGACGAGGGCAGGAAGGGCCAGCTGGCCAGGAACTTCGCGGCGAGCCTGCTGGCGAACCTCGTGGCAGCGGACAGGGTGGCCGAGGAGAAGAACCGCCACGGCGGGGAGGAGAACGAGGGGCTCGTGCGGGCCGTGGCGGATTTCGCCGACGAGGCCCGCGAGCTCTTCGGGGACGCGGAGGCCAACCGTTTCATGGCCAACGTCCTGCTCTCCACCGACGGGGCCGTGACCGAGACCCGGATAGCCGCCGCTGCCATCGAGTTCCTGGGGAAGATCAAGGGCCAGGCCCTGGGCACGCTCGCCGGCGCCGGGGCCTCGGGGGAGAGCCAGGAGAAGGCGCTGGAGCTTCTCCGCAAAGTCGGCGAGGCCGTGACGTTCCTCAACGATGGCCCCCGCGGGGACGGCGAGGGGTCCGTCGCGGCCGCCCTCAACGGCTACTTCGGCAAGGAAAGGGTGTCCGACGAGGACAGGAAGCAGTTCACCCAGGAACTCCAGTGGCTCTCCGCGGCGGAGCAGGCGGGCGCCGAGGCCGCCACCGAGCTCGTGATCTCCAGGGCCGAGCTGGGCGATCCCGCCCTGGACGCCGCAGTGGCCTACCTGACGGAAGAGCTGGCAGCGGCCGAGGCCGCGAAGATACTCCAGGACCTCAAGGACGAGGAGGACGTGCTGGAGGCCGTGGACAGGGTCCGCGAGAAGCTCGCCTCCATGGACGAGGCCTACGAGGCAGCCAGGGCCGAGGGCGCCACGGCGGCCGCCTCCGCGGTGGTCGCCGCGGCGGCGGCTGCCTCCGCCGGGGACGCCGCCGAGGAGAGGGAGCAGGGGTACACAGTCTCCGACTCGTCCGCTCAGGCCGCGGTCAAGGGCGCGGTGGAGGCCTCCGTCAAGTCGTCCTCCAAGAGGGATATCTTCGACGAGTACCTCCAGAAGACCATGGCGAACGAGCTCAACCGGGCGATCAAGGAGGACGAGAGGCTGTCCGAGCGCCTGCGGAACCTCGCCTCCATGAAACTCGGCGTGGATCTCCTGACGTCCTCCACGATCAGCGTGGGGGGCTGGCCGGGCCTGGGCTTCGTCCACACGGCGGGGGTCTCCGTCTCCGTCGGCTGGAAGCGGGAGTACTCGCTCTCCGTCAATTCCGACGGCAAGATCGAGGCGGGCATGAGCGAGTCTGTGGAGTTCAGCGCCACCTTCTCCACCGGCATCGCCGTGGGCGTCGGGCTCGGCGGGCTGTACGGGGCATACGCCGCGTCCACCACCCTCGATCTCGCGCGGACACTGGAGCACAGCTACTCACAGGGCAGGATCGGGACGAACCGGACCTCGACCGTCGCGAGCAGGTCATTCCTCCTGAGCAGGCACGTCTGAGAAATTCTCCCATGCCGGGCCGGAGGGACTTCCGCCGGAACCGCGTGCCGCGGGCGGGCCTTCCCTGACACGGGAGCGGCGGGCCCGGGGAGAGACGCCCCGTCAGCGGGGGCGGGGAGGGGTGCGTCCGCCCTCCGGGCCCCAGGCTACCGGCACCGTTCGCGGGAACCGGCCGCCTCCGCCCTCGGGGCGGGGGACGTTGTAAAGCGTCCTCCGCCTGGCGGGGATCCCTGCGGCTCCCCGCCGGTCGGGGAGGACACATGGGAGGGAACCCCCCGCCGGAAGGCGGCATCGCCGGGCACCCTGCGTCGCGTTGGCCGTTTCCGGCCAGCCGGGGTCAAGGGATGGCGCGTCGCCGAGGGGCCCGCGGGGGCCGGGAAGGGGCGGTGAGTCTGCGCGCGCTCGGCCCAGCTGGGCCGGGTTTCCCGGCGGATCCGCGGATAATGGGCGCGGGGGCTGGCGGGGGGTCCGCGCGCGACCCGGCCGGCTGGGCCGGGTTTACCTGAGAATCCGCAGAATAATAGGCGCGGGGGCGGGCGGGAAGTCCGCGAGCCTCCGGCCGGCTGGGCCGCGATTACCTGAGAGTCCGCGGAAAATGGGCGCGGGTTCGGTCACTCGGTTAGAGAAGGAGTCAGCCGCGGCTGGCGGCGGCCGGTAGACGGCCCGTATAGGCGGATGTAGACGACGTTGGGGCATGCAGGCGGGAGACGCGGCAGGATGCCAAGTCGGCTGAGGGAGCCGTCCCGCCCGCCCCTACCATTGAATATGTGGGCGTCCGGGCGACGGCGGTCCTGGAAGGGAGACGGGCGCCGCGCGCGGTAACAGGACGCGGGGAGGGCGGGGGCGCGGGCGAGCCCTTCCGGAGGCCGCCGGTTTCCGGCCGCGTCCGGGAGGGCGCGGTTTCCGCCGCTTTCCTGGCGTAAGGGTGGACTGGGATCGGTTAAGCTGGCGGAGTGCTTCCGGATCGCGCAGGGGGACGGCCTTTCCCCTGACGGGAGCGCCTCGTCCCGGCCGGGCGGCGGACGGGTTTCCGCAACGCGGCGCGCGGGATCTCCGGCCGGCGGCGTTGCCGGCGAGGGTCAGTGACGCCTCTGCGGGGTCGGGGTGCGGCACTCACCCGCCGAACGCCGTCAGCTGGGCCGCGGTGTCGCGAGTGGGGCCATGCCCGCGGAGACCGGCGTGACAGGGCCCGCCGGTCTCCGCGGGGCGTGCCGCGGGAGGCGTCCCTGCGGAGGATCCCGCGCGAGGCGCCGTTTCCACGGCAGGGCTAAGCCGTTATAATTTCGGCAGATACTGCATTCGCCCGCGCGCCGGAACAGCCCCCGCCCGGGAGGCGAAGGAGACCGTCCCCCATGGAGATAATCCTTTTCGAGCCGGAGATCCCGCCCAACACAGGAAACGTCGCCCGGCTCTCCGCAGGTCTCGGCCTGAGGCTCAACCTCATAGAGCCGCTGGGCTTCTCGCTTTCCGAGAGGCACCTCAGGAGGGCGGGACTGGACTACTGGCCGCTCGTAGACCTGCGCGTGTGGCGTGACTGGAAGGCCTTCCGGGAAGGCTGGGGGGGAGGCAGGATCATAGCTGCCTCGGCGCGCGGCGGGGAACTGTTTTCCGGCTACCGGGCCGAGCGGGGGGACGGGCTCCTCTTCGGGCCTGAGACGCGGGGCCTTCCGGAGGATCTGATAGCCGAGGCGGACAGGGTCTACACCATACCCCTGAGGCCCGGCGTGCGCAGCCTAAACCTCTCCACCACCGTCGGGTTTTTCCTGGGCGTCGCCCTTTCCCGGCCGCGGGAGGGCGGCGGCGCCCTGTAGCAGGATCGCGGCAGGCGCGGGGCGGAGCCGGCAGGCGAGGGCGACGATCCTCCGCGGGACCGGGCGGGGCCGGGCCTCCGCGGCCGGGTTAGCGTTCCGCCTGTCAGGCGGAAGAACTGTCGCGAACCTTTCCCGCGGGCGCCCGGCAGGCGGGTGACGGCGCCGGACGGCCGCGATCAGCCCTGGACGCGTTGCAGTCGGCAGTCCTCAGGGCGCATGTCCACCGGGCCGGGGAGAATCACGGGACAGTGGGAAGTGACCGTTTCCGCGAAAGCGGGTTAATGCCAATCGGAACGGGCGGCCGTGAGCTCGCGCGGGATCCCTGCCGCCGGGGGCGGCCGCGGTAAGGCGGGCGCGCCGGATCCCGTTGCGGCGCCGGACTGAGCTGCTCCCGCGACCGTGCCCGCGGCGGGAAGGACCCCCGCCGCTGGGCAGCGGGAGCGCACGAGGCGCGGGGTTGCCCCGCCTGGAATGGCCGGGAGGTGGCGGCGCGGCCCGGGATGGCATTTGCCGCAAGGGATTCGCGCAACCGGACGCCGGCCCCGCGGGGCGTCGGGGCGCGCGCTGAGGGGACGAGGCGCGCGGGGACGG
>JAITEZ010000382.1 GCA_031281735.1 Deltaproteobacteria bacterium | reverse complement strand
CTCTGCCTGCGCCCCGCCGACCGGATCCCCCTGCCCCCGCCCCCCGCCCCGGAGGGCGGGGAGGGCCGCCCGGGCCCGGATCCGGCGGGCGAGTAACGCGGCGGCGGCCCTGGCCCGGCTCCCGCGGACGGCGGTCGCGACGGGGGCCGGCCCGGCCCGCCCGGCAGGAATCCGCCGGGCCGCCGGCGGCGCGCCGCGACCCCGGGCAGCTCTCCCCTGGGGAGGCCGGCGCATGCCGGGGATACTCACCCGGCCGGGCCGGGGCGGCCGGGCCGCCCGGCGGATCCGGGATCCGGGGCCTGCAGCGGGCGGGGACCCGCCCCGCCGCCCGGATTAAAGTCGGCCCGTCAGATCCCGAGACCGTCCGGGTAAAGTATCTCCCTCACCTCGTCCGGGAAGCCCTCCACCCGGAGATCCGCGAAGGCCTTCCGGAAGAGGTCCAGCTGCTCCTCGTAGGGCTGGAAGCGGTCCAGCACCAGCCAGGGCTCCTCCCTGTAGACGCACTGCCCGCTCTTCAGCCTCAGGCCGGCGTAGAAGAGCTTGCCTGCGGAGACCTTGAGGCCCCGGCTCCGGGCGAACCTCTCCAGGAGGGAGATGTTCTCCTGCTGCTTCCTTTGCGCGCTCCTCTTCGCCTGGGCCATCCGCTTCCCCGCCTCCCCAAACCTAAAACCCGCGTCCAGCCACCCGGCGGCCGCCCGGTTCCCGCCGCTTCCCGCCCGCCCCCCCCGCGCCTACTGACCGCCCAGGCCGGCCGCCGGCTCCCGCCGCCAGGCACGGGGACCCAGCTCGTACTGATCGCGCCCCTCTAGATCGAACGCCACGATCGCCGGGAACCCGCTCACCTCAAGCTCCAGGAGCGCCTCGGGGCCCAGCTCGGGCCAGGCGAGAAGCCGCGCCCGCGAGATCAGGTTCCCGTAGAAGGCCCCGGCCCCGCCCACGGCGGCGCAGTACACGGCGCCGTTCTTCAGGAGCGACTCCCTCACCTCCCGGCTACGGCGGCCCTTGCCCACCAGGAGCCTTACCCCCGCCTCCAGGAGGGGGGCGGTCAGGGCGTCCATCCTCCCGGCCGTGGTGGGCCCCGCCGCCCCCAGGGGCCTCTCCGGCCTCCCCGGAGGAGGCGGGGAGGGCCCCATGTAATAGATGGCCGCCCCAGCCGGATCGAAGGGGAGCGGCCTCCCCTGGGCCAGGAGGGCGCAGAGCCGCTTGTGGGCCTGATCGCGGCCAGCGATGAGGACGCCGTCTATGATCACGCCCCGGCCGGCGGCCAGCCCGCGGAGCGCTTCCCCCTCCCTAACCGGGACACGTATCCTTGCGGGAGGGAGGCCGGCCTCCGGCCCTCGGGCGGGGCCGTGGCCAGGAGGGCCAGCCGGGGCGCCGCCCCCGGCGGCGCACCGGGGAGCCTCCGGGGATGACTTCCCGTCCAAGGCTACCGCTTCCTGAACCAGGAGAAGAAGCCTCCCCCCGTCTTGGCCGGCGCGGAGGCGGACATCCTCCCCGCCGCAGAGGCGGAAGGCCGGGCGGAGGCGGGAGCCGCCGGCCTCGTGCCGACTCCCGCGAGGGCGGAGGGTTTCCGGGGAAGGGCCGCCCCGGCGGCCTTCCCGGAGTAAAGGGAGGAGGTGCGCTCCTGCGCGGCGACCGCAACCCTGCCGCCGAAGATGGAGGGCCTCTGTCCGGCCTCGCCCGCCGCGGCGGTCCGGGGGGCCAGGGGCGAGGGGCGCCCGCCCGCCGCGGCGCCGTTCCGGGGGTTCAGGAGCGGGGACCGCCCGCCCGCCGCGGCGCCGTTCCGGGGGTTCAGGAGCGGGGACCGCCCGCCCGCCGCAGCGCCGTTCCGGGGGGCCAGGAGCGAGGGGCGCTCGCCTGCCGCGCCCGCGGGCTTCCCCCTGAAAAGGGAGGGCCGCTGGGCGGCCTGGGCCCCGGCGAGGGGGCGGGACGGGGAGGCGGACGTCGCGCCCAGCCCCGCCTGGGGCGCGCCGGCGTCACGGCGGCGGTTGGCGGTCTTCTTAATGTAAAAGTCCGCGAACTCCTTGTCGTGTTTCATGATGTGGTCGCGGAGCCAGTTGTTGACCATGCTGTTGATGGAGAGGACCATCGAGATCTTCTCGCCGGATTCCTTGTACTGGCCGTAGAATTCCGTGAACTGCCGCGTGAAGTCCCGGTGGAGATCCCTGTGGAAGGCCGCCTTGGGGTAGGCGGACGCCTTCATGAGGGCCTCCTCCATGGAGAAGTGCTTGGCCACGTAGTTCTTGAGGAACTCCAGCGTCTCCGGGATCCTCTCCCGGTGGGCGAGATCCCGGAGCTTGTCGGCCTGCGCGAAGAGCTCCCGGTGCTGCTCGTCTATCTTAGGGACCCCGGTCTCGAGATTCTTCGTGAACAACATAGGCGGACTCCATGGGGGCGTGTTGCCGGCACCCCTGCGGAAGGGCATGGCTCCTTAGCGTGTCCGCGGCGGGACACGGGGCCTCCCCGGGCGGGACGAACGCTCCAGCTGCGGGTCGCCCTGCCGTCGGGAACTGGCGGGGCCAGGGGCGGCGCCAAGCCCCGCGAGGCCGCCAGAGGCCGCACGGAAAGGGTTCTTCGCAGTATAGCAGAGTCCGGGCCACCCATGAAAGCTGGGAAACCGGGCCAGCAGGCGGTTCCTCCCGGGCTGCCCCCGGCAGGACTCCCGGGGTAACCGGATTGGACTCCCCGGGGGGATCCGGGGCATCGGCCGGGGCGGCAGGGGACAGCAGGCGTGGAGGGAACCTTCGGCGGGGGGGCGGATGGTGGCGGGGGTAAGGCTTCCGTGCCAGGAGGGCTCCGGGGCGGGGGGCAAGGCGGAACGCCGCGCCGCGTCCGGCCCTGACGGCGGACGTGGGCGAGGCCCTCGCCGGGGACGCCTTCCCGGAGAGGGTGCGCCCGGGGCGGCGGCGCGTCAAGGCTCCGCCCTGCCAACGCCGGTCTCGGGATACTGATCGTAAGTCCCGCCGGACTCCCTTGCTGGCCCCCAGGCCCCCTGGCTTCGCCGTTCCGCCGCGGGTCAGGCCGAAGCCAGGAGAATGCGGGGATTCATGTAACCTGGGAGGAGGCGGGATCTTGACGCCCGGCGCGCTCGGCGCCCGGTGGGGCCGACGGCCAGGCAATGCCCGGGACGGTCTGCCGGCGGCAGCTGGACGCCTTCCGGATGACTCCAGAGGAGGGCCCCGGTCGCTGGAGGGAAATGTCCCGGAACACAGGCGGGAAGGAAGGGCAGTGCCCTCCCACGATTTTCATACGGTTCGCCGCCCGCGCCGGAAGCGGCGGTGATGGCGGAAGAGGCTTGTCATCTGGCAATCATCCTATAGCTTCCGGGCCCGTCTTGCAAATCTTTTTCGAGAATCGTTGTTTTTCCAGCGTTTTCGGCAACCCGCTCCGCCGACGGACAGTCCCGGGACTCCTCCGGGTTCATGAGGGCGCGGCCCAGGACGCGTCCAGGTCATGGGCGCCGCGCGGGGAGACGCCGGACGGCCCGTGCCGCCCCCCCCTCCGCCGGGCGAGCCTCCGTGCCGCGACCGCACCCCGGGGCGCGGGAGGCGCCGCGGCCGCCCGCCGGCCGTCATGATCCAGCCTGGCCTTGCCTTCTCGCCCGTGAGGCCGCGTCAGGCCGGGGAACCCCCGCCGCGCGCGCAGCCTCCCCGGAAGCCCGCCCGCCGGATCCGGCCGCCGGCAGGCCCGGACACGCGAAAACACGGGGCGAACGCGAAGGGCGCCCGCGGGGCTGGAGACGCCGCCCGGACGCGCCCGAGGGCGCGCCCCTGGCCCCCAGTGGGGGCCACGCCCCGCGTCCCGGGGCGCTCAGAGGCCGTTTATGAGATCCAGGTTGACGGCTAGCACGTTCAGGGCGCAGAAGACCTCGGCGAGGGTCTGCTGGCCGTGGCCGAACTTCTTGAGGAAACCCATCCCCTCGTCCTCCAGGGCCTTGGGCACGTCCAGGCCGTGGACCGAGCTGAGGAGCCTCACGAGGCCCGAGCTGCGGTCGAGATCCGCCGGGAGCGAAGTGAAGACGACCCGGGTGCGGTGCCGCAGCCTGCGGGTGCGCGGCTCCGAAGACGGGCCGGGCGTCTCGGAGGGGCGCCACTCCACCAGCCGCGTGTAGGAGGGCCCCGCGAGGAAGCCGCGCTCGAAGAGGACCGGGCCGAGGTTGCGGGAGTAGAGGTCGACCGAGGCGTAGTAGGGGGTGCCGTCCCGGTGGCTCTTGTGATGGGCGCCCAGGGCCAGGTCCGCCAGGGAGCGGTCGCCCTCCTGGAAACGTTGCAGCTCGCGATCATTCATCAGCATTACGTAGTTCCGGCCGCCCAGCGCCTCCGCGCACTTCCAGGTGCCGAAGGGCCCCTGGAGCACGTAGAGTGGATCGAGCGCGTCCGCCTTGGAGTCCCGTCGCGAGAGGGAGCGGTCGAGGGCGCCGGGGAGATCGGGGCGGGGGGCATCCTCCCCGCGGGACACGCGGAAGGGGAAACCGGGCATCACGTCAGGGTAGTCCTCGGCGTAGAGGAATTCCGGCGGTAGCTGGGGGTGGCCCCCAGAACCTCCCGGGCTGTGAAGGGAGAGCCCGACGAACGAGTGGAAATTCTCTACGACGTCTTCGTCACGGCGGTCGGAGGGGAACACCCGCGAGACGCAGACGGGACAGCGGATCTTCCGCGAGGCGAAATGCCATCCCAGATAGGGGACGACTATGGTCATGCCCTTGTACCGGTAGAGATCGCCCGTCTCCTGGACGATCTTCTCCAGGAGCTCCCACACCGCAGGATAGAAGGCCGTGGGGTTGACGCCGTCGAGCTGCTTTCTGATGTGGTTGTCCGTGGGGATGCGGCGGCTCACGCGCAACGCCTCGGGCCCGGTGTGCAGTGCCGAGAGCAGGGCGTCCACGCCGTGGATCGCCCTGTATTCGAAGAAGCCCCCGAGGAACCTCCGGAGTGAGGGGGCCTTGGAGTAAAAGGCCGCCAGCGCCGTCATGAGGAGCTGGGTGAAGGGGTACATGGTGTTGGTCCCCTGGCGCACGTCGGGGATCCGCCTGAAGTGCTCAAGCATCTTCAAGGCGTAGGTTTCGAAGGTGGCTCTCATGCATTTCAACATAACAAAATTGGATCTGCCAAGCAAGCGCGCCGCGGACTTGCGGGTATCCCGTATGCGGCCCCCGGCCGCGCTTTCATGACCTGGCCGGCGTCCCGGCCGTCATCGGCACTTTATTCCCCGAAACTCGCGCGTTCCGCGCCGTTTCACGGTCGCCCGGGCGTCAACCGGCCTTACCGGGTCTGCATCGGAGCGGACCCGCGGCGGGAGCGAGGGCGCGCCTCCCCGTCCGCCGCTGTGCCGCCGGGCATCTCCTCCCCCCTTTTTCTTAGAATATTTAGCTTTTTATTACAGCAAAATGAAATTTCGATCTCGTTGCTAATCCTACCGGCAATATGAAATTGTTTGTTCGTTAACCGCCGTTGATCAGCAAGAATGACTCACGGCGACAGGAGGCCTACCTCTTCCAGGACGGGCGACAGTTTCCCTCCGGTGACAATTCATATATATTATTATTTAATTTTGATATTCATATTGTTCTTGATATTTTACTCAAGCCGCGCGACCCACGGCCTCGCCGGTTGCAGGCACGGCATTGCGCCCCAAGGGCCCCGGGGCGGGGGGGGGCCTGGGGATCATGGGGCGAGAGTCCAGAAGGCCGATCCCTTTCCCGCAGGCGCCCGGCCGGCCGGGGCGGTCCCCGCCGGGAACCCGCTGACCCAGCCACGTCCGGGGAACCCGGGGCAAGAGGGCCGGGCGGCGCATTCCCGTCCGCCCCGCCGGGGAACGCCATCCCTCGTCCGGCCCCGCCGAAAGAACGCCCTTTCCAAGCCTCCACGCCGTGACGGGCGCGGCGCCCTTTCGCGAGTCTCCCTGGCCCCGGCCGGGCACGGGTGAAGCCGCAAGGCGGGGGGGGCGGAGGGCGCAGTCCCAGCGGGGCGCTCCTGACCCGGCGGCGGCGGCCGTCCCGCGGCCCTCCGGCCCTCCGGCCATCCGGCCTCCCTGCCTCCGGATCACCCCAAACGCGCGGGAGATCCTCCTCATTGCCGGGGGCCGCCGGAGGCTTCCCGGCCAGCCTGCGGACCGGCGCCGCCCGCGCGGCGCCCGGACGGGCGGCGCCGCCATGCCGCCTGCTCCCGAACGGCGGCGAGAGTCCGCCTTCACCAGGGATCCGCCTTCCGCAAATCGCAGCCCCTCCCGCGCCAGGGGGCTGCCCCCTTCCCCCGGCGCTCCCCGCCCGCCGCGCCGCCCCGCCTCTCCCTTCCCCCTGGGGCACCGGCCCCCGTGATCGGGGAGCCTGCCGGGCGCGGGGCTCAGGATACGGCGGGAGCGGTCTCCCCTTCCCCCCGGGACCGGCGCGGCGCACCGCCGCGCCGGCGGCCCCGGAGTTTCCCGACCGTGATCCGCGGGGCCTCGAGAGCCGCGGCGGGGTGCCCCCCCCCGCTCCCCGCCTCCCCGCCCCCCGCGTCCCCTCTCCGCGGCAGGCCCCGCCCGCTGGGCTGCCGGGCGGCCACCCGGAGTTGCCGGCCCTCCCGCCCCGCGGACGGCGGCGGGCACGGGGCTGCCTCCAGGGGCGCGGACACCCGCGGCCCCCCCGCCGAACGCCGCGGGCCCCGGGGAGCCTCCGCCGCAGGGCCGCGCCGCCCCGGCGTTTGTCCGCCGGGGGACGATAAGCTATAATGCTTGCGAACTTCAGCCCCCCCCCCGCCCCCCCCCCCCCGTGCGGGGGGACCCCCCCCCCCGGGGGCCCCCCGGGCCCCCCCCCCCCAG
>JAITEZ010000355.1 GCA_031281735.1 Deltaproteobacteria bacterium | reverse complement strand
CGCCAGGGAGTTCCTGGAACACCAGGTGCGCTTCGCCCAGGAGATGGCCCACTTCCTGGGCAGGAGCACGGCCCAGAGCGAGGAGATAGCCCGGCGCATCATCTCCCTGTACGACACGGAGGACGCGCCGGAGGATGATGGGGGCCGGGGGCCCGGCGCGGGGGGCGGGGAGCCGGGCGGCCGGGGGGCGCCTGCCGGGGCCGTGGGGCTGGGCTTCGAGACGGGCGGCGGGTCGGGCCGGGGCCCCCTCGGCCGCGGGGGCGCCCCTGGCGGAGGGCACGGGCCAGTCCAGGGCGGCGGGACGGGAGGGCCGGGGTGAAGTTCTTCGCCGACTGCCTCTGCCAGAGGTTCAAGGACGGGCAGCTCGTCTGCGGGGACGTCTTCGAGGTCGCTCGGACCCCCTCGGGCACGGTCTGCGTCATCTGCGACGGGGTGGGATCGGGCGTCTACGCCAACATCTCGGCCGTGACCTGCGCGGGCAGGCTCATGGAGCTCTTCCGCTGCGGCGTGTCCGTGCGCGCCGCCTCCGAGATGGTGGCGGGCTCCATGCACCGCGCCCGCACCGAGGACATACCCTTCTCGGCCTTCGTGGCGGCGTCCATCCTCCCCGACGGCCAGTTCCTCTGCTACACCTACGAGTCGCCGGAGCCGGTGCTGATCCACGGGGGGGCGGCCGCCGTGCTCGCGCCGCGCCTCTACACCGCCGGCTTCGAGGTGATAGGGGAGAGCTCGGGCGTCCTGGGAGAGGGGGACGCGCTTGTCATGTTCTCGGACGGGGTGAGCCAGGCGGGCATGGGCTGCGGCTACGACTTCGGGATAGGCTCCCAGACCGTCTCCTCCTTCATAAACCGGAGCCTCGCCAGCCGGGAGCCGCTGGACCGCCTGCCGGAGGGGATAGTCACCCTGTGCCGTGAGGCCTCGCGGGGCCGACACGCTGACGACACCACCCTCGCCCTCGTGGAGTGCCGCAGGGCGGTGGAGCTTACGGTGCTCACCGGCCCGCCCTCCCAGCGGGGCATGGATCGGGGCTACGTCCAGGACTTCATGGCCATGCCCGGCAGGAAGGTGGCCTGCGGATCAACCACCGCCGGGATCATCGCCCGCGAGCTGGGTCGCGAGGTTGAGATGTTCGTGCCCGGGGGGTCCATCGGCGAGCCGCCGGAGTACTCCATCGAGGGGGTGGACCTGGTCACGGAGGGTGCCGTGACCCTCAACCAGGCCTACAACATACTGGGGGTGCCCGAGTCGCAGCTGACCGGGAACTCCGCGGTGGAGAGGCTCTGCCTCATGCTCCGGAAGGCGGACGTCGTCCACCTCATGATCGGCAACGCCATGAACGCCGCCCACGAGGATCTCCTGTTCCGGCAGATAGGCGTGCGCGTCCGCCGGACGGCGGTGGGCCTCCTGGCCCACGCGCTGAGGGGCATGGGCAAGCTCGTGACCGAGAAGCGGTACTGAACCGGCCCAGGCTCCCCGTCCGGCTGTCGCCGGCCAGGCGGGGAAACTCCAGGCGTGTCCGCTCGCGGCAAGGTGGTTCGGGGCTTCGGGGGAGAGGGTGGGCGCCAGGCGGTCTCAAGGGATGTCTCGTTCCTGGTTATATGGGGCCCGTGAGGCCTGCTGAAACCGATGGAGACCGGGGCGGTGACGGGGCGCACCCGCGCCGCGGCGCTGGGCGGGGCCCGCCCGCTTCTGGGAGGAGCCGGCGGGGCACGCCTTGGACGCCCCCGGCGGATGCCCGGTGGCGATCGCCGCGAGGTTCAGGGACTGAGGCCGATCCCGCTTCACGTTCCCGGACGACCCGGCAACCCTCCTACGGACAGCAACGCCGGGTTCGGGCTCAGGGGCGGCCCCGTCGTCTCCAGGAAGATAGGCAACGGGACGCGGGGCATGAGCGGGATCCGGTACCCCGCGAGCTTCTGGTGCTTCCTGTGGACGCTCCGCCTCAGGTGCCTCAAATGGCTGAAGTGGCTCATGCTGGCCCTGACGGCCGTAAACAGGGGGAGACCTCCGTCGCCCTCATGAACCCGGGACAGCCGGTCGAGGACGAGTTCGCCAGTGCGGCGTGGGAGGAGCGCAGGCGGTGAAAGGAAAGAGAGGCCGCCCTGACGGCCGAGAGAGGCAATAAGCCGCGGGAAGGCAGAAGTGGCGGGGAGATCCCGCGCCCGGGACACCGCCCAGCAGAGAGGGGCGGGGAGGGCGTCGGCAGGCAGGCCAGCCCGGGCAGGGCATGCAGACGGTGCCTGCCCACGGGATCCAGCCCCGGCGGGACAGTCCGGGGGAGTGGCGCCGCAGCTCCCCTTCCCAAGCGGGCGCAGGAGGGGGGGGTGCCGGCCCGAAGGCCGCTCCAGAGAAGAAAATTCGGGGGGGAGGCGTCCCGGATGCCCGTCACTCCTGGCCGAGTCAGGACAGCCCCGGCCCTCTGGCCTGCCGGGTGTGCCCGCTGCCGCCGGGGGGGCGGCCACGGGATCCTGACCCGGAAGGGAGGGGAGGGAACATCGCGCCGCCCTGGCGATTCCGTAGGCCTGCCCTCCGTGTCCCCCAGGGGGGCGTCAGGAGACCGGCCATGAGGCGCCTCAGGCGCCCTCATGGCGCGTCTCCCGCCGAAAGGACCCCCCACACCCTTCCCGATGCCCCAGTATCCGCCTGCGGGGAATGCGGGGCCCGCCCCAGCGGATCCCACGCCGGATCGGAGACCGCAGGGTCATGCCCGCCCCCGAGAGCGGAGACGGCCCCTCGCGGCCTCCCCCGGCGCCAGGCCGGACACGCCAGGCGGGACGGCATCGGCGCATCCCGCCCCGGCCTTGGACATGCACGGCCTCCGGCAAGGGACAGGCCCTGCGGGACGTCGGGGGGATTCCCCGCCCCACGAGAGGCCGCGACATGGCCTGAGCCCGCGCCCCTTGGCCCGGGCAGCGAGATCGGTGCCAGAGCCAGCCGTCAAGTATGGCGGCATGCCTGGTGTTGAGACTTGTCATATGGTAACTGGGCTCTGCCAGCGTCAATGATACAATCGAGCGGGAACGGGTGTCTGATACTTATATATATGATAACTATAATTTTATTAAAATAATATAAAAATTTATTGTATTAGTTAATTGAAATGCCTGCCAGTTTCTAGAGATACAATGCCCCGCGACCTGGTCCAATTATCTTCGGGGCCTGAGACATCGGGGCTCCCGCCGCGTCAGAACCCCCCTACCTCGCTGTAGAAGCGCTTCACGACCGTGTTCCCGTCGTGGTCGATGAAGCCCCACTTGCCGTCCTCCTTCACCCCGGCCAGGCCTCCGGAGAACTGGAATACCGCCTCGTACCGGGGCGGGACGGCCCATTCGCCGGAGCTGTCGATGTAGCCCCAGAGGCCGTCCTTCATGGCCGGGGCCCGGCCCTCGGAGAAGGGGAGCAGGAGCGAGAAGCCGGGCTTGATCTCCCAGCCGCCCCTGGTGTTGATGAACCCCCAGCGCCCGCCCTCGCTGACCGGCGCCCTGCCGCCCATGAAGTCCAGGGCCTGGGAGAAGCGCGGCTCGACCGCGATCACGCCCCGCCTGTTGACGTAGCCCCAGCGGCCGTTCTCCTTGACGGCGGCGAGACCTTCCGAGAACTGGAACTGCGCGTCGAAGCGGGGGCCCACGGCCCATTTCCCTTCCGGGTTCAGGAACCCCCAGCGGCCGTTGATGCGGGCGCCCGCCAGGCCCTCGGAGAAGTCGTCCGCGCCCTCCATGGAGAGGAGGATCGCCTCGTCGCCCCCGGGGGCCACGAACCCCCAGAGGTCGCGGACGCGCACGCGGGCCAGCCCCCCCGAGAAGTGCGAGGCGTAGTCATAGCGGCAGGGCACGGCGAGGAAGCCGGAGGTGTTGATGAAGCCCATCTTCCGGCCGCACCTCACCCGGGCGAGCCCCTCCGAGAACCTCCAGGCCTCGTCGAAGGCGGGGAGGAGCGCCCAGTCGCCGTCGGTGTTGACGTACCCGTACTTCCCGTCCAACTTCACTGCGGCCAGCCCCTCGCCGAAGTCATCCGCGTCGGCGAAGCGCGGCTCCGATACGATGACCCCGGCGCGGGTGACGAAGCCCCATTTACCCTTGGAGTAGATCCGCGCGTAGCCGTCCCGGAAGGGGGCGATGTAGGCCCAGCGCGGCGGGGCGACCCAGTTGCCGTCCCGGCCCACGAGGCCCCAGACGTTGGTCTTGGCCGGGGCGGAGGGGGAAGGCGGGCGCAGCTCGTCCTCCTGTGCTGCCCGGGCACGGGCCGCGCCGAACGACAGGGAGAAGGCGGCGGCCAGGAGGGCGGCCAGGAGGGCGGGCGTCCTCCCGGCGGGGACACGGGAGGCGCCTGGAGCGGGGGCGTCCCGTGCCGCGGCCGGCGTTCCGGGGGCGGGCCCGGCGAGCAGGGGGACGGTCCTGGGGCATGAGGCGCGGAAGCTCTTGCATGCGGACATGGGTGTCCTCCGGCCGCCCTGCGGGGTGGGCGGCTCGAAAAGGCGGCCGTCCCCCAGTCATGGGGGACGGGGCGCGGCGCGGCCGCGCGGGTCTTGCCGTCTGCGGGCCTTCCGGGACGCCGGGACGAGGCAGGCGTTGATCCGGCCGCCGTTTCAGGCGGGGCGGCGCGCCCCCCGGCCCGGGGAGGGCTTCTCCCCGCCGCTGCGGGACGGGAGCCGCCGAGCGTCCCGGCCTCAGGGGCGCCTGGCCCGGAAGGGAGCCGGGTGGCGGTCCCGTCCCCCGCCCGGGGGCGCGGAGGCGTGCCGGCGTCGGCGGGAGGATCCCGGCGGACGGGAATGACGGGGGTGCCGACCGCTTGCGGCCGGCCGGGAAAAAGCCCGTCCGCGACGGGGCGTGACTGGCGCGCCTGCGCCGCAAACGCCCGGGGCAGGCGCGCCAGTCGTCATGATCCGGGCCATACCGCCAGGCCTTTATTATAGTCCCATTTCGGGTGCGTGGCGAACAGAACCGCACCGGCCCGGCCCGGCGGCCGGCCCCTCGCACGGCGCGCCTGCCAGGCGGGAGGCCGGAGGCTTTCCCGCGCGCCCCGCCGCCACGCCGCGGGAAAGCCGGGGCGGTGTCCCCGCGCCCGCCCCCCCCCGCGGCATGGCGAGACCAGGAACCGCCCGGCGGGTCACTCGCGGAAGCCGACGCGAGTCGGCCGTCGCCGGCGTCCCGGAGCCGCGCGGCTCGCCCGAGCCGCTGCCCCGGAGCCCAGCCCCCGACGCGCGCCCGGGGCAGGGCCATGCCCGGGACGCGGGGCCGTCCAGGAACCCGTGCCGGGCCGTCCCCGGCCCTGTCGGCCGCCGCGCCCGGGCCTCACTTCAGGCCCAGCACGGTCACCCCGTCCCAGTCATCGCCGGGCTCGTGGCGGATGAAGGCACGGCAGCGGTCGATGAAGATCTGGGAGGGCAGATCGTCCGGGAGAGCCCGGTGGGCCCGCTCGAAACGGGCGAGGGCCCCGGGGAAGTCCCGCGCCCAGTAGTGGCGGAGGGCCCGCTCGAAGAAGCCTATCATCTCGGCCCCCCCCTCCCTGAGCTCCCCCTTGCGGGCCATGACCTCGTAGATGTTGATGCTCTTCTTGCGCCCCACCACCCGCACCCGGTCGAGGGGCCGGAACACTATCTCGGAGGCGGCCTCGCGCACCACCGCCTCGGAGGCGATGACGGAGGTCTTGAAGAGCTTGTTGACGGACACGAGCCGGGAGGCCAGGTTCACGGAGTCGCCCATCACCGTGTAGGCCATGTGCTTCTTGGCCCCGATGTTGCCCGCGATCACCGTCCCGGTGTTGATGCCCATGAGGGCCTTGAGGGTGGGCTCCCCCCGGTCGCGGCGCCTGCGGTTCAGCTCCGCCAGGCTCCGCTGCTGGGCCAGGGCCGAGAGGCAGGCCGAGGCGGCGTGCCCGGGCTGGTCCGAGGGCGCCCCCCAGACGGCCATGATGGCGTCCCCCACGAACTTGTCCACGAAGCCCTCGAAACGCTCGATGTCCTGGGTCATGAGGTCGTAATAGAGGTTCACCAGGTCGACCATTTCCTCCGTGTTCATGGTCTCGCTGGTGGCGGTGAAGCCCTCGAAGTCGGAGAAGAAGATCGTGCAGCTCCTGCGCTCGCCCCGGCGCGAGAGGATGTCAGGGTCGGCCAGGATCCTCCCCGAGAGCGCGGGGTCCAGGTAGAGGTTCAGGGCCTTGGCCCGGGTGGCCGCCATCCGGCTCGTCTCGGTCAGGCGCATGCCCCAGTAGAGGGCGTGTGCGAGGACGAGCGCGGCCATCCCCGGCACGGCGGGCAGGAGCACGTAGCGGTTGAATGCCAGGGCCGCGGCCAGGGGGTAGAGGGCCAGGAGAGCCGTGGGCAGGAAGGCCAGCCGGTGCGGGCCCTGGGGCGGGGAGGCGAGGATGGGCAGGAGCGCCACGAACGCGAGCCCGAAGAAGAAGCAGAAGAGGACGCCCGGGGCAGGCTCGGAGAGTGTCCGGCCCTTCAGGAGGGTGTTCGCGGCGTGGGCCTGGATCTCCACCGCCGGCATGAGATCCCAGCCGCCCCAGTGGCTGTAGGTGGAAAGCGGCACCGGGTGGGAGTCGAGGCTCAGGCTGGAGGTCTCGCCGATGAGCACGAGGGCCCCCCGGAAGTGCTGCTTGAAGTAGTCCAGCTGGCCGTTGAGCGCCTTCTGGTAGACGTCCGCGAAGCTGAAGCGCATGATCGAGTCGTGGAAGTCGATGTGGAAGGCGTTTGACGGCGGCTCGGGGAGATCCGGCCTCAGCGAGCGGGCGGCGAGGAAGGCGAAGCTCAGGGACCCGTCCCCCGAGGCCCCGCCCGGCTGGCCAGGGTAGCCCCGCGTCATGGCCGCCGGCCAGCGGACGTCCATGGTGCGGACCTTGAAGTCCCTGTCCAGCGGCAGGTTCATGAAGGCCAGGGTCTCGCGGCCCATGATCTCCACGTAACGCGGGGAGGGCAGGACCGGGCTCCCCGAGCGGTACCTGAAGCCGTAGATCACGGGCACCATCCTGGCCCGGGCGGTCCCGAAGCCCGCCCACCAGGCGAGCTCGTCCCGGGCGGTGTACATGTGCGTCTCGGCGGTGGGGAGGTTGCGGTGGATGGCGACGGCGGCCGCCCCCCCGTCCACCAGGGCGTTCAGGATCTCCGCGTAGACCCCCGGGCTGAAGATCTCGGCCATGGATCCCTGGGGGTGCGCGCGGGAGGCGTCGTCGATGGCGATGAGGACGATGCCGTCGGCCACCCCCGGATCCAAGAGCCGCGAGCGGGTCTTGAGCAGGAAGTCATAGACCGGGCCCTCGCCGGGCAGGTCCGTCCCGGGGAGGGAGAGGAGCACGGCCACCCCGGCGAGCAGGACGGCGCCCAGGAGGGTCACGCGCAGGCGCTGCCAGGAGGCCCGGTCGGCGAAGCCCGCGATCCTGCCCAGGAGGCCGCTCCACGGCTCGCGGCGGCTCAGGTCTTCCGTGCCGCCCGCGGCGCCCTCGCCGGCGGCCGCCGCCGGGGCGGCCGAGGCGGAAACGGGATCCGTCGCGCCTCCGGGGGCGGTGGCGGTCGGGCCGCCCGGCCCCGGGCCCCCCTCCCCGGGGGGGGCGGGGCCGGCGTCCCCGGCGTTCCAGTTCCAGAAGCCCCCCGCGCCTTCCCCGGGGTTTTCCGCGGCGGCCCGCGCCTCCTCCTCCACCTCCCGGTTCATCGCCTTGACGGCGGCCCGGTGGGCCGCGGCGACCCCCATGGGCCCGGCCGCAGGCCAGGAGGGGCGGGCCCCGTCCCGGCCCACGCCCGCCGGGGAGAGGCCGGGGCCGGGAGGCGGGGCGGCGGAGCCCGGCGCACCCGTCCCGGGCGTCCCCCCGGCGGCGCCGTCCCGTGAGGTGGCTGGCCTGGCCCCGGCGGGCCCAGGATCCGCCGGGCCTTGCGTGCCGGGTGCCTCGGGGCCGCCCGGGCCGGCCGTCCCGGCGGATCCTTCGCCGCCGGGGGGGCGGTCGGTCTTTCCGTCCGTCATGGGCAGGGTCTCCCCGGATCAAAGGCCCGGCGCGGGGAGGGGCCCCGCGCCGGGCGAGGACTATTTCTTGCCGGCTTCCTCGCGGGGTCCGGGCACCTCGGGGGCGAGCCGCCGCGGCTCGTCCCAGTGCGGCTGGGATCTGGCGTGCTCCCGCAGCGCCGGCTGGTCTAGGGGGGGGATCTCGTCGAGATCGATCTCGATGTCCTCCACCTCCATCTTGGCGAGATCCTCGAAGCGTATGTCCAGCCCGAGCACCCCCACCAGGCGACCGGTCCCCGGGTCCCGGATGGGGCCCGACACGGTGATGCACAGGGCCCCGGTGAAGCGCGAGGTGTAGAAGTCCGTCACGTGGATCTGGCCGTCCTCCATGGGCTTGACGAACCAGATGCGGTCGGAGAGGTTGTACCCCTTCTCCTGCTTGCCCAGGTAGAGCTTGCGGTCGTGCGAGGAGGCGACGTTGTTGGTGGTCTTGATGCCGTCGGCGTCGGTGATGTAGATGAACTGGGCGAAGGGGAACTCCTGGACCCACTTGCCCATGAGCCGCTCCTGGCTCGCGGATTCCATGCCCCGGATGACGGGGTGCTCGATCATCTCGGCGACTATCTCGGTTGCGAGCTCGCGGGCCCTCTGCTTCAGGCGGTCGAACTGCGACTGGAAGGCCTTGGGCATGTAGAGCCGGGCGAGCCGCTCGAGCTCGCGGTTGCTCATGTTGGTGGTGCGGCCGCCCTCGTACTCGCGCTGGATGTGCCTGTTCATCTTCACGACGGGGGCGCTCCGCTTGTCGACGGCGGTGCCGCCCGTGAGGTGGAGCCGCTGGTTGAGCCAGTGCACCAGGCCGGCCGCCCCGGACTTGTCGTTGATGGCGATGGAGGGCTGGCGGCCCAGGATGCCGCGGGTATCGAAGATGTTGTATATCTCCTCGTTCTTGAGGAGCCCGTCCGCGTGGATGCCCGCCGAGGTGGCGTTGAAGTCCCGGCCCGCCAGGGGGTAGTTTGGGGGTATGCGCACCCCCAGGTGGGACTCGAAGTAGGCCGCCATCTCGGCGATGGCGGTCAGATCCACGCCGGGGGTGGGGCCCCTGAGGCCCGCGTGCTCGATCAGGAGGGCCTCCAGGGGGGTGTTCCCGGTGCGCTCGCCGAAGCCGAAGATCGTGGAGTTGATGGAACCCAGCCCGTAGAGCCAGGCCGTGGCCGCGTTGGCGAAGCCCTTGTGGAAGTCGTTGTGGCCGTGCCACTCCAGATCCCTGCCGTCGAAGCCCGCGTCCTCGATGAAGGCCCGCACGAGCCGGGGCACCGAGCGCGGGAGGGCCGCCCCAGGGTAGGTTACGCCCATGCCCAGGGTGTCGCACAGGCGGATGATGACGGGCAGCCCCGCCTCCTCGCTCAGGAGCTTGAGCTGCTGGGCGAAGGGCACGGCCATGCCGTAGACGTCGGCCCGGGTGACGTCCTCGAAGTGGCACCTGGGCGAGATGCCGTGGGAGAGGGCCTCCTTGACCAGCCCCAGGTACTTGTCGGCGGCCCTGCGGCGGGTGATGCCGAGCTTGAGGTAGATGTGGTAGTCGGAGATGGAGGTCAGTATCCCCGTCTCCTGGATGCCCATGTCGCGCACGAGCTTCAGGTCCTCCGGCACCGCCCGGATCCACCCCGTTATCTTGGGGAAGGGCAGGTCCAGCTCCCGGCAGGCGTCCACCGCCGCGCGGTCCCGGTCGCTGTAGAGGAAGAACTCGCTCTTGCGGATTAGGCCCGAGGGCCCCGAGAGGCGGGCCAGGAACCTGAACAGGGTCGTTATCTGCTCCACGGTATAGGGCGGCCGGGCCTGCTGGCCGTCCCGGAAGGTGGTGTCCGTGATGAGCGGCTCCTCCGCGGGGCAGGGGGAGGCGGTGATGCCGTCGAAGGTTATGCGGGGCACCTCGGTGTAGGGGAAGGTGTCCCGGAACAGCTTGGGGGCCCCTCCGGGGTCCACGAGCTGGTAGCGGCGCGAATCGGGGGCGGCTCGGAAGAGCCCTCCTGCTACCTGCATGATGTATCTCCCTGGGAGGGGCTCGGTGCCCCCCCCCTCAGGTTGGCGGGCCCTCGGCGTCCGACCGGCCGGCGGCGTCCCGGCCCGGGGCGTCCGGCTGGCCCGGGCCGGGGGGCGCGGGAGGGGCCGCGACGCTCTTGAGGGCGAGCTCGGCCAGCTGGGCGGGGGCCGCGGGCGAGGGCGCGTCCGTGAGCGGGCAGGCGCCTTTCTGCGTCTTGGGGAAGGCGATGACCTCCCGGATGGACTCCTGGCCCGCCAGCAGCGCCGTCAGGCGGTCGAGGCCGAAGGCGCAGCCGCAGTGGGGGGGCGCCCCGTAGGCGAGGGCTTCCAGGAAGAAGCCGAACTTCTCCCCGGCCTCGTCCGGGCCGAGCCCGAGGGCCCTGAAGACGCGTTCCTGGACGTCCGGGCGGTGGATCCTCACCGAGCCGCCCCCTATCTCGCTACCGTTGAGCACCAGATCGTAGGCCACCGCCTTGACGGCCAGGGGGGCGGTATCGAGGATCGCGAGATCCTCCTCGCGGGGGGCCGTGAAGGGGTGGTGGAGGGCGGCCAGTCGCTTCTCCTCCTGGGAGAACTCGAACATGGGGAAGTCGGTGACCCACAGGAGCTTCCAGCCAGCGGTGTCAGGGGCGGCCCCGGGGCTCCCGTCCAGGCCCAGGAGCCCCGCCAGCGTCTGGCGGATGCGTCCCAGCACCGGTGCCACGATGTCCGCGCGGTCAGCCCCGAAGAAAAGGATGTCCCCCGGCCCCACCGCCAGCGCACCCTCCAGGGCGCCCCGCTCCCCCGGGGACAGGAACTTGGCTACGGGCCCCTGCCATCCTTCCGGGGAGACGCGGATCCAGGCGAGCCCCTTGGCGCCGGAGGCTATGGCCAGGGCCACCAGGTCGTCGAGCTGCTTGCGGGAGAGCTGCGGGCCCGCGCCGGGGGCCCTGAGGACCCTCACGCAGCCGCCCTGGCCCAGGGGCTCGGCGAAGATCCGGGCCTGGGAGGAGGCGAAGAGGGCCGAAACGTCCTCGATGCGGAGGTCGTAGCGCAGATCCGGCCGGTCAGTGCCGTAGCGGAGCATGGCCTCGTCGTAGGTGAGCCGCGGGAGGGGGAGGGCGAGTTCCAGGCCGAGGATCTCCCGGAAGAGGAGGGACATGTATCCCTCCAGGATCTGGATTATCTCCTCCTGGCCGCAGAAGCTGGCCTCGAGATCCACCTGGGTGAACTCCGGCTGGCGGTCGGCCCGGAGATCCTCGTCCCGGAAGCAGCGGGCTATCTGGATGTAGCGGTCGAACCCCGCCATCATGAGGAGCTGCTTGAAGAGCTGGGGGCTCTGGGGGAGCGCGTAGCAGGAGCCGGGCGAGAGCCGGGAGGGCACGAGGAAGTCCCGCGCCCCCTCGGGCGTGGACTTGGTGAGGAAGGGCGTCTCCACGTCCAGGAAGCCCTGTTCCGCGAAGTAGCCCCGGGTGAGCCGCGTGACCCGGTCCCGCAGGGCGAAGATCCTCTGGATCCTCGGCCTCCTCAGGTCGAGGTAGCGGTACTTCAGGCGCACGGCCTCGGAGACCTGGGCCTCGTCCTCCACCACGAAAGGCGGGGTCTTGGCGGTGTTCAGGACCCGCAGCTCCCGGATGAGCACCTCCACGTCCCCGGTGGGGAGCTTGGGGTTCACCATGTCGGGGGGCCGGAGCCTCACCCTGCCCCGGAGGGCGAGCACGTACTCGGAGCGCACGCCGTGGCTCCGGCGGTGGGTCTCCTCGTCCTCCTGCGGGTTGAAGACAGTCTGGACGAGCCCGGAGCGGTCCCGCATGTCCAGGAACACGAGCCCCCCGTGATCCCGGCGGTGCTGCACCCAGCCCATAATGACGACCTCGCGGTCCAGGAGGTCCCGGGTGATCTCCCCGCAGAGGTGGGTACGCCGGAGGCCGGATATTGAATCAAGCATGGAGATGGAACGTCACCTTTCTCTGGGAGGGGCCCGGCTGCGGCGGGGCCGGGGGATCCACCGGGCGACGCCGGAACGCGCGCCGCCCGCGTTCCGGAAGGTTAGGGGAAACGTCGCGGAATACGGAAGATCTGGCTCTCCCGGCTGGTCAATGCGGCCTGTCAGCCTGGGGGAGGTCGGCGGGG
>JAITEZ010000315.1 GCA_031281735.1 Deltaproteobacteria bacterium | reverse complement strand
CGGGGAGGCGCGGGCCCGGCGGCGCGGCGTCCGGGAGCCCCCGCCCAGCCTGCCCCGGGGCGCCCGCCCGGCCCCCGGGCCCGGCCGCCGGGCGGGCGGATCCGCCGGATCCGCCCCCCGCCCCCTCCCGCCAGCGGGCCTCCGGATCCCCGGGGGGGCGTTCCAGGAAGTCCGCGTAGCGGCCGGCCGGGACGAAGCAGATGTCCTGGCTCTCCGGCTTGGCGGAGGTGGGGAGGCCGGCGTCGCGGGCGATCCCGCGGACCTGGCCCTTGGTGAGCCCCCCCAGCGGGAAGAGGGTGGCCGCGAGCTCCTCCTGGGTCAGGCCGTAGAGCACGTAGCTCTGATCCTTGGACTCGTCCAGGGCCTTCCTGAGCACGAGGCGGCCGCCGTCCCTGTCTATCCTCGCGTAATGGCCGGTGGCGATGCGGCCGCACCCCAGGGCCCGGGCGCGCTCCCGCAGGTGCCGGAACTTCATGACGCGGTTGCAGAGGATGCAGGGGTTGGGGGTGAGCCCCGCCAGGTAGGAATCCCGGAAGGGCCTCACCACCTCCTCGTGGAAGAGCCGCGTGAAGTTGAAGACCGCGAAGTCGATGTCGAGGCGGGAGCAGACCGCCCGGGCGTCCTCGATGTCCCTGCGCGAGCAGCAGGTGCGCCTCCCGCAGGAGTCCTCGCCCGCGTCGTAGTCGAGGAGCTTCATGGTGGCGCCCAGGACGTCCTCCCCCGAGCGCTTGAGGAGGAGGGCGGCGCAGCTGGAGTCCACCCCGCCGCTCATGGCGCACAGCACCCGCGGGCCGGGGGCTCCCGGGCTGTCAGGATGGGGGCTGGGACTGGTCAAGGGCTCTGCGGGATCCCGGGGGAGGCGGGGGCGGGAGGACGTATGCTGCGGGTCGCGGGCGGCCCGGGGCGTGGGACCGCCCGGCCGCCCGCTCAGCCCCCCAGCACCCCCTTGTCCCTCTCCTTCTCCCAATAGTAGTAGTAGAGGCAGAGGTCCATGAGGACCATCGAGGCGTTGAGGATATAGAAGAAGAGGACGTAGTTGATGTTTTCCCCCAGGATCTTCGCCGCTATGCCGAAAAGGTAGCCCAGGAAGACTATGATGAGGAAGGACAGGCTCTTGCCCCGGACGCTCTTGTACCGCAGGGTGTTCGCTATGCTGGTGGGCCAGGCGAAGCCGAAGGCCACCAGCATGCCGCTCTCCAGGAACTTGGCGATATCGGTAGGGTTCATAGGGGAGGGCCTCGGGCGGCCGGGGCGCGGCCGCGAGTCAGGGAGGTCGGCGGGCGGCCGGGGCGCGGCCGCGAGCAGGGGAGGTCGGCGTCCGGCCGCTGGGCGCGGTCGTGAGTCAGGCAGGACGGCGGCCGGCCGCTGGACGAGGCCGTGACCGGCCGCTGGACGAGGCCGTGAGCAGGGTATTACGGAGGCCGGCCGCGCAGGGCGCGGCCGGTAATCGGGGAAGCCAGCGGTCGGCCGCGGGGCGGGCGGAACCGATGCGCGAGGGGATAAGCTGGGGGGGCATGCTGGAAGGGACGTGGCCGGCTTGATTATAGCACGCCCTGACCGGCATGCTCTCTGGAATCGGGCGGCGAACCGGTAGCGGACAGCCGCGACAGGCGGGGCCGGGCGGGGCGGGGAGGGAAGGCGGCTTGGGAGGCACGGGATGCGGGAGGGCGCGAGGCCGAGGTCGAGGGGAACGGGTGCGGAACGCTGAGTAAACGGGCCCTCCTTGCGCTTTCAGCTCCCCGTGACCGGGCCGTCCGGCGCGGCAGCCCGCCGATGCTCCGGGAACCCAGCCGATGCTCCCGGGTGATCTCCCGTCGGTGAGGGAGGGGGGCGGGATCTCCCTGGTTCCCCGGCAGGCCTCGCTTTCGGCGGTCAGGGCCATGCCGGCGCCGGGGGCGGCTTTCCGCTCCGGGCGCCGCGGCCGCGGCTCGCGATGTCACGGGGCCGGGCGGCGCCTCTTCCCCGCAGTCTCCGGAGGGTGGCCGATCCGGCAGGCCTCCCGGCCCGGGGCTTCCCGGATCCCTCGCCGGGACGCACGGGAAGCCCCGCCCTTCAGGCGGGGAGGGACAGCGCGATCTTCCGGGATCGACTCCCCGGACGGATCTGTTTGGCCTGATCAGGCCGGAGGGCCTCTGCTAGCGAGGGGCGCTTCCCCTTGGGCTGCGGGGAAACCTGAAATGAAACGGAGCGCGGCAGGAGGCCGCCATTCCCGCCCGAAGGGCGGAGTGTGGTCAGGACGGGTAGCTATAGATGATACTAATGTATATAAAATAGTTGTATATTTTTAGCGATCTCATTTCGCATTTTTATTGCCCTAACTCTCTGCCGCGCAAATGCACCTGGAAGGCCGCAGGAGGCCCTGAAAAAACAAGGCGGCCCTTCCCCCCCCACATAACCACCTGAGTACCTCCCTGAGGCGAACGTGGCCCTGCGCCCTCTTTCGCGAGCCCGCTCCCGTCCCGGGGTCTCGGGAGTCCCTCCCGAGACCCCGGGAGACTCATTGCAGACGAAAATACCCCGTCCGGCGCTCGATGAACGCGAGGAGGGTCTCCCGGAACACGGCTTCCCGGAGACGGCCCGGACGATTTCGAGAGGGTTGAGGAAAGAGCCCGGTCTCGGAGGGGAAGGGCGCGCTGATGGAGGCCGTTTTCTCCTTTCGGTTGCGGGAGAGGGAGCTGGTCAGTATGATAGATTCGTGAAGGAAGGTCATCCCGTGTCGGAACAGGAATCCCAACCCGGTCGGCGACATGGAGAGCGTCGAAAATCATAAGCATGTCTGGAATTTCTGCAAACACCTTGTTTTTAAGTTATTTATTGCTATTGCTATTACTATAATTTTTATTTCTATAATATTTAAAGGTATGTTTAGTAATATTAAAAATTTATTTAACGATATAAAGAATAATAATTTAATATAAAATATTAAATTATATATTTAGATAATAAATTTGATAAAAAAATACTGATTTAATAAAAAAAATATTAATTTAAGGTTAAATATCAGAGAGTTGCAAGATTAAACATTCGGTCGGAGAGATTTCCGCAGGGATCAGCGCCCGCTCGTTCCTGCAAGCGATCCCGCGAACAGCGGCGACTCGGCAACACGGGATGTTGCCGATCAGGAGGAGCCGCACATATGGCACCCTCCCCGTCCTTCAGGACGGGGAGGGTGCCCCCTGAACTCCGGAAGGAGGGCAAGCCCGTGTCGGAACAGGATCAGGATCAGGACATCAGGGAGGGTCAGCAGGGCCCTGGCACCCCGCCGCCCCTTGGCTTCTACACGGCCTTCGAGATGGAACTGTCCCGGCGGGTGTCCGAGAACGAGAAGGCAATGGCCCTGCTCGCCGCCGGGCAGGAGAGGTTCGCGACCAGGGGCGACGTCGAGGCGATCGTGAAGGCCGCCGTGGCCGAGCTGACGGAGAGGATCCGCGATACCAAGGCCGAAATCGCCGATACCAAGGCCGAGCTGACGGAGAGGATCGCCGATACCAAGGCCGAGCTGACGGAGAGGATCGCCGATACCAAGGCCGAGCTGACGGGGAGGATCGCCGATACCAAGGCCGAAATCGCCGATACCAAGGCCGAGCTGGCGGGGAGGATCGCCGATACCAAGGACAGCCTGAGGGCTGAAATCGGATCCGTCGAGAAACGTCTAAGCCAGCTCACCGCCGTTTTCGGGATTGTGAGCGCGGTTTTCGCGGCCCTCCTGATCGCCGTGGCCGTGAAAGCCTTCAGCTGACGGACGGCGGCTTGGTGCCGCCGTTTTTCTGTCGGCATGCTGATCGCATTATGGTTATAGTAGCGCACCGTCCTGCTAGCCCGACGGCCAACGGCCGGATCCGGCTCCCTGCGATCCACCCGGGCCGATCCGGCGGAACCCGCCGGAGTCAGGTTCGCCGCCCCCGTTGGGGGCGGATTCCGGACAGCGATGCCCGGCGAGGGGCCTGCCCCTCAGCCTGGCGGGTAGCCCCGGCATCATGACAGGCTCGGCGGCCGTGGGGGGGGGGGGC
>JAITEZ010000310.1 GCA_031281735.1 Deltaproteobacteria bacterium | reverse complement strand
ATATTATTAATTATTATAGTATTTATTTTTAAAATTTTATATATAAATTTTGTGCTATTATACCGGATCCAGGTTCCGCCTCCCGGGCCGCCCCCGGCCTGGCGGCGGCTACGTACAGCTGCCGGGGGCCCCGGCCCCGTCCCGCAGGGGCGCGTGACAGGCGCGGATCGGTCCGGGAGGGGCGGCGATGATTATTGCAATCTGGTGTCTAATGGTATAGTATCCCTCTGAAAAAGCGCACCCCTAGCGGTTACGGGGCCCCGCGCCCCCGCCCCACCCCTCCGCACCGTCCGCTAGCCTCCCGCGTCCCGCCGCCGCCCCCGGCCAGGCGCCCCTGGGGTCATCCATGCCATTGAAGCTCTACAACACCCTCACCCGTTCACTGTGTGACTTCAAGCCCATCAAGGAGGGGGAGGCCGGGGTCTATGTCTGCGGCCCCACCGTCTACGACGACGCCCACATCGGCCATGCCAGGGCAGCGGTGGCCTTCGATGTCCTCGTGCGCCACCTGGAGTCCTCGGGGCTCGCGGTCAGGTACGTGCGCAACTACACGGACGTGGACGACAAGATAATCGCGCGGGCGCGGGAGAGGGGCGTTGACTGGAAAGGGCTCGCCGAGGGCTACATCAGGAGCTTCGATGAGGACATGGACGCCCTTAACTGCCGGCGGCCGGACTTCTCCCCCAGGGCCACGGAGTTCATCGCCCAGATGCAGGAGGACGTCGCGGGCATCATCGAGAACGGCTACGCCTATGTCCTGGACGGCGACGTCTACTTCGACGTGTCCGCCCTGGGGAGCTACGGCAGGCTTTCCCGCCGCGAGGCCGGGGACGCGGAGCCGGGGGCCCGGGTGGCCGTGGACGGCCGCAAGCGGAACCCCGCCGACTTCGCGCTGTGGAAGTCCGCCTCCGAGGGCGAGCCCTCCTGGCCCAGCCCCTGGGGCCCCGGCAGGCCGGGCTGGCACATCGAGTGCTCGGCCATGAGCGCTCGGCTCCTGGGCCCCGCCTTCGACATCCACGGCGGCGGCCAGGATCTGGTCTTCCCCCACCACGAGAACGAGATGGCCCAGTCGGCGGCCCTGGGCCGCCCCATGGCCAACGTCTGGGTGCACAACGGCTTCGTGAACATCAACTCCGAGAAGATGTCCAAGTCGCTGGGCAACTCCTTCGCCGTCAAGGACATCCTGAAGCGCTTCCCGCCGGAGACGCTCCGCCACTTCCTTCTCTCGAGCCACTACCGCGGCCCCGTGGACTTCTCGGACGAGGCCGTCGCCGAGGCGGGGCGCGCCCTCGAGCGCGTCTACCGCTCCGTCGAGGCGGCGGACGCCTGCCTCGCCAGGGCGCCCGCCGCCGGGGGCCCGGCGCCCGGCGCCGGGGGTGCGGAGGAGGCGGAGGTGGCGCTCGCGCGCTTCCGGGACGCCATGGACGACGACCTCAACACCTCCCGGGCCCTGGGGGTCCTCTTCGATGCCGTCCGCCTCGCCAACCGCCTGGCCGCCGAGGACGCCTTCGCCCGCGTGGCCGCCCTCAGGGGGGCGATCCTCTCCATGGGGGCGGTGCTGGGCATCGACTTCGCCGGGTACGCGTCCTTCTTCGCCCGGGTGGCGGCCCTCCGGGAGGGGGGGGCGGGGCTCTCCCGCGAGGGGATCGGGGAGAGGATAGCCCTCCGCGAGGAGGCCAGGGCCAGGAAGGACTGGGCGGAGGCCGACCGGATCCGCCAGGAGCTCGCGGGGATGGGCGTCGTGCTGGAGGACAGGGGCGGGAAGACCACCTGGCGCTATGCCTAGGCCCCCAGCCGCGGCCCGGCGCCGCCGCGGGGAAGGATGCCAGCCGTGAGCCAGGAGAGACGACCCTTCAAGCTGGTGAGCGAGTTCGAGCCCCAGGGCGACCAGCCCCAGGCCATCGAGCAGCTGGTGGCGAACATCCGCGACGGCGCCCCGGCCCAGGTGCTCCTGGGGGTGACCGGGTCCGGGAAGACCTTCACCATGGCGAACGTCGTGGCCCGCTCTGGGCTCCCCACCCTGGTGCTCGCCCCCAACAAGACCCTGGCCGCCCAGCTCTTCGAGGAGTTCAGGCGCTTCTTCCCCGAGAACTGCGTGGAGTACTTCGTCTCCTACTACGACTACTACCAGCCCGAGGCCTACATCCCCCAGTCAGACACCTTCATCGAGAAGGAGAGCCAGGTCAACGAGTCCATCGACCGCATGCGGCACTCGGCCACCCGGCGGCTCTTCGACCGGGAGGACGTGGTCATCGTGGCCTCCGTCTCCTGCATCTACGGGCTCGGATCGCCCGAGGCCTACTACGGGCTCATGCTCCACCTGGAGACCGGGGTGCCGCGCGCCATGGAGAACGTCATGGCCCGCCTGGTGGAGATGCAGTACGAGCGCAACGAGTACGACTTCCACCGCGGCGTCTTCCGGGTGCGGGGGGACGCCCTGGAGATCTTCCCGGCCTCGGAGGAGGACGAGGCGGTGCGGGTGGAGTTCTTCGGGGACACGGTGGACCGGATCTGCCTCACCGACCCGCTCACCGGCAAGGTCCGCCGGAGCCTCCAGGAGGTAATGGTGTACCCGGGGAGCCACTACGTGAGCACCCGGGAGAACCTGGACCGCGCCATGAAGGGCATCGAGGAGGAGCTCGCGGAACGCCTCCGCGTCCTGGAGCGGGGCGGCAGGCTCCTGGAGGCCCAGCGGCTCGCCCAGCGCACTCGCTTCGATCTCGAGATGCTCCGGGAGCTGGGCTGGTGCCACGGCATCGAGAACTACTCGCGGCACCTGACGGGCCGCGCCCCCGGGGAGCCGCCGCCCACCCTCCTTGACTACTTCCCCCAGCGCTTCCTGCTGATAGTGGACGAGAGCCACATCGCCGTCCCCCAGGTGCGCGGCATGTGGCACGGGGACCGCAGCCGCAAGGAGACGCTGGTGGAGCACGGCTTCCGGCTCCCCTCGGCCCTCGACAACCGGCCCCTCTCCTTCGAGGAGTTCAACGCCCGGATCTCCCAGGCAGTCTACGTCTCGGCGACGCCCGCCGAATACGAGCTCTCGCTCTCCGACGGGCTCGTGGCCGAGCAGGTGATCCGCCCGACGGGGCTCACCGATCCCGTGATGATCTTCCGCCCGGTCCAGGGCCAGGTGGAGGATCTCCACGCGGAGATCCTCAAGAGGGCCGCGAGGGGCGAGCGCGTCCTGGTGACCACGCTCACCAAGCGCATGGCCGAGGATCTCACGGGCTACCTCTCCGAGCGCGGGGTGCGGGTGCGCTACCTCCACTCGGACATCAAGACCATCGAGCGGGTGGAGATCCTGCGCGACCTGCGGGCCGGGGAGTTCGACGCGCTGGTGGGCATAAACCTCCTGCGCGAGGGCCTCGACCTGCCCGAGGTGTCGCTCGTGGCGATACTGGACGCCGACAAGGAGGGCTTCCTGCGCTCCGCGCGGTCGCTCATCCAGACCTGCGGGCGCGCGGCGCGCAACGCCGGGGGCGAGGTCATCCTCTACGCGGACAGGATGACCCCGGCCATGATCGAGGCCAGGGACGAGACCGAGCGCCGCCGCCGCAAGCAGGTCGAGTACAACGAGGCCCGCGGGATCACCCCCGAGACCATCCGCAAGAACATCGCCTCCATCGCGCTCTCCGTCTGGGAGAAGGACTACCCCTCCCAGCCGAGGCTCCCGGAGGCCGGGGGCGGCAAGAAGGTTCCCCTGGACGACATCCCGCGGACGGTCCGGATGCTCCGCAAGGAGATGAAGAAGGCGGCGGACGCCCTGGACTTCGAGAAGGCCGCGCGCATCCGCGACGAGATAAAGGCCCTGGACGGGGTCGCGCTGGCCGTGGGCGGCTGAAAGGGGGGGGGCGTGATCTGGAAGCACCGCGACGAGGCGGACCGCGCGGCGGCGCTCGAGCTCGCGCGGGCGCTCGGCAAGCCCGTGAAGTACACCCAGCTCCTCCTGGGCCGGGGGTTCCGGACGCACACGGAGATCCGGGGCTTCATCGCCCCCGAGCTCCGTCGCCTCCCGCTCCCCGAGACCATGCCCAACATGCTCCGGGCGGTGGAGGCGTTCCTCAGGGCCCGTGAGCGGGGCGACACGGTGGCCGTGGCCGGCGACTACGATGCGGACGGGCTCACGGCGACGGCGGTGCTCGTGCGCGTCCTGGGGGCCCTGGGCTTCGACGTCATCACGCGCATCCCCGACCGCCACCGGGACGGCTATGGGCTCAGCCCCCGGGCGGTGGAGGATCTCAAGGCCCGGGGGGCGGGGCTCCTCGTGACCGTCGACTGCGGCGTCTCCGATCTGGAGGCCATCGAGACGGCCAACGCCCTGGACCTGCCGGTGGTGGTGACCGACCACCACC
>JAITEZ010000280.1 GCA_031281735.1 Deltaproteobacteria bacterium | reverse complement strand
CTGCCTCCCCTCCCCCCCCCTCTCCGCTTTCGCCTCCGTCCCCGGGGGACGGCTTCTCCCTCTCGCCCATGTGATCCTGCCTGGCGACGACCAGGTCGGCGGCGTCCGCTGCCACCTGGAGCGCCGTGTTTATGGAGGCCATGATCATCATGAGCTTCTCCATGCTTTCCTCGGAGGCGTTGATGGCGTAGCGGTACCCGGCGGAGTGCTCGGCGTGGAGGAGGTTCGCGGACTGGTTTATGACCGCCGTGGCGTCCAGGACGTCGGCCGCCACGGCGGCGGTGGTGGGCGAGCCCCCGGCGATGGTGAAGTGCCCGCGGTCGGTCCCCGGTGCGAGTGTGACGTTCTGCTTGGTCGGCTTGTTGCTGAAGACGATGCCCCCGCCCCCCCTGGTGCCGATGGCGGACAGGTGCGAGGAGGAGGTGTTCACGACCGGGCCCGTCTCGGCGTTGGGGACCGCACCCGAGATGACCGGGCGGTCTGGATCGCCGTCGACGAAGGTCAGGAGCACCTCCGCCCCCGGCGAAAGCGGGAAGCTCTGCCCGTAGCCCGCCCCGGTGTAGGGCTGGGCCATGCGGATCCACGAGCTCGCGAGGCCGTTGGGACGGCCCGAGAGATCCAGGGGGAGGAGCACCTTGTAGCGGCCCCACTTGTCCATCTCGGGGGACTCCCCTGAACCTGCCCCGTCAATCCAGGCGGTCAGCGAGCCGGCAATCCTGTTGCGGGGCGTGACCCTCCGGGGCCTGAACTGGAGCCCGCCCCGGGTGAGTCTCACGCGGTGCCTCAGCTCGGCGGGGGCGTCGCCCTCGCCCTCCGGCCCCAGGCGGATCCCCAGGCCTGCGGAAAGCAGCCCGGCCTGGCTCCCCGAGGTCTCCATGGCCGTCACCACGAAGAGCCCGTCGGGATCCCCGCCCGTCTCCCCGAGTATCCTGAGGGCGTAGCCCGGCGCCAGTCCCGGGACGGAGCTCTCGGCCGTCCAGGACTCGCAGGCGGACAGCTCCTCCTCGCGCCTGAGGCCGGCCAGGCGCTTGCCCTCCGCGTCGCTCTGGAAGTTCTCGCCGTAGAGGTAGACCTCGCCCCGCCCGTAGGTGGCAATCGGCAGGGACACCTCGAGCTTGCGGTTGGGGTTCTCCCAGTTGTAGTCCTTGAGCCGCACCGAGGCACGGGGAACACGGGCCTCCCTCCGGAGTCCGAAGACGGCACCCCGGTCCAGCTCGCCGGACGCGAGCCCCGAGACCTCGTGCGAGGCGGCCCTGAAATCCCCTTTCCCGCCGTCCGCGAGCTGCGGGAACTGGGCGTTGGAGTCGGCGAAGACCGCGACGTCCGCGCCCTCCTCCTGGTCCCAGAACAGGGCGATGCCCTCGCGCTCGAGGTTCCGGAACACGAAGTCCAGGAGATCCTCGCCGTACTGCAGCACGAACTCCCGTTTCGGGTACCTCCTCTTGTCCATGAGGAAGCGCACCTGGCTTGCGGGCACCCCCCCGAAAAGGAGGCTGTCCTTCACGATGTCCGGGGTCGCGGCTTCCAGGTGCACCCGGTTCTGAATCTGGCCCGCGAGCCGGGAGAGCGTAGGCTCCAAGGTCACCTCCAGCACGGTCCAGTCGCCCGTCCTCCTCCCCGTGCTGGTCGACGTGATGACCCCGTGCCAGGCCCCGGCCCAGGCGGAACGGCGACCCTCACCGGCAATCCGGCCCGAGGTGTCCTGCAGCGTCAGCGTGGCCAGGCCCCCGAAGAGATCCCCGGGGCTCAGCCGGGACAGGGCGCCGGTCTCGGCGAGCGCCGTGATCCTGAAACGGTAGAGGGAGTTCAGGGCCATGGTCCCAGTGAACTGCAGGACCTGCGGCTTGAGATCGGGATGTCGTTCGAACTTCAGCGCGAAAGCCGTCTTGCTGGCTTGGCTCATGATGTCGCTCCTGGGGTCTTCCGCGCGCCGCCCCCGGCGGAGGATCGGCCCCATTTGGGACGGGGGCAGGATCCTGAGAGGGTTGGGAGGCACGCGCTCCGGGAATGCTCATGGCTCGCCACGCCTGGCTCCTCCCCGTCGGGGCGCCTGCTGGCGGACGGGGAGGGACGGCGGCCTGTGTGCTTGGTTGTTGCTGGTGAAGGTCTCGGTATCGAGGCGGCGGACGGCGGCCGCCTGGGGAGGGGGAGGGCCGGCGGCCGAAGGGGATGGCGGCGTGCCTCAGTCGCCGGAGGCGCGCCGAGCTGGAGGGTTGCGGGATACGGGTCGGCATGCCGTTTTCTCAGGAGGCGGCGGCGGGAAGGGTCGGCCTCGTCGTGTACCGGCAACGGGCAGGGCGGGGGAGGCACCCGGCAGTCCGGGACAGAGGCATCGCGCCGGCGGAACGCCGCCTCGCGGAATGCCGGCTGAAGTCTCCCTGGCGGGACGCCCGCGGCGAACCGGCCGCAGGCCTATCAGGGAGCCTGATAGTTGAAGAGCTTTTCCCACATGACGGGCGTTTCCCGCGCTGGATACTCCGGGAGGAGCAGTCTCCCCGACGGCCTGACATGTCGCCGGAACGGGCCGTGCGCGAGACGGGACGTCGCACGGCACGTAAGGGACATGAAGAACGCATCCCTTCGCTATTTCCGGATCATAGGGTCTGGCGAAACGAAAGTCAACCGGGAGTCTGCCGAAACGGCAGTCAGCCGGACGCCGCGGGCGACAGGGGATCCTTTCGTCCCCCCGCCGTGAACGGCGCCGCGGCGGTAGGGGATCCCTCGCGCCGCGGGGGTGCCGGGGGCGGGCGCGTGACCCGGCGTGCCGCGGGCGGCGGCCTAGTCGGCACCCATGGCGCGGGAGGCGGAAGGTGACATGCGCGGCGGGGGTGCCGCCCGCCTGACCGCCGGCGTCCCCGGACGTCGACCCGCGAGCCCGGCGTCCCGCCCGCGGGGATCCCGGCGGACATCCTCGTGGAGGGCGACGCACGGCTGTCATTAGTCATTAATTGTCCTGCACGTCGAGGCGATCCTGACGGGTTTCCCACGGGCGGCCAGGCGGGCCCTGGAGGCGAGCCCCACGCCATGTCCGCCGCAGCGGGGATCGGCCTGCGGCAGGAGGCTCCGGCGGAAGGACGGGCGGAGGCGGGGCGATCGCCGCATGACCGCGGGGGTTGCGCCCGGCTGCCTCGATCGCCGGCAGGGTGAGACCCGGAACCCGGATGATTGCCGGGCGGCTGGCGGAGGCTGACGTCCTGGTGATTCTCCTGTCGCCCCCAGGTCTTTCCGGCGTGAGCGCTGGGCCCGTGAACAGGCGAGCCGCTGATTCGCCGATGTTGAAGCATGCGATAATACACATGTCTTGGCATCGCCATTCCGTAAACATGCTGGCCTGGGCTTTCTGATCCTCCCTTGACCGACCAATTTTGGTATGACTGTCTCCATGGTGGAGACAGGGAAAATGTTATTCACAAGCGCCGCAGCTTCCGGGGCACTTCGATTGTTGCCGTCATCACGGGCTGTTTCCTCCAACCGATATGATGATAGTCTCGGGCCCGCCGCCTTCCCCGCCGCGGGCTCCACTTCCGGGACTCCGGCGGGAGACCGCGGGCGATCTCCTCTCCTGTCAACTGGAAGGGGGCGACCCGGCCGGGGAACCCTGATGCCGCAAGGACGCGTGCGACCGCCGTTCCCCGTCCGCCTCCGGGGGGCTTCCCAGCGCGCGAGGCAGGCCGCCAGGGGGACGCCACGCCCAGTCCCACTGGCGCTCCGGGCGCCCCGGCGCGCGGCGGACGTTTCGCCGCCTACGTCTGCGGCGAGGGCCTTGCCACCGTCCGCCGTCCCTTCCTTAGAATGCACGGATCCCGCGGGGGCGACGTAGTCCCTGGGCCGTCGGCCGTTCCGGGGGCGGCGGGGGCCTGCGGCGCCGGCCGCGCCGGATCGCCGGGCTGCGGGAGCGTGGCCGGTGTGCGCGCGGCGCGGGGAGTCCCCGGAAGCGGCTTGCGGTTCCTCCCAGGGGGTTCGCCGAAGGCGTCGGGGCCGGAGATTCGCCGGTCTTGGGATTGGGAGAATGCCGGGGGGCTAGGGCGCCTTCAGGCGTGGCCGTCAGGCCGCGGAGGCACGGAGACGGTCGGCATTCATTTTTTTCATTATTTTACTATTATATAATATAATATATATTTTAGTTTTTTGGATATCTCTCAAGGGCCGGTTTCGGCGAATGCTTCAATCACGGGCCTTGGCCCCGGACCAGTTTTCCCGCATTTTGCGTCCCGACCTCTATGGCTCGCCTTCCCGTCGAATCCCCCCCGCCGCGGGACGGGCGGGGGGGGAGGGAGACTGCGCCGGGGCGTCATCGCGATCCCAGGCAGTGCGCCCCGGAAGGACGGTGTCACCCCGCGTCTCCCGGCGCAGGCCCCGCCCGGGCGGGGGAAGGCTGCATCTTCGCGGATCGACGAGCCTTGCGGCCGTCCAGGATCGTTCTCCGGCGCGGCAGGTAACCTTGGCCGGGAAACGCGGGCTGACCTGGTGCCAAACCGGCGCGGCACCGCGCGAAGAGGAACCCGGACGGTCCCGGCGGCGGGCCCCTCCCTCCCCGATCGCCTCGAGGCGTCCCCCGGTCTCCGCTTCCCCCGCCCTGGAAGCGCCGGAGCCTGACCGGGCCGGGCGCGGCGGCGGGAGGAGGCGCCGGCCGGGCTGGAACGCCCTGACTCTTGTGTTTTTTTTCCCTGGAGGCAGTATTTCCTGTTGACAAAGCCGGAACCGCCCGCTATCATGCTTCCTGATCGTGTTACGGTTCCGCCATCGGCGCGATCGTAACTTCAGTTGCCGGAGCCCCGGGCCTGCGGATCAGGGTCCGCTCAGGGGTTCCGGAGCCTCGGGAAGGCGCCTTAAGGCACCGCGACCCCGGCGGCCCCCGGAGGGGACCCCGGCAGGGACAGCGACAGACGCCGCGCCATGAACTGAAATAGACCCCGCGTCCCGGCTTCCGCCCCGACGGCTAGTCCGCCGGACACAGTGACGCGGCGGCGCTCCACCATGGACGCCCTGCCCCTTAACCTTGCTTCCAAGGAAGGGAGCGGGAGCTTCCTGCGACAGGCCCGCGTGCGGACGGGCCCCCGCGCGCGGGCCGCCGGCCCCCTGGCTTTACCCTCACGGGGCCGCGCGGGACGGAACCGGCCTAGATGACTCTCACCTGATCCTTCCTGCCACTTACAGTTCCCCCGGCCTTTCGCCCTGCTTCACGTCTGTCCGGACTCTGCCTGCACGCCTCTCCTCGCCGGCCGATGGTGCCTCCGATGCCCGGCTGCCTGCGGCAGCCCCGCCTCTCGCGCCCGGCGCACACCCTTCCCGGGACTCCTCCCCCTCCCGGCGGTGCGCCTCGCCATCGCGGGAGGGCCCGTGAGTCCCCCCGTCGGCCACCGGCCGCGTCCCCGGCCAGAGATCTTCCGCGCCCGCCCCGCCTCTTCCGCTGGGCCGGGCCAGCCATTCCAGCTCCCGCTCCGGTGTCCCCTTCCACTGCGGCCCGTCCGCGCCAGGGGAAGCGCCGGGGCACCCTCCGGCCGTGCGCGCGGCACTGGCCGTGAACTGAGGTCCGGGGGACGCAGTCCCGTCCTCCCCCTGATGCCCGGCCGCCTGCTGGCGCGACCTGCCGCCTCTGCCGTGATCCCTCGCCTTCCAGGGTGTCAGGCCGCGCCCGTCCTCCGGGAGCGCCGGCCGCCTGCTCCCGGGCAAGGGTCTCCCGGACGGTGGCTCCCGGATCCCCCCCCGGCGGACGGTTCCCCCTCGCCCGCCGGGATTGCCCGCAGGACGCGGGCGTTTCCCCCGCGCCTCCCGGCGTCTCGCCCTCGGCTCCGGGCGGCTCCCCCGCGACCGCCAGCCTCCGCTTTCCGGGCGGTTTCCCCTCCCCGCCATCCGGGCGCTCGGGCGCGGGCGGCCAGGGTTACGGGACGGATTCGCCCCGGCCGCGCGCCCGGCACCGATGGCGCGGCCGGTCAGGCGGTCACGGGCGCGCTCCCGCGCGTACGCCGTGGTGCGCGGCCGGATCGGCCGCAGGCCGCCGAGGATCCCGGAAGCCAGGCCGGACGGCAGCCCTCCCGGCTGGCCCGTCCCGCTGCCCCATTCCCGTCGTTTCACAACCTTTTCCCACCGTTTCCCAATTGTTTGGACGCCGTTTCATAATGACTTTTTCCCGCTTGACTTCCGCCCCTCCGGAAACCGAGGCCCCCCCCGCCCCCGCCGGCCGCGGGGGATCTCCGCCAGTCGCGCTCGGCCTCCATGCCGGGACCGCCCTCGCGGGGGACGCCGCAGGCCCCCCCGCCGCCTTCCCGGCGGCCGTGACCCTCCCCGCCCCCCCGCAGGGAGCCGTGACCCTCCCCGTCCCCGGCGGGGGATCCGACGGGGACGGCCGGGGCGAGGGCCTCGGCTCCCCCCTGGATCCGCCCCCCGCCCCGGAGGCCCTCACGGTCACCCTCACCCCCTCCAGCACCCTCGTCTTCTCCGACGGGGGCGACCTGGACTGGGAGGAGCGCCTCTTCGACATGGGCGCGGGCCGCACCGGCGACGAGACGGACGCGCCGGCCGCCCACGGCTCCGCCGTGTCCCGTGCCGTCCCCCTCGCGCCCTCCGCGCGTTTCTGGAGGGGGGTGGCGGAGTCCTTCATCGCGAAGCTCTGTCGGCTCCCCGATGACGACATGCTCCTCAACATGACACCACCCTCCGAGGAGGAGCTGGAGCAGCAGGCGGGATCGGCCCCCCCCATGCCGGGGGGCGAGTACCTCTCCTCCGAGTCCCTCCTGCGGATCTGGATAAGCCTCGCCGTGTGGGTGGCCAAGAGCCTGGACGGGCTCCCGGTGGCCGAGTTCCTGGCGCGCCGGGCCCCCCGCTGGCGCAGGGTGGGCCGCGTGACCTTCCACCTGGCCGAGAACCGGGGCGGGGCCGCCGCGGAGAAGCCCTTCGCCTTCCTGGCCACCTACGTTACCAGCCTGACCGCCGAGGGCCGCGACCAGCACCTGCCCCTCAAGAGGGCGCTAGTGCAGTACTCGGGAGCGAGCGACAAGCCCGCCCTCATCAACCTCCTCTCCCCCGTCCGGGCGGCGGCCGACCGTCTCCCCTGGGTCCGCGAGATGGACGCCACGGGCAGGCTCTACCAGGCCCAGGCCTGGACGGTCTCCGAGGCGCACACCTTCCTCAGGGACATCCCGGTCCTGGAGGAGTCCGGCCTCACCGTCCGCATCCCCGACTGGTGGCGCAAGAAGCCCGAGGTGCGGGTCAAGATAGTCATCGGCAACGAGAAGGCGCCGGTCTTCGGGCTCAACAGCCTGATCGACTGGGACGTCCAGCTGGCGGTGGGTGACGAGTCCCTGACCCCCGAGGAGGTGGAGCAGCTGCTCTCCGCAGTGGGCACGGGCGACCTGGTCTTCTTCAAGGGCAAGTGGGTGGAGGCCAACCGCGAGCAGCTGGCCCAGGCCCTGGACTACTGGAGCGAGGCCAGGGCGGCGGGCGGCTCGGGCGTCACCTTCCTGGAGGCCATGCGGCTACTCTCCGGCATGCCGTCCCCCCCCGGCGAGGCGGGCCCCGCCGGGCTCCCCGACCCCGGGGACTGGGTGAAGCCAGAGGCCGGGGCCGCCCTGAAGGACATCCTCGCCCGCCTGCGCTCCCCCGAGGCCGCGGCGGTGCCCCCCGAGCTCACGGCGGAACTGAGGCCCTACCAGCAGGTGGGGCTGGGCTGGCTCTCGCTCGTTACGGGCCTGGGTCTCGGGGCTTGCCTCGCCGACGACATGGGGCTCGGCAAGACGATCCAAGTCCTGGCGCTCCTGCTCCTGGACCGCAGGGCCCGGGCCGAGGCGGGCGGCCTGCCCGCCCTCCCCTTCCGGACCGGCGGCTCCGGCAAGCCCCCGAAGGCCCCCAAGGGCAGGGGCGCGGCCCCGCCGCTCTTCGGCGGCGCCGCCGACACGGAGGGCCCGGGCCGGGAGGGGGCCCCGGGCCGCCGCCGCCCCGCCCCGTCCGTCCGGCCCCTGCGGGATCCGGCGGCCGCCCCGGCGTCTGCGGCCCCCGCCTACGATCCGCCTTCCCTCCTGGTGGCCCCGGCCTCGCTCCTCGCCAACTGGAGATCCGAGGCCGGGCGTTTCGCGCCTAGCCTGAGGCTCAACATATACCATCCCTCGGAGAACGGCCGCGAGATCCTGGCGGGCTGGGAGGCCGACCCGCCGTCCATCTGCCGGGACTGCGACCTTGTGGTCACGAGCTACGCGCTCCTGGCTCGCAGGCTCGAGCTCTTCGAGAGCCTGGACTTCCGGATGGTCATCCTGGACGAGGCCCAGGCCATCAAGAACCCCGCCACGGCCCAGAGCCGGGCCGTGCGCAGGATAAGGAGCCAGGCGCGGCTAGCCCTGACCGGCACCCCCATCGAGAACAGGCTCGCGGATCTCTGGAGCCTCTTCGACTTCCTGGACCCGGGGCTCCTGGGCTCCCATGCGCGGTTCTCCGAGGTCGTGACGGAGCTCGAGAGGCGCAAGGAGGACCAGTACGGCCCCCTCAGGCGCCTGGTCGCCCCCTACTTGCTGCGGCGCCTCAAGAGCGACACGCGCATCATCGCCGATCTGCCGGACAAGGTGGAGACCAGCCTCTACTGCCATCTCACCCCGGTCCAGGCCAAGCTCTACGCCCAGGTGGTGGAAAGCCTCCAGAAGGAGCTCAAGGCCTTCCCCGGCTCGGGCACCGAGCGCATGAAGCGCCGGGGGCTCGTGCTCCAGTCGCTCCTGCGCCTGAAGCAGCTCGTGAACCACCCGGCCCACATGACGGGCGACGGGGACTGGGACCCCTCCCGCAGCGGCAAGTTCATGCGGGTGGCCGAACTCGCCCGGGACATGGCCGAGCGCCAGGACCGCCTCCTCGTGTTCACCCAGTACCAGGAGATCATCTCGCCCCTGATGGAACACCTCGCCCGGATCTTCGGCCGTGCGGGGCTCTGCCTCCACGGCGGCACCCCCGTCCGCCAGCGCCGACAGCTGGTGGACGAGTTCCAGCGGCCCGACGGCCCGCCCTTCTTCATCCTCTCGCTCAAGGCCGGCGGCACGGGCCTTAACCTCACCGCGGCGGGCCAGGTCATCCACTTCGACCGCTGGTGGA
>JAITEZ010000262.1 GCA_031281735.1 Deltaproteobacteria bacterium | reverse complement strand
GGGGGAGGGGTCACGGGTCGGCGACTTGGGCGGGGTGCGCCCGCAGGGAGGCAGGGATCGCCGGGCCGCAGGCGTCCGGATACCGGCCTTCCCCGGCCGGGCCCCTAGCTGCCGCCGGGGAAGCGGGAGCGGCCGCTTCTCACGAGCCCGGCGGAGCTGGAGCCCGGGTAGCGGTCGAGGAGCACACGCAGGCTCTCCATGGCCCCGGGCCCGTCCCCCAGCTTGCTCTGGGAATAGGCGGCCTTCAGGAGGCAGTCGGGGGCCTTGGCGGACTCGGGGTAGTCCCGGTAGCCGCGCAGGAACTCCGCCAGCGCCCCCGCGAAGTCCCCCCTCGCGTAATGGGACTCCCCGAGCCAGTAGCGGGCGTTGGGGGACAGCCTGCCGTTGGGGTAGTCGTTCAGAAAGCTCCGGAAGGACTGCTCCGCCTCGGCGTAGCGCCTGCCCCGGACCAGGGCGAGCGCCCGGTTGTACCGGGACCTCTCCGACCCGGAGGAGGCGGCCGCAGACGGGGGCGCCGCGGGCAGGGGCGGGGAATACCCCCCGGCACCCGGGGGGACACCCCCCGGCGTCCCCGCCGGGAGCCCCTGGGCCCTGCGCCCTATCACAATGTCCTCGACGTTCGCCACCCGGCCCTTTAGCTCCTCGAACTCCGGGCGCCGCACCACCTGATCCCCCCGCGGCAGGCAGGCGGCCGTCGAGAGGGCGAGCGCCGCCAGCGCCGCCGGGAGCGCGAGCGCGCCCGCGGCGGAGAGGACCCGGGCGCGGATCCCACGGGCTCGCTGCCTCCCGGCGGCGGGGGAGGGTATGGCGCGGGAGGGCGGGGGAGACATGGCTTATAGTTAGCAAAAAGCCCGGAGGCATGCAAGGGGTTTCGGCCGGGGGGCCGTACCCGCGCAAGCGCGGGCGGAGGGGCGGGGAAGGCCGGGGCCGGCCGGCCAAGGGAGGGGAGGCGGGGAGCGCTGCCCGCCGGGAAACCGCGGGACGGGGCCCGGAAACAGCAAAGGCCGTCCCGCCCGGCTTGCGCCCGCGGATCCGGCCCTGTCGCGGCCGCCGGTGGAACCGGCCGCCGACGGCCTCCCCGGCCGTCTCCCCTGTAAGCCGCCCCGCAGGCGGCTGGCCGCGCCGCCGGCCCCCCGGGGGCCGTCCGCGCGGGACGATCGCCTGGCCGGCCCCCCGCTTCCCGGAGGGCGGCCTGGGTTCCTCCCCCCCGGCCGCCGGCCCGCGGTCACCAGTGGCTGGCGGCCAGGCCGACCTCCCGTCCGCCGGGGCGGGCGGGGGCGGAGCGTCCGCCGACGCCCCGCCAGGGAAGGGGGAAGGAGCGAAAGCGGGCCTAGACTATCCCGGAGAAGCTCTTCTTGATGATGGAGTCGGCCACGTCCCGGGAACTGACGTTGTAGGTGCCGGCGGCGATCCGGGCGGTGATGTCCGCCACCTTCTCGGAGCGGATGTCCGGGGCCAGCTGGGCGAGCTCCGTGGCCTTGGCGATCAGCCGCGAGCGGTCGGAGATGTTGACGGTGTCGCCGGAAGCCGCCTTGGCCTCCCCGGACTCGCCGGAGATCGCGAGCGTCCCCCTGGAGACGGGTCCCGACTTGGAGGCGGTGTCGTTCTTCTTGATGAGGAAAGGGTTGTTCGTGGTGTCGATCTTCATTTCTCATCCGCCGCCCTCGCGGGCGACGCCTCTTCCGGCTGTCCCGGCCGATCCGGATCGTCTTCGTCAGGATCGTCCGGATCCGGGTCCTCCGGCGACCTGATGGGCCTGGAAGGGCCCAGCATGTTCCGATCCACTTTGAGGGCGGCCAGGTGCTTGAGCTGGCGCCAGAGGTTCCTGTTCAGGCGCCGTTCAACGTAGGCGCCTCCCCTGAGCCTGGCCTCCTCGGGGTCGAGATCGAGATCCAGGAAGCTTATCTCGCCTGTCTCGTTCTTCAGTCCCAGGGCCAGCCCGGGCATGCCGGTGATCTCAGTGAGCTCGGCCAGGGCCGCGTAGGCCGGGCTGGCCGACCGGGGATCGCCCCGCTGGGGGTGGTTGCGGGCCTGGTTGACGAGCTCGGCCACCGCGTTGCGGCTGACCTTGGCCACCACCGCCGCGCGGTGGGCCCGGCCGTGGTCGTCGGGGCCCGGCAGGCCCTCCTGGGCGTCCCGGAAGGCGTCCTTGATTTGGGCGCCCAGGGTGCGGACCAGCTGACCAATCTGACCGGGTTTGGCGGCCACCTCGTCCCCCTCCCTGCTTCATGTATCGGCTGTCCGGGCACGGGACTTTAGCGGAAAACGGAAGTCTTCCGGGAAAAATCCTTGAAAAACGCTCGAGCTTGCCCTGACTCGCGGGGACGGCACGGTAAAAGCTCTGCAATACTTGAGCCATGTTCCCGGGTTCTTGCGGCGGGCGGGACGGGAGGCCGGACGGCTTCCCTTGCGCGCGGCCTGCCGAAGACGGCCTGCCGCGCCCCCGGAAGCCCTGCCGGCCTGGGTCCGCGACCTGGAGGCCCAGCGCCGGCGGCGCGGAGATCCGGGAAAGGCCCCTTTATTATATGTTAGATCGCCTCCAAAGCAAAAACGCGCCGGGAATCCGGGGAACCGGGGATCCGGGGAACCGGGGATCCGGGGAAGGGACGATCCAGCCGGTCTCGGGGCCGACTGCCATGCCCGTGGATCGTCATGGCCGCTGCCCGCCGTACCCGGCGCGCCCCGGACGCCCCCCCGCGCGTCGGGGGCCAGGCTGACCCTTCCCCCCGTACCTCCCCGCCCCCCGTCCCGGCCTTCCCCTTCCCGTCCCGGGTTTCGCGGTCACGACTGAACGGGGCATGTCCCCTGAAATAGCCAGCGATCTCGTGAAGATAATGATTGTCATCCCTTGCCCCATCTGCTGCAGGCAAGGCAGGGGAACCAACCTAACCGGCAGGGCCTATCAACATTTTTTACAGACAAGCGGATTGGCAGCGAAAACCGTGCCCTGTCCCGATCCCGTCCAGACCCGAAGTCACGCCTGGCGCGATTCATGCTGACCACTTCAGGGGGGCAGATTTTTCCCCCCCGACAGGCCGGCATCGCCAGCGCCGCCGGGATCCCCTCTTCCGGCCGCGGCTTCCGGCTGGCCGGCGGACGCCGGCATCCCGGGGGCCGACGTCCGGCCTGGCGTCCGGGGCGCACCCCGGACGCCGGAGGATCCCTGCCCCCCTGCGGGACGTCCTTCACGCCCCCCCCGCCGGGCCCCCCGCGATGATCCGAGCCCCGCACCTGGCCACGCCCCGCAACTCGGCGCACCGGACGGAAACGGATACCTCTTTTGCTGGCACAGGGATTGCTTGACCATCTCTGCGCCCCCCGGGCATCCGGGCCTGCGGGCCGCGAGGCGGCCGGAAACCGGTCAGTCAGTCCCGGCTCCCCCGGGACTGCCCGGCAGGCGGCGCGGGAATCCGGCCAGCCTTCCCGCGCAAGGATTCCGGGGCAGGACGCCCGGATGAGGCGTACCTCCCCCCGGATCACGGCCCGCGAGGCCGGCCGCGAACAGCCATCAGGCCAACCGGCCTGCACCAGAGGTGGTCACATGCCCTCTACCGAGCACCCGACGTCCCCGGCGGAACGGCCGGCGGATCTGAAAGAGCAGTCGGCATCCCCGCCCCTCGCGGGGCGGCCGGAGCCCCTGACGGAAGGGCCGGAGGCCCCGCCCCCGGAGGGGAGGGAGGCTGCCCCCGCTGAGAGGACGCCCGCCCTGAGGGGGCGGCCCGCGGCACAGCAGGATCACCCGAAGGTCACGGCCCTCATCTCCACCTTCAACCGCCCGCAGTACCTGGAGGAGTCCATACGCTCCGTGGTTGCCCAGACCATGGGCGACTGGGAGCTCATCGTCCTGAACGACGGCGGCCAGGACGTGGCGCACGTGGTGGAAAGATTTGCCGACCCGAGGATCATCTACGTCCCCGACGACGTGAACCGGGGCGCCGCCATCCGCTTCAACCAGGGGCTCAGCCTCGCCAGGGGCGACTACGTGTGCTACCTGGGCGATGACGACGTCTTCTACCCCAACCACTTCCGGGTGCTCTCCGAGGCCCTGGACGCGAACCCGGAGGCGGGCCTGGCCTACTCCGACCTCTACGCCTCCAGCTCGATCTCGGATCCCGCCACCGGCCAGCGCTTCATCCTGGACAAGCAGATGCTGGTCTCCCGCGACTTCAACCGGGAGTTCATGTTCCACTTCAACCACGTCCTGCACGTGAGCCTCATGCACCGCCGGGAGGCGGCCCTGAGGGTGGGCGGCTTCGACGAGTCGGTGAAGGTCCTCATCGAGTGGAGCCTCAACAGGAGGCTCGCCTTCCTCTACGACTTCGTGCACGTGGAGGTGCCCACGGGCGAGTACCACATGGCGGTCTTCAAGTCGGACCGCATCTCGGTCCGCGAGCGCCGGGACCAGGAGAGCTACAAGCACAACCTCCGCCGCATCCGCTGCAACTTCCCGGCCGAGCCCTGGACCAAGATCCAGAAGGTTGACCTCCTGTACCTCGTGAACCGCTGGGGCGACAGGCTGAACAGGCACCTCAAGGAGATAATAGACAACTTCGACCACCCCATGAGGATCGTGCTCATCGGGAACGGCGCGGGCCTCACGGAGCGCGAGGCCCGGGCGAGCCTCAAGGAGCTCGCCGAGCTCAAGAACATCTCCATCTTGAGGCTCCCCCAGAGGCTCGACCCGGTGCTCGCCTTCCGGAAGGCCGCCCGGAAGTCCGACGCGAAGTTCGTCTTCCTCGTGACCCCGGCCCTGAAGGCGGTGGAGGCGCCCAGGCGGATCTTCGTGGGGGTGGACACCCTGGAGGCCAGCCCGGATCTCAACGCCATCCGCTGGGCGGTCAAGGGCGAGGAGAAGGAGAAGTCGCTCTTCGAGTGCCTCATCTACCGCGACTACTTCCTCTTCCACACGAAGCCCGGCAAGAACCACTCCGTGATGGTCCCAGCGGTAACCATGGCCATCCCCAAGGGCTTCCGCTTCGACGCCATGTACTCCGAGTTCCAGAAGCAGATGAAGGAGAAGGACTACGACAAGGCCGGGCAGCTCCTGAGGCTCATGCTCTCCGAGTCCAAGGGCTTCCCGCACATCCAGTACCTCATCCGCGACGTGGAGGAGCTGGCCTACGCCACGGGCGAGTTCGCCGGCCTCGAGGAGCAAATCCACGGCCTGCTCGAGCGCGGCTACCTCCCCGACAACTACATGCGCCTGTGCCGCCTCAGGCACCACCAGGGCCGCTGGAACGAGGCCGTCGAGGCGGGCCTCAAGGCCATCGAGTGCCTGGATCTCGACTACGACGGCTTCGACCGGGGCTGCTTCCCGCTCAAGATCAACATGGAGATGGCCGCCTTCAGGCTCTTCATGGAGATGGCGGAGTCCTACCTCAGGCTCAGGCGGTTCGGGGATGCCGCCCGCCACTACCACATCGCGTCCAAGCTCAAGGCCGACTCCTACCGCCCCTTCCTGGGCTTCGCGAAGACCTACCTCGAGGCCGGCGACACCGCCCGGGCCGAGGAGGCCATGACCAGGCTCCCCGGCAACCTCGGGCAGAAGGACCCGGAGACCCACCGGATACTGGCCGTGATCTGCCGGGCCCACCGGAACCTGCCCCTGGCCTTCGAGTGCCTCCGCCGCGCCTTCGAGTGCGGCCCCGGCGACGCCGAGAACGTCGAGCCCTTCTACTACACCGGCGCGGGCCTGGGGCTCTGGAAGGAGATGCTCGCCCCCCTCCAGGCCTTCACGGAGCTCAAGCCCGAGCACTCCGGGGCCTGGGCGCGGCTCTCCTCGGTCTACTTCAACACCGGCGACGAGAAGGGCGCCTTCGAGTCGGCCGGCAAGGCCCTGGACCTGGATCCCCGCAACCCGGTCGCCCGGAGCATCCTCACCCGCGTGAAATCCGGCCGGTACAGCCAGGCCGCCGCCCAGAGGGCCGAGGCCGAGGCCGGCCTCTCCCTCGACACGGCGGGCGCCCTGGAGGGCATCCTCGATTCCACGGCCATCGTCTGGTAGCCCCGCCGCCCCGCCCCGCCGGATTTCACTCTCGCCGGCGGCCATCCGATAAATATGAAGGAAGAGGCGCGCGCCCTCCCCCGTCCCGCCGTGCCCCGCCCCCGCGCGGCGGGGCGGCGGCGGGCGCCCCCCGCCACCGGAGGGACTTACCATGGCCAACACCACAGGCGTGATATCAGGCGGGATCAAGTGGACGGGGCTGGCCTCCGGCACCGACTTCGGGTCAGTGGTGGACAAGCTCGTGGCGATAGAGGAGCGCTCCATCACCCGGCAGGAGACCTGGAAGGCCGAGTGGCAGGAGAAGATCACCGCCATCAGCGGGCTCAACACCCGGCTGGTGACCCTCAAGATGGACGCCCAGGACAAGGACATGAGGCCGGAGCTCCTGTCCCGCGTGACCTCCGTCAGCGACGAGAAGGTTGTGTCGGTCAAGAACACCTCCACCGCCTCCCTGGGCAACTACGACGTGACGGTGGGGGAGAAGATAGCGGAGAAGTTCGCGTCCCGGAGCTGGGCCGAGGCCGCGCCCATCCAGTACGACGGCACCGGCAACCTCAAGATCACCCTGGGCGGCGGCCTCGCGGCCGGCGGCAAGGAATGGGAGCTCGTGCCGATCACGGGGGGCAGCGGCTACGCGGCGGAGGGCTACTACTCCATCGGGACCGACAGCAGCCTGGAGAAGCTCGCGGCGGAGATAAACCAGGTGACGGCGGGCGAGGGCGTCAAGGCCTCCGTCATCACCGACAAGACCCGCAACGGGACCGTCTACAAGAGGCTGGTGCTCACCGCCGAGGAGGGCGGGGCCGTCAACCGGATTGCCGTCGCGAACGACCCCACCGGCCTCGGCCTCGGGTCCAACTGGGCGGACGACCCGGTGTACACCACCTTCCTGGGCTCGGACGTGGAGGTCTCCGTCGACAACGCGAGCTACACCGGGACGGTCAACAAGACCTTCACCTTCATGCCGGCTACCACCGGCACGCTGGGCACCGACTCCATCGTCATCCAGTGGGCCGACACCGAGGGCCACTCAGGGAAGTTCACCCTCGAGCCCCAGTCGCCCCCGGCCCAGACAGTCACCGTGACGCAGGGCCTGACGCTCACCTTCGACCTGGGCGGCGGCCAGGGCCGCTTCGTCCAGAACGAGTCCTTCACGGTGGACTGCCAGGCGCCCATCCTCCAGAAGGGCCAGGACTCCGGCCTCGCCCAGTCCGAGAAGGTCGTGCACGACGGCTTCGTGGATCTGATAAGCCCTATCCACTCCGGGATCCCCGCGGAGTTCGTCTACTCCTACCGCGGCGAGGTGAGGAGGGTCGCCGTCTCGGACGGGATGAGCCTCAGCATGCTCGCGGAGGCCATCAACAACGCCACGGACAACCCCGGGGTCGCGGCCTCGATCGTCAACGACGGGACCGGCACCTCCACCGCCTACCACCTGATCCTGACCGGCGACGACACCGGGGCGGAGAACTCCATCTCCATCCTCGCCCCGGACACGCCGATCTCGTCCGGCGTCTTCGGGCCCGGCACCTTCTCCAAGTCCCGCGAGGCCACCAACTGCATGGTGAAGGTGGACGGCTTCCCCGCCGGGACCGACAACTGGCTCCAGCGCAACAGGAACGAGGTGGCGGACGTCATAGACGGCGTGGTCATGACGGTGAACGCCGTGGGCACGGCCGTGCTCTCCGTCAGGAACGACTCCCAGGGCATGGCCGACAAGATAGCCCAGCTCGTGAACTCGGTGAACTACTGCAAGAGCTACATCCTGGAGTACACCAAGTGGGGCGGGTCCAACCTCAACGTCTCCATGACCGACTCCGGCCAGGTGGTGACCTCGCGGGACACCGCCAACGGCATCATGATCGGCAACTACGGTTTCCAGATGGCCCAGAGCAACCTGGACAGCCTCATGAACTCGAGCTTCGTGCCCTTCCCCGCCGACCCCTCCCTCTCCACAAGCGAGCGGATCGAGGCGCGCCAGAAGTTCCTGGACGACAACGGCCTCACCTACGCGAGCCTGACCGAGATAGGCATAACCTCCGACCCCGAGAACCAGGGCCTCTACAAGGTGGAGCAGGCCAAGCTCCTGGAGTGCATCCAGGCCGACCCCGAGGCGGTCCTGAAGCTCTTCACCTTCAGCGGCACCTACATCGACAAGGACGCCGCGGGCAAGGACGTGGAGGTGCCGATCAAGGGCCTGGCCCTCAACATGGCGGAGAAGACGGCCAAGCTCACCTCGGACACCGACGTCTACGACACGGACGGGACCCTCCTGCAGAAGGGCAAGGGGATCCTCGTGACCCTCCAGGAGAACTACGAGTCCATCATCGAGAACATCAACGCCAAGATAGCCCGCGAGGAAAGGAGGATCGAGATGGTCCGCCAGCGGCTCACCGACAAGTTCAACCGCCTGGAGGTGGCCCTCCAGCAGCTGGAGGATCAGCAGAGCAAGCTCGACTCGTCCATCCAGTCCCTCAACAGCGGCTCCGACTAGGAGGCGCGCCCTTCCCCGGGGCGGGCACCCGCGGATCCCGGCCCGGCCGGCGCCCCGCAATGCCCCGCGGCCCGCGGGGATCCGCCCGGCGGCAGGCGCCCCGGCGCGGGCCCGCCGGGGGTCCCATGGAAACCAAGGCCGGCGCGGCGCCCGGGACCGGCGCCGCCTGGCGGCGGCGCGCCCCCGTCCGGCGGCCGCGCCCGGCGGTCCCAGACTCCAGAGAGAGGCAGAACATGAACGCATACGGCAGCGAGGTTTACAGGCAGACGCAGGTCACGACCGTGGACAAGGGGCGTCTCATCATCATCCTCTACGAGGGCGCCATCAAGTTCATCCGCGAGGCCATGAAGGCCCAGGAGGAAGGGGACATCCCCACCAAGGCCACCTGCATCAACCGCGCCCTGGACATCATCACGGAGCTCAACCAGTCCCTGAACATGCAGGAGGGCGGCGAGATCGCGGTGAACCTCCGCCGCATCTACAAGTTCTGGAACGAGCACCTGCTCCGCGCCAAGGTGAGCCGGGACGGCCGGGGCCTCGCCGACGTCGAGGGCATGATGGTCTCGCTGGCCCAGGCCTGGGAGGTGGTCTGCAACGACCCCGAGGCCTCCAGGGCCGCCCCCCGCGACACGGTGGCCAACGCCGTGAACCCCTCCCGGACATTCTGACCGCCGCGGGAGTCCCCGGCGGCCCCTGCAGTAGCGCCTCGCGCCCCGCGCTCCCCCGCAGCCGGCCCTTCCCGATCGCGGCCAGGCCATGGCGGGATCCCCGCCACACCCTCGCCCGGCCAGGCCGGGCGCTCTCATCAGCGAAACCAGCCTGACCCCTGCGGCGACTCCCCTCCCCGCAGGGGTTTTTTGTCCCCCGGCATTCATGCCGGACCCCCTGAGGCGGGGGGGGGGGGGGGCGGGGCGGGGGGGGGGGGGGCGCGGGGGGTGGGGGGGGGGGGGGGGGGGGGGCCGGGGGGGGGGGGGGG
>JAITEZ010000039.1 GCA_031281735.1 Deltaproteobacteria bacterium | reverse complement strand
CGAGGTGGAGGAGGGGACGACGCTGGCGGGGCTGGCGGGCCTCGCCGCCCGCCGCTTCGCGGGCGGGGGGGAGCGGGGGCGGCTGGTCCTTGAGGGCCTCCTCGAGCGCGAGGGGCTCTCCAGCCAGGTCATCCCGGAGCTCGGGATAGTCCTGCTCCACTGCCTGACCGGCGGGGCGGACTGCCCCGCCCTGGGGCTCGCCGTGCCCAGGGGGGGCGTCTTCACGGACCCGCGTTTGAGGGGCTCGCGGGCCTGCGTTATACTGCTCATGCCGCCGGGCGCCCCCCCGGAGCGCCTGGAGCTCATGGGCTGCGTGAGCTCGGCGCTGGTTGCGGACGAGGCCTTCCTCGCGGCCGTCAAGGGCCTGGGGGGGTCCCCGCGCGAACTCCTGGGGGGCGTCCTGAGGGGCTTCCTGGACGCCTACATCGCCAGGAACTGGAAAGGGTGACACGAAGTGCTGTTCGGAAGGAAGAAGACACCCCGCGTCCTGGACAGGGCGAACATCGTGACCGGCTGCCCCAGCGAGGGGCACGAGGACTGCATCCGCCGTTGCGGGAGGATGCTCCTGGAAGCCGGCTACGTCGAGGAGGGCTACATCGAGGGCATGCTCGCCCGCGACAGGTCCCTGTCCACCGCCATCGGCAACGCCATCGCCATCCCCCACGGGGAGATGGAGTACAAGAGGCACATCCTCCACACGGGGCTGGTGGTGCTCACCTACCCCGGCGGGATCGACTGGGGCGGCGAGACGGTGAAGCTCGTGATAGGCATAGCCGCCAAGGGCGACGAGCACATCGGCATCATGGAGAGGATAGGCGAGGCCTTCGAGGAGCAGAGCGCGGTGGAGGAGGTGGTGGCCGACGCCGACGCCGGCCGCCTCTTCGGGATTCTCTCGCCGGACGGGGAGGGCGGCTGAGGGCGGGATCCCCCGTGCCACCGTCCTCGTGGCGGCCCGGCCCCCGGCAGGCCCCGGCCCGCCCGCGGCGTTGCGGGCCCCGGAACGACGGGCGGGGACCGGGGCCTGGTGCCCCGGTCCCCGTGGCAGGCCGGCCCGCGCCTTGGTCCCCAGGGGGGCCCCCGGACAGCGGGGGATCCCGTGCCGGCGGGCTCCCGATCGGCTGGGGCCCCCGTACCGCGCGGGCTCCCGATCTACGGGGGCCCCGTACCGCGCATGCCCCCGATCAGCGGGGTATCCCGGCCCCCCGGCCGCGGGCCGGCCCGGGAAGCGCGAGACACGCTCCGGCCGGGCGCCGCCGAGGGGGCCGCGCCCGGCCGACACAGACAAGCTGACCCTGCACACAGGCGGGGAGGAGGACGGTCATGAAGACGAGGGCGGTGCGCCTCTACGGCGCGGACGATCTCAGGCTCGAGGAGTTCGAGCTCCCGGAAATAAAGGACGACGAGATACTGGTCAAGGTGGTGACCGACAGCATCTGCATGTCCACCTACAAGCTCCTGAAGCAGGGGAAGGCCCACAAGCGGTGCCCCCAGGACGTGGACGTGAACCCGATCATCATAGGCCACGAGTTCGCGGGCGACATCGTGAAGGTGGGGAGGAAATGGCAGTCCGAGTTCACCCCCGGCGAGAAGTTCGCCCAGCAGCCCGCCCTCAACTACCAGGGCAAGCTCGACTCCCCGGGGTACTCCTACCGCTTCTACGGCGGGGACTGCACCTACTGCGTGGTCCCCCACGAGGTCATGGAGCTCGGGTGCCTCCTCCACTACGGCGGCGAGAGCTATTTCCAGGCCTCCCTGGGCGAGCCCATGAGCTGCATCATCGGCGGCTACCATGCCAACTACCACACCAACAAGCACGACTACGTCCACGAGATGGGCGTGCGGCCCGGCGGCTCCGTCCTCATCATGGGCGGCTGCGGGCCCATGGGCCTGGGCGCCGTGGAGTACCCCCTGGCCGTCGATCGGAAGCCCGCCAGGGTGGTGGTGACGGACGTCGACAACGCCCGCATCGCCCGCGCCAAGGAGCTCATCCCGCCCGGGCTCGCCGCAAGCCGCGGGGTCGAGCTCCACTACGTGAACCCCGACGAGGTGGGGGACCAGTTCGCGCACCTCATGGCCCTCACGGGCGGCCGCGGCTACGACGACGTGTTCGTCTACGCGCCCGTCAGGTCCCTGGCCGAGCTCGGCGACAGGCTGCTCGCCTTCGACGGGTGCATGAACTTCTTCGCCGGGCCCTCCGACAGCGGCTTCAGGGCCGAGATCAACCTCTACAACTGCCACTACACCAGCACCCACATCATGGGGACCACGGGCGGCAACACCGACGACCTCAAGGAGGCGATAGCGCTCTCCGCCGCGGGGAGCATCCGCCCCGCCGTGATGATCACCCACGTGGGCGGCCTCGACTCGGTGATAGGGGCCACCTCCAACCTCCCCAAGATCCCGGGCGGCAAGAAGCTCACCTACACCCAGATCGACATGCCGCTCACGGCCATCGAGGACTTCGCGAGGCTGGGCGAGGGGGATCCCCTCTTCAGGAGGCTCGCCGACAGCTGCGCCGCGCACAGCGGCCTCTGGAACGCCGAGGCGGAGGGCATCCTCCTCGACCATTTCGGCGCGCGCTAGCCGGCGGCCCGGCCCGCGCCCGGGCCCGGCCGCCCGGCGGCGGCCCGGCCGCAACCGCGGGAGGGCCCGGCCTCGCGGCGCGGGGGGCCCGGCCGCCCCGCCGGAGGCCCGCCGGCAAGGCACGCGGGGCGCCGCGGGCCGTTTCCGTCGCGCCGGGGGGCCCCCGCGCGACCCGGACACAGGAGGAGACCCGTCATGTTGAGAATCACCGGCAAGGGCGTCAGCGGTGGCGTGGCCATGGGGCAGCTCTACTTCGTCAGGCGGGAGAGGCGGGGCGCCGAGGAGCGCCGCGCGGCCGACCCCGAGGTCGAGCTCGCCCGCGTGAAGGAGGCCAAGAGGGCGGCCCTGTCCCAGCTCAACGAACTCTACCGGAAGGCCCTGCCCGAGGTCGGCCAGCAGGGGGCGGCGCTCTTCGAGATCCACCAGATGATGCTCGAGGACGAGGACTACTGCGACTCCATCGACAACATCATCAAGGCCCAGGGCGTGAACGCCGAGTACGCGGTGGCCGTGACCTCCGCCAACTTCTCCAGGATGTTCTCGGAGATGGAGGACAACCCGTACATGCGCGAGCGGGCCGCCGACGTGAAGGACGTCTCGGACAGGCTCATACGCTGCCTCGCGGGAGAGAAGTCCGAGGGCGTCAAGGCCGACTCCCCGGTAATCGTGGCCGCCGACGACCTCACCCCCAGCGAGACGGTCCAGCTCGACAAGTCGAAGATCCTGGCCTTCGTGACCTCCGGGGGCTCCACCAACTCCCACACGGCGATACTCGCCCGGACCATGGGCATCCCCGCCATCGTGGGGGCGGGGGTCTCCCTGGACCCGTCCCTGGACGGCCGCAGCGCCGTGGTCGACAGCTTCGCGGGCGAGCTCTGGGTGGACCCCGACTGGGTCACCCTCGAGCGGCTCACCGTGAAGAAGGCGGAGGACGACCACCGCAAGGAGCTCCTCGAGCAGTTCCGGGGCAAGCCCAACGTCACCAAGGACGGGAGGGGCGTCCTCATCTACGCCAACATAGGGTCCCTCTCCGAGCTCGGGCTCGTCCAGCATTTCGACGCGGGCGGGATAGGCCTCTTCCGCACGGAGTTCCTGTACCTCGAGAGCAGCCGCTACCCCACCGAGGACGAGCTCTTCAGGAGCTTCCGGACCGTGGCCGAGACCATGGGCGGCAAGACGGTGGTCTTCCGGACCCTCGACGTGGGGGCCGACAAGCAGATAGGCTACTTCGAGCTCGCCCACGAGGAGAACCCCGCGCTGGGCCTGCGCGGGATCCGGATCTGCCTCGAGCGGCCGGGGCTGTTCCGGACCCAGATGCGGGCGCTCTACCGGGCCTCCGCCTTCGGGAAGGTGGCCGTCATGTTCCCCATGATAGCCTCCCTCTTCGAGGTGGAGGAGGCCCTGGCGCTGGCCTCCAGCGTCCGCGACGAGCTGAGGACGGAGGGCGCGGCCTTCGACGAGAAGGTGGAGCTGGGCATCATGATCGAGACGCCCGCCGCGGCCATCATCAGCGACGTCCTCGCCCCCCGGGTGGACTTCTTCAGCATCGGGACCAACGACCTCACCCAGTACACGCTCGCCGTGGACCGCCAGAACCTCTCGGTCGAGCGCTACTGCGACACCCACCACGAGGCGGTGCTGCGGCTCATCAGGACGGTGACCGAGAATGCCCACGCCCACGGCAAGTGGGTCGGCATATGCGGCGAGCTCGGGGCCGACGTCACGCTCACCGAGACCTTCCTGCGCATGGGCGTGGACGAGCTCTCCGTGTCCCCCGTCAAGGTGCTCGAGCTCAGGAGGGCCGTGAGCGAGCTGGATCTCGGCTCCTGACCCCACCCGCCCGAGGGCGGGGCGCGGGCCTGGGGGGATCCGGCGGCGCCCGGAACGGGGCGGCACTGCGGAATTCCCGGCGCGGAGGCCTCCGCCCTGAACGGGCCGGGTTCCCGCCGCCCGTGGCGGGTGAAGGACGGCCGGGCGGCCCGGGATCCGGGCTGTCATGCCGGGTCGCGGCCCCGGGCGCCGGGGCCGCCCGCGGGAGGCGATGCCGGGCGGGGTTCATCCGAGCGGGCCGATCGCCAGGCCGCGTCCCCTGGCGCTGATCCGGACGGGCGGCAGGGCGGATGCCGAGCCTGCCCCGCTCGCCGGAGGGTCCCCTGGACTCGGGAGGCGGGACTGTCGCGGTCCGGGAGGCCGGCCCGGCCCGGAGGCGCCCGCGGCGGCACGCGTCCGGCCCGGGCGGCGGTTCGCCCCCCTCCTTCCAGCCCCTGCGGAAGTTTCGGCAGGGGAAGCCCGGACCCTCCTCCCCCGCGGCCGGAAGGCCCGGGAAGGGCAGGTGCCCGCGCCCGTCCCCCGTGGAGCCTGGGCCGCCGTCCGGGGAGGCCGGGCCGCCGTCCGGGGAGGCCGGGCCGGCGGCCAGCCGGGGCAGGCGGCGATCGCGGCCCTGACCGGCACCGGCCTCCGCCGGCCCTGGCCGGGCCCCGGGGCCGCCCCTCCCGGCCGGGAGCCTTTCGGCAAGGGAGACGGGGCAGGCCCCGTGCCGGACCAGGGCCGGGCGCGGCGGGTAAGGCCCCGCAGGAGCGCGGGAAGGCGCGGGGTTTGACTTTCGGGGAAACGTGAGCGCATGATGAAGGCCGGTGGCTGGTGATCTTCCGGGGTTACTGCCTCGAGGAGGCGCGGAGCCGGGAAGGGCCGCCTGAGGCAGGCTTCCGCGTCCCCCCCGGTAACCGGGGGTCGCGGTGCGGATCCCGGGGGCGGCCCCGTCGCGCAGGGCCCCGCCGACCGCAGGCAGGGCGCGAGACGCCGGCCGGCTCCCGGCCTGGACGCCGGCGGCGGGCCAGCCGCGGGGCGTCCCGTCCCCCCGGACCGCTGAGCCGCCTCCCCGCGCCCTTGCGGCGGGGAGGCGGCCCCGCCCCGGCCGCCGGGACGGCGCCCGGCGCCCGGCTTCACGCCCGCCTCCCCTCTCGGGCGGAGAGGGCGGCGGGAGCCAGGCCCGGAGGCCGCGTCCCCCCCTGAAACAGACGCGTTCCGGATCCTCCATCCGGCCGCCCCCGGCACCGCCGGCCGCTCCGGAAAGGCTCCCCCCGGGCTGGCGCCTGCCCGCGCATGCCGTGCCGGCCCGGGTATCCGGGGACACCGATCCCAGGCCAGGCCGCCATGGCCTGCCCAGGCCGCGGGGAAAGAGATGGAAAAGCTGAGGACACTGCCCATAGGGAAGAAAGACTTCAGGGCCATCAGGGACAGGGATTACGTCTACGTCGACAAGACCCGGATAATCTACGACCTGGTCCAGACCGACATGGCGTATTTCCTGTCAAGGCCGAGGCGCTTCGGGAAATCGCTGCTC
>JAITEZ010000304.1 GCA_031281735.1 Deltaproteobacteria bacterium | reverse complement strand
CCCTCCGCTGACGGGGAGGGTTACGGGGTGTGGGTTGACTACGGGGACTGGGTTGACGACGGGGATGGGGATGACGACGGGGACGGGGACGACGACGGGGATTGGGACGACGACGGGGAAGGGGATGACGACGGGGAAGGGGATGGCGACGGGGAAGGGGATGTCGATGGGGATGACGACGGGGAAGGGTATGACGACGGTATGCAGACGGCCGTCTTCGAGGCAGTGGTCGACTTGAAGGAGACCCTGGGGATTGCGCTCACGAGGCTGGGCGGCTTCGCCGAGGCACGGCGCGTCCTCGCCGACGCCCTGGAGGGCAGGATCGAGCTGGACGGGCCGTTCCATTTCTCCAGCGCCAAGGTCATGCTCCTCCTGGCCGATGTGTGCGTGTGGGAGGGCGATGTCAAAGGGTCCTTGGCGCTCAGGCGCGGGATCCTGCGGGTTCTCGAGGCGCCGGGCGGCCCGGAGGGTATACCCGGCGAGGGCTGCCCCGAGGAGGTGCCCCGCATCGCGGCGGCGTCCCGGCTGGTTCTCGCCGATGACATGATTCAGCAGGGGGAGCGCGGGAAGGCGCTCTCCCTGCTGCGGGGGGCGGCGGGGCACCTGCTTCCCTTAGCGGGCGGAGGCTCGGACGCGGTTCGGTCAGCGGCCCTCGACGTGTGCGGGAGACTCGTCGGGCTCGGCGACGGGCCTAGGGCCGAGGAGCTCCTGCGGCCGGCGGTCAGGGACTGCGAGGGACGCCTGGGGCCCCGGCACGCTGAAACCCTGAAGGCGACCGCCCTGCTCGCCGACGCCCTCATGTCCCAGGGACGCTTCGCCGAGGCCGCGGCTCTCCATGAGAGGGTTCACCGCATCCTGGCGCGGGATCTGGGCCCCGAGAGCGACCAGGCCCTCCGTTCGCTCCGCAGCAGGGCCGAGGCCGTCCTGGGCGCGGGCGACCGCGAGGGGTCCGCGCGGCTGTACCGGCAGGCGCTCGAGATCCTCGAACGGACGGCGGGGCCCGGGAGCGAAGAGGTCCAGCACATGCGGGATACCCTCGGGAGGATCACGGGCACCGGTGCCTGATGGGGCCGGGGCCCGCCCGCGCGCGCTGCGTCCTCCCCGTCCGGGCCCGCCCGTGCGGCGGGGCATGATGGCGGAGGGAGCGCCGTGGCGAGGACGGCGGGGGGCGATGGAGGAGGCTCTGCATGACCGGTGTTATCGTTTTCGCGTTTCCCGCGTGCCTCGCGGCCCTCGCCGCGTCGGCCTCGTTTTTCCGGGCGTCCTCGCTCCACGCCGCACGGAACGGCGTGGACACCGCCGGGGGGGGAACGCCGCCCCTTCCCCCGCCCCGCCGCGAGGCGGGGCGGGGGAAGGAGAGGAGCGCGCAGGCCGGGGGGGATCCGCGCGGGGGGGGCGGCCAGACGGCTCCGCCTGACGGTGAGGCCCCTGCGGAAGCCAGGGGGGGGCCGGCCTCCGGCCCCTCCCGGACGGCCCCGGCCGGCCGGGAGGCCGCCGGGGGGCCGGGGGCCATCTCCATGCCCCCCGCAGGGCCCGCCGGGCCCCGGACGGCCCCGGATCCGGCGGGGTCGGACGGGGACATCGAGCGGCTCGGGGGGGCGCTCAGGGACATGGCGCTTGACCGGCCGCGGCGGCCCCCCGCGCCGGCGGCGCGGCTCGGCATCGAGTGGCTCTACGCCTTCGGGATAGCCCACGAGGAGGCGGGGGAGCATGCCGAGGCCGCCATGCACTACGCCGAGGCCGCGGCCCGGCTCGCGGGGCTCAGGGGCCCCCGCCATCCCGAGACACTGGCGGCCGAGGAGGATCTGGCGCGCTGCCTCTTCCGCGTGCCGGGCTCCGGGCGTGCGGCGACTGCCGCCCGCAAGGTTGCGGAGCGCCTCAAGAAGGAGGTGGCGGAGGCAGGGGGCGGGACGGGCGCTAGCGGCGCGGGGCTCGCGGCAGCCCGGGCGCTCCTGGAACGGCATTTCGCCTCGCGCTGTGTCCGGGCTGTCCGGGGGGCTGCCGGCGGGAAGGGCCGGGCCGGCGGCTGCGGAGGCCGCGCCGCCGGGGACGGGGCGGTCAAGGGCAAGGGCCCTGGGGATCCGGTGCCGCCCGCCGGCGGCTAGGGCCCTCTCCGGGCCGCAGGTACCTGCGGGTGGCGCGATCCGTCAGGTTCCGGGGGAAGGCGCGTCCGTTCACGGCGGGAGGCCTGCCGTGAAGGTCGCGGAGACGATTGCCAGTCTGCCGGGCGCTTGAGCCGGTGCCGGGGGGGCGGCCGGTTCTCCCCCGGCATGGCCGGGCCTGAGGCCGCCGGGACTGAGCTTGAGGCCGGGTCTGCCGCCCAGGGTCCGGGTATCGCCCCTCTCGGGCGTTCCGCCTTCCCGCGGCCGGGGCGTCCCGCCTTCCAGCGGCCGGGGCGTCCCGCCTTCCAGCGGCATGCCCGGGGAGCCGGCCTGGGGACTCCGGGCCAGGGCGGCCCCCTGCGGCGAGGGTCGGCCTGGGGGACGGGTTCCGCCGGGGATCCCCTCGCGGCCCCAGCCAGTACGGGAGCGGGCCGTCCGGCGGCGGCCGGACGCTCCCGGGCCCTGGCGGCAAGGCCCGGGCCGGCCCCTGGCAGCATCGGGGGGGCGGCTCGGGTTCGGAGGGCGCCTGCGAGAGGCTCCCCTGTTCGCGAGAGAGGTCGCCCGGAGGACTCCGGCCCTCCCGGCCAGCGCCCTCAGGCGCGCCGCGGAAGCCCATGGCAGGCGGGCGGGGCCGGCCGGTCCCCGCCCTGGAGGGGGCCGCGTCCTGAAGCCGGCACGGATGTGCCTCCGGCCTCTCTGGGAGGGCCCCAGCCTTCCGGTGCCGCAGGGCCCGCCTGCGGGGATCCGCGGGCCCGCCCTGGCGTTCCCCGCCCCTTACGCGGAAGCGCAGGGCTCGCGGGGCCATGCCATACCCCGGAAGCGAAGGGGGCCCGAGAAGGCGGCGCAGGCGGCAGGGCTGGCGGTTCCGGCGGGACGGCGCGGGCCGCCCCGTGCTGGACGCTGTCCTCCGCCTGTTCCATCGCTTAGCAGGCCTCAGAATCACATCCTGGCAATACCTTTGCTGAGCCTCGGAGTCGCGAGACACCTAGGGTTTTTCAGGCTTTCCATCGGCAATGCGACACGGATAGCAGAAATTGGGATGAAACTGATTATCTGGTGGTTTCAAAGAATATATAAAACTATATTATTATAGCAAATCAATTAAACCGGGAAGACCAGGCAAGATACTGACCGGCTGCCTAGTCGAGATTGCCCCGTAGCCTGGGTTGAAGCGGGCCGGCAGTGATCCTGGCGCATCGAACCCGGGGGGCCTCATGGCTCGCTGGTTCGCCGGGGGACGCGAAAGAGGCGGGAACTCGAACCGGCCCGGCCCCAGCGGGGCAAGAAGCGGGAACCGGCCGGCTGCCAGGCGGGTCAGGCTGACAGGGGACGGCAGGCAGGCCCCTGAAGGGGCCCCGCCCTCCGGCCGGATGCGGGGCGGGAGCGCCCGCGGCGGGGAGGCACCGCGTCCCGTGGATCAGGGCCTCCCGGCCGGGGCCCGCGTCGCGCAGGGGACGGCGGCCTGGCACAGCCCGCAGGCGTCCGCGCCCGGGAGATCCGGGAAGCGCCCTTGCGCCCAGCCCCGCGTCCCGTACAGGAAGTCCCGGCAGAGGGCCTTGTCGTGGCCCGCCGGGCTCAGGGCGCCTGCGGGGCAGCGGCCGATGCACCTGCCGCACCCCCCCGGGACGGGAGCGTAATGGAGGCACCAGTCCCGGAATCCGGCGTAGGGCCTGGGCGAGGCGGGGACGGCGGCCCGGAACACGAGGGAGCCCAGCCGGTGGGCCTTTCCCGCGCGGGTGATGAGGCCGTCGCACAGCCCGAAGGTCCCGAGGCCCGCCGCCCAGGCCGCGTGGCGATGCGACCAGGAGGAAGTGATCCGCCACCTCTCGTGAGGGAAGGTCCCGTACCCTTCCGCGAGTTCCGGCACGACGGCCTCTATGCCGAGGGCGGCGAGCCGGCCTGCCAGGCGGAGCATGAGACCGTTCACCGCCCGGTCGTGGAAATACTTGCTCGCCACCCAGGGGTCGGCGGGCATGGCCGTGGCCTCCCCCTGGCGGGCCACCGTCTCCGGGGTCTGGGGCAGCACAGCGGCGAGGACGGTGAGGTCGGGGGCCGGGACGGCAGGCCGCGCGCCCGGGCCCGCCCCGCCCCGGGCGAAGGCCTCCTCGGGGATCCAGGAACCCTCGCCGACCGCCTCCCTCACCAGGAACCAGGCCGGATCGTCGCCGGCGGCGAAGCCCAGGAAAGGCCGCGCGAAGATCCTCCCCCCGTCGCGGGGGCTCAGGTTCTCCGGACCCGAGGGGAAGAGCCCCGCCTCCTCCTCGAGGGCGGCCCGGACGGCCGCTCCGTCCTGGGAGGCGGCCCGGGCCGGCGTCCGGGGTGGCGGGGGCGCCGGCGGGGACGGTGCGTTCCCGCCGGGAGGCTCTTCCCGGACGGGTCGGCCCGGCGGACGGGAGGACGCGGCAGGGGTGCTGCCCTGGCTGGTCACGTGCATTTTCCTTCCCGGAAGCGGGCGCCGGGCGCACGGGACGCCCGGAGGGGAGGGCGGGGCGGCGGGCGCTTCGTTCCGCGGGGGCTGCCCGGGGAGACGGCCCCGCCGGGGATCGCCGGTTCGCCTGCCGGGCATGACCCGGACGCCTGGGACGACGGAGGGGGACTGCACGGGGGCCCCCGATGGGGAGGCGACTGGGTGGGGGGTATGCAGGCGACTGTGGCGACTGTAGGCGACTGTAGGGTGATAGTAGATCGGTCGGCCGGGAGGCGCAAGGGGGCACGTTTCCCAGTCCCCCCCGCCCTGGGGGCCCGCGTTTCCTTGCACGAGGAGGCAGCGCGGGAGTCCCCGGGGCTGGCGGGCCCGGATCCCCTCAGGCTCGCCGTTGCGTTGCTGCGGCGCCGTGGTATAATCTTTCACTACGATTAAGCCCGTATCGGTAGCCGCCCCCGCCGGGAAGGCCAGCGGACGCGAGCATCCCGCCCCCGCGGCACGGGCGGCCGTTCCCGGCTCCCGCCGCGGGGCCCGCGCGAGCCACCGCCGGCCCCCGGGATCGCCGGGGCGCGGCACGGGCCCTTGCCGACGGGCCGCAGGGCCTGCGGCCCGTCTGACGGAGGTCGGCCGGACCGGCCGGTGGGAGCCCGCCCTGTCCGGGCGGGGCTTCCCTGGAAGGAGGAGTAAGGTGAGAGTGTCCCGGGCTGTTTTCCCCGGCGTGGCGGCGAGGTGCCTCTAGGTGAAGGGCAGGGGAGAGGGCGGTTCCGGCGGTGAGATCCCCGCCGGCGCAGAGGCCGGGAGGCCGGCGGAGAAGGCGGGTGCCTCCGCCTGCGGGAAGGCCCGCAGGCCCGCCGCCTGGGCGGAGGAGGGCCCGCCCGCGGGCGGGAGGAAGGCGCCGCCGGCCGGGGCCGGGACGGGGGGCGCCGAAGCGAAGCCCGCGCCCGGCGCGGGGAGGGAGGCCGCCAAGGGCCGCGTCCAGGTCTCCCTGAGGAACGGCCGCCGCTACGCGAGCCATCACCTTTACGTGGGCGGGAAGGGGGGCCGCAAGGGCCTCCAGGCGTTCTACCTCGGCAAGGTCATCGACCTGGAGCGGGGCATCTTCCTGCACGCCGAGAGGGGCCTGTTCTCCTACGACGTCGAGCGCGGCTTCGGGGAGGCGGCGATAGGCCCGGCCCCTCCCGGCACCGAGGGGCTGGCGGCCTCCATCGCGGCGCGGGAGAGCCGGGGCGGCGGCCTGGGGCGCATACAGGTCTCCGAGCGGGCCAACTCCAGCTACGCCTGCCACGTCATGAGCTACCGCGACGGGAACCGCAGCGGGCACCGGATGTTCTATCTCGGCAAGGTGCTCGACCTCGGGCGTGGCGTGTTCGTCCACACCAAGCGGGGCGTCTTCTCCTACGACATCGCCCGCGGGTTCGGGGAGGAGGCCGTGAGCCCGGCCCCGGCGGGGTTCGAGGACGCGGCGGCCAGGCTCCTCGGCGGGGGGCGGCGCCGGCCCGAGGCGGGCGGGCCCGGGTGGCGCCGGCGCCGGGCGGCGGAGGACGGGGAGTCCTCCTTCGCGACGGTCCCGCTGCCCACCCCCTGGAAGGCCGCCGTGCGTTTCGGGGACGTCTGGCTCTTCGACCGGATAGCCGGGGACTCGGGCCTCAAGGCCGCGGTGATAGAGACCCTGGG
>JAITEZ010000301.1 GCA_031281735.1 Deltaproteobacteria bacterium | reverse complement strand
AGGCCGGCCCCCAGCCGGCCGGCGCCTGAGGCCGGCCCCCGCCCCGGGCCCCCCCGGCCCCCTCCCCCTCCCCTTCCCCCACTGACCCGAGCCGAGGGCTCCTCTGGAAGAACACCATGGAGAACGTATTCATCAACTCCGGAAAGAGGCACAGCGATTTCACCTGGGAGTCCCTGGGGGACGTCGCCGAGGGCCGCGGCGATCTGGGCCTGGACGTGCCGGTCGCCATCTACCGGCTCATGCAGTACACGCTCCTCGCCACCCTCGCCAAGGACATGGGCGAGGAGAGGGCCAACGACTACTTCCGCGACGCCGGCAGGCTCGCCGGCCGCGAGTTCGCGAAGAACCTCCTGGATCTCACCGTCCCCTGGAACGACTTCATCTCCCAGCTGCAGAAGCGGCTGCGCGAGCTGAAGGTCTGCATATTCCGCCTCGAGGAGCTGGATCCGAGGACGGGGAAGTTCACCGTGACCGCGGCGCAGGATCTGGACTGCAGCGGCATCCCCGTCTCCAACGAGACCGTCTGCTGCTACGACGAGGGCTTCATCTCCGGGATCCTGGGCGCCTACATGAACAAGGAGTACGACGTGCGCGAGGTGGACTGCTGGGCCAACGGCGACAGGATCTGCCGTTTCGAGGGGGCCCCCAGGAAGTAGGTGTCCCGGCCGGGGGCCCGCCCCGGCTGGCGCCCCCCCGCCGCGGGAGGCCCGCGTCTTTCAGGTTGACCGCCGCGGCTCCCGCGTCTAGAATGCCGGGGGCGGAGCCCGGCCGGCGCCCCGGCAGGAGCGGGGGCTCACCCCGCGGGTCGCCCCGCGCGCAGGGGATCCCGCCGGTGGGGCGCCCCGCGACGCCCGGTTCCGGCCCGAGACTGACAGCGGAGACGTGAGAGCGATGGACAGCGGAGACGGAAGCAACGTAGCCGGCCCGGCGGGCGGCGGGCCTCACTGCCCCGGCGCCGGCGGCCCGGACTCCGGCCCCGCCGCCGGCGGCCAGCCCGGAGGCGGCGCGGTGAAGGTGCTCTTCGAGTACCTCCGGGACGTCATCTACAACCCCCTCAAGGCCAGGCTGGACCCCAACACCCTCCAGGGAGCCGAGAGGAACCTCGGGCTGGGGATCATGTTCCTCGCCGAGTGCATAGGCGAGCTCAGGACGTTCTCCAGCGCCCTGGCCAGGGGGGATCTGGGCGCGCCCATGCCCAGCGCGGGCAACGAGATAGCGGCGCCCCTCAAGACCCTCTACTCGTCCATGAAGCACCTCACCTGGCAGGCCCAGCAGATAGCCGCGGGCGACTACACCCAGCACGTGGACTTCATGGGGGAGTTCTCGGACAGCTTCAATTCCATGATCCGCCAGCTGGACCAGCGCAACCGCGAGCTCGTGATGGCCAAGGTCACGGCCGAGGCGGCCGCCCGGGCCAAGAGCACCTTCCTGGCCACGGTGTCCCACGAGATGCGGACCCCCCTCAACGCCATACTGGGCCTCTCGGCCCTTGAGCTGCAGCGGGACAACCTGGCCACGCTCTCCAAGCTCAACCTGGAGAAGATCTGGAACGCGGGATCGTCCCTGCTCCGCATCGTGAACGACATCCTGGACATCGCCAGGGCCGAGGCGGGCAACTTCGAGATAGTGCCGGTCGACTACAGCGTCATCGATCTCGTGAACGACGTGGTGCAGGTGAACATCGTGCGCGCGGGCGCGAAGCCCGTCAACTTCGAGCTCTCCGTGGACGACACCGTCCCCTCCCGGCTCTCCGGCGACAGCCTGCGCGTCAAGCAGATCCTCAACAACATCCTCTCCAACGCCTTCAAGTACACCGAGCGCGGCAAGGTCCGCTTCTGCATCGGCTGGATGCCCACGGGCGGGGGGGCGGGGGCCGACTTGGTCTTCACCGTGACGGACACCGGCATCGGCATCCGGGCCGAGGACATGGGCAGGCTCTTCACCGAGCACAGCCAGATCAACTCCGAGGCCAACCGCTACGTGGAGGGGACGGGCCTCGGTCTCTCCATCACCAAGTACCTGGTGGATCTCATGGGGGGCACCATAGCCGCCGAGAGCGAGTTCGGGGTGGGATCCGAGTTCCGCGTCGTGATCCCCCAGCGCATCGTCCACGGCTCCCCCATAGGCAGGCAGGCGGCGGAGGATCTCGCCAGCTTCCGGACGATGGTCAAGGGCATGCCCGGCGAGGGCAGCCTCGTGCGCACCAGCATGCCGTACGGCCACGTGCTCCTGGTGGACGACGTGCCGACCAACCTGGACGTGGCGGAGGGCCTCCTCTCCCCCTACGGCCTCAAGGTGTCCACGGCCCAGAGCGGCCCGGAGGCGCTGGAGATGGTGGCCGCGGTGCGCGACGACTCGCCCCCCTCGGAGCGCTTCGATCTCATCCTCATGGATCACATGATGCCCGGCATGGACGGCGTGGAGGCCGTGAGGGCCATAAGGGGGCTCGCCACCGAGTACGCCCGCAATGTCCCGGTCATCGCCTTCACAGCGAGCGCCGCCCCGGGCACCGACCGCATGTTCCTCGACAACGGCTTCAGCTCCTTCATCTCGAAGCCCATCGACATCATGGAGCTGGACTCGGTCCTGAACCGCTGGGTCCGCCGCTCCCGGCCGGACGGGTCGGACGCGGAGGGGCCCCCCCCCGAGGCCCCCGGTGACGGCGCGGAGACCACGTCCGAGCTGGGCGAGCCGATGCCGTCCCCGGGGGGCGCCCCGCCCACGGGGCTCTCCATCCGGGAGATCGCCGTCGAGGGCCTGGAGATCGAGACCGGCATCAGCCGCTACGGCAGCGAGGCCAAGTACATCAAGGTCCTGAAGTCATACGTCCTCCACACCCCGAAGCTGCTGGAGTCGCTCAAGGCCTCGGCCCGCTCCTCCCTGAGCGACTACGCCATCTCCGTCCACGGCCTCAAGGGCTCCAGCTACGGCATCTCCGCCACCGCCGTGGGCGACGTGGCGGCGCGCCTCGAGGCCATGGCCAAGGGCGGCAAGACGGAGAGCTTCGCCGACAGCCACCTGCTCCTGGTGGAGAAGGCGGAGAAGCTCATCCAGGACATCTCCTCCGTAATCGCCCGCGTCGAGGCGGCCCAGTCCACGGGCTCCAAGCTGAAGCTCCCCGCCCCGGATCCCGCGCTCCTGAAAGATCTCCTGGAGGCCGCCGGCCGCGGGAAGACCTCGGCGATGGAGGAGATCGTCTCGAAGCTCGAGCTGAACGACTACGACCGGGACGCGGATCTCGTGCCCTACCTGCGCGCGAAGCTCGACGACTTCGACTACCAGCTCATCTGCGACAGGCTCCAGGAGTTGCTGGAGACCTGAAGGCGGCGGGCCGCCCCCGGCATCCGCGCCTCCGGCCTTTCCCGGGCCTCGCGGGCCCGTGCCTCCCGCGGCCCCGCGCCGGGAAGCCCTCGAGGGCCGCGGCCTTGCGCCCGGACGCCCCAGGAGATCGGAGTGTTTCGCGCCCGTTTCCCCTGATGCCTCCCGACCGCCTTTGCCGGGGGGCCTGGGGATCACGGCCCCGGTGCCGCAGGCCCCCCGTCCTGCGCGCCGGGCAGGCCCCGCGCCTCGGCGGGCCGGGCCTTCCGGGCCCGGGAAACCGGGGCGGCGGCCC
>JAITEZ010000284.1 GCA_031281735.1 Deltaproteobacteria bacterium | reverse complement strand
ATCGAGGCGGCCTGCCCGGCCGCCGGGACGTTCACCGCGCCGGCCGTCCCGGCGCCGTTCCCGCGGCCGCGTCCCAGGCATCTGGGACCGGCCCGCGTCCCGCGGCCGCCTTTCCCCGCATGCCCGCAGCCGGGACATCCCCGGCCGGCGCCGCGGGGATCGACCAGGACAGGCCGGCCTCCCCGGAAGGCCGGCTCCCGTCCGGGCGCCGCCGGGCGCGCGCCCCGGCCCTGACGCGGGATCGCCCGGCCGGGCCGGCTCCTGGCCGCCACATGCCGTCCGGATCCCTCCTGGATCCCACTGGCGGGGGCGGACATGTCCCTCACCTTCGGATCCCCAGCCGCCACGACGGAGCGGCTCTTGCCGATCGCGGCCGGGGCCTTGTGAAGGAAACCCCTGCGGACGCCGGAAACCCTGCGGCCGGCGACGGCCGTCCCGCGGCAAGGCCTCCCTGATCTCCCGCTCGCGGGGCTCCGGGGCCTCCCCTCCCTCCCCGCATGAGCCTTCCCGGCCCTCATTTCCGCGGACCGGCATCTCCCGGCCGCGACCCTCCGGACACGCCTCTTCCTTTCGGGGCTCCGGCCGGTCCCGGCCGGGGCCCCGGGAGGGAGGCCGGGGTAAGCGCCGCCGCCGGTGAAAAGCGCGATGCCCATGTCCAGGCCGACGGCTTCCCCCTCGGGCGGGCCGGGGCCAGGGACGTCCCCCCCGGTTTGAGTGGAGACGAGGGACCCGTCCGTCCCGATCGGGACGGCGACGTCCCGGAGCGCGCCTTCGGCGGGAATGGAGTTCCGGCACTTCAGCCAGCCGGTTCCTAGTATTATATTATTAATTTTTACGAATATATCTATTGCCATCCATTTCTATTATACATGTTTTCTTCAGAATCCGGATCCCGGCGGAATACATCCCCACCCTGAAGGATGGGTCTTACGCCGCCCGCTGAATGATTATGAAAATTGTCAGTGAAGACGGGGTCTACCCTCGCGGAATCATATCAGACGGGGCCTCGCGATGTCCAGTGGCGGCCGGGGGAGGGCCGCGCCGGGCGCGGGGGGAGGGAGTGCCGCAAGGGGGCTGGGGCGCCGCCTGCGGTGGACGCGTCCTCGCGCCCCCGTCCCCGCCTCCGCCGGCCGGCCCCCGGCGGCCTGCGGACGGCCCCTGCCCGGCCCCCCGCGAGCGCAGATCGTGATTTTTATAAAAAAAAATGGCAAATATATAAAATGTCTATGTAAAAACCGATTCATATATATGCGGATACCTTATAATGAGTTCAGCGAGTCCCGGGGCCGGCCGCACCGATTCGGATCCGGCCCGGGGGATGCTCGCTCGGAACCCGCGCCGCCCGCCCGGACCCCCGGCGGGGCACCCCTGCCGGACGCCGGCCGGATCTCCGCGATCCCCGGCCGGACGGCTGCGGCGGGGCCCGGCGACACGGCGGGAGCCCCCGGGACGTCGGCTCCTCAACCGCCCCTTTTTGGCCGCTTTCAGGCAGACCTGTGCTATAATGCTGCGGACTTAATCACACGCTGCAGGCGCCGCGCCGGCCAATCGGACGCGGCGCCGCTGTTAGGGGCCCAGAAAACCCAAACCCCTCGCCGACCGGAGCCGCAGCCGGGCCAGGGGTTGCTTACCGGACTTGCGTTATGGACGAGCTGATAGTAGGCGGCCACGTCGCTCTGGAGGAGAACCCGGCGTCCGTCCCGGAGGCGGACGTGGTGATAGGGCTGTACTCGTCCAACAACGCGGACAACATGGAGCTCGCGGTGGCCAAGGCCGCCGGGGGCGCCGCCCGCTACCACCCCGAGCTCAGGACGGTGCTGGTGTGTTCCGACGCGGCGTCCACGGACGGGACGCGGGAGGCCTTCTTCGCCGCCCCCTCCGAGACGCCCCGGATCTACGTCTCGACCGATCCCCGCGAGCGCAACAAGAGGACCTGCTTCTTCAACTTGGTGGAGGTGGCGTCCAGGCTCAAGGCCAGGGCGGTGGTCACCTACGACGCGGGGATCGCGACCCTCAAGAAGACCTGGCTCCCCCGGCTCCTGGATCCCGTGCTCGGGAACGGCGCCTGCTACACCTCCCCCATCTATTCACGCCAGCACTTCGATCTGCCCCTCACCTACCTCCTGAGCTACCCCCTCTTCCGGGCGCTCTTCGGGAGGCGAATACGCAACCCGCACCTGGGGGACGCCGCCTTCTCGGGCCAGCTGAACGAGGTGTTCCTCAACACCTGCCGCTGGCCCTCGGTGACCGACTTCTGCTCGACCGAGCTCGCGGTCCGAGTAATCGCCGTGAGCCACGGCCCGGTCTTCCAGAGCTTCATGGCGGACCCCCGGGTGGGCCCCAGCCGGCTCCCCGTAGACACGGGCATCGGCGAGGAGTTCTGCCAGACGCTCAAGAGCTTCTACGAGCTCATGATCCTGTACCCGGACCAGTGGCTCAAGCCCAGAAACTCGCGGCCCACGCCGGTCACGGGGGCGGGCCTCAAGGCCGACATCCTGCCGCCCCGCGAGCTCGTGGGTGCGCCGCAGGCATTCCAGAGGCTCATCGCCAGCTCCGCCAAGGCCAGCCGGGGGATCTGGGAGGAGGTCTTCCCCGCGCACCTGGGGCTTTTCAGCACGCTCCTGAACCCGCCGCCCTACGGCCAGAGGGTCCCCCCGCAAGTCTGGGCGGATCTGATATACAGGGGCGCCGCCACCTACCGCAGGCGCTGGGGCGAGTCCGCTGACGCGGACGCCCTGATCCGGGCCCTCATGCCGGTATTCCTCCTGCGCCTGCTGGACTTCAAGAAGACCACGGCGATCTCCTCCGCGTCCCAGATCACCTCCCTCATCGAAAACGAGGCCGAAGTCTTCGAGAAGGCCAAGCCCGGCCTCCTCGCCCTGTGGGGGAGCTGAACCCCGCCCCGCACCAGCCCGGTGCGCCTCCCCCGGCCCGCAGGGGCCGTCGGCCGGCCAGGACAGTCGGGGACGCTCCCGGCAGGGAGACCCGCCCCGCAGACACGCTGAGTCCGACCCCGCCTGCTTTCCCCCTTTCTCCGTATTCTCCCATTCTCCCTTAATTCTTCTTTC
>JAITEZ010000269.1 GCA_031281735.1 Deltaproteobacteria bacterium | reverse complement strand
AGCCCCGTCCTCCCGGGCCCCGGGCGCCCGGGGGCGGGCCGGGGGCCGAGGAAGCGCGGGGGCGGGAGGCCTGCGGGCGCCGGGGGCGCCAGGTGCCCTGTGCTATAATTTCCGCCTCCCGGCAGGGTGATCCCGGCCTGCCCCGGGGCGTCCCGCCCCCGCCGCCCGGCCTTCCGGGCGCACCCTGCCGGCAGTCCGGCCGCCCCCCGGATCCGGCCGCCCCTCCCGGAAGGCCGCCAGGCGGCCCGCCCCGGGCCCCGGCAGGCGAGAAAGGTCAAGATGCCCAAGTTCAAACTGCCGCCCAGGCTGCCTTTCCGCCGCCTGGGCATAGCCGGCCTGGGCCTCATCGGGGGGAGCCTCGCCAAGGCCTTCTCGCCCTTCGACGGCCTGGAGATAAACGTCTACGACCGCGACCCGGCGACCATCGAGGAGGCCAGGCGCATCCGCCGCTTCCGCAGGGTGGTCTCCGATCCGGGGGAGTTCATCGGGCTCGACCTCGACCTCGCCTACCTGTGCCTGCCGGTGCACCGCAACGTCGAGATGCTCGCGGAGATGGGCAGGCGCGGTGTCACCTACGCCGTCACCGACTCCGGGAGCACCAAGACCGCCACCAACGAGGCGGCGCTCGCCGCCGGTGTCCACTACTGCGGCGGCCACCCCATCGCCGGCAAGGAGGTGGCGGGCTTCGCGCAGTCTGACGCGTCCCTGATCCCCGGCTGCCTCTACGTCCTGACGCCCGACCCCCGCTTCGGCCCGGCCCAGAGGGAGCTCCTGGGCCGCCTGAAGAACCTCCACGAGCTCCTGGACTGCAGGATCCGGATACTGAGCCCCGAGGAGCACGACGGGATCTACTCCCTCGTGAGCCATCTGCCCTACCTCGCGGCCTCGTGCCTCGCGGGCTGCGCCATGGAGGGGGGCGGGGACAGGGTCCTGGAGTTCGCGGGGACGGGGTTCCGGGACACCACCAGGCTGGGCGCCTCACCCCCGGAGAAATGGGCCGCGGTGGTCATCGACAACGCGGAGAACCTCTCGCGGGATCTCCAGGGCCTCATCGGCGTCCTCTCCCGGATGAAGGGCATGGTGGACGCCCGTGACCGCGCGGGCATCCTCGGCGCCCTCCACGCCTTCTCGGCCTACCGCAGGACGCTTCCGGAGAGGCCCGGGAAGAGGTGACGGGGGCCCGGCGGCCGGTTGCCCAGGCCGCCCCGGGGTATCCCGGCAGCCCCTGGGCATCCCGGCCGGGGCCGGGAGGCCGGACGGGCGGCCTTTTTTCGCTTGCCATTCCGCCGCCCGTATAATAAAATACTTCTCGCCTCAAAACGGCGCACCTCCCCGCCCGGGGAGGCGCGCAGGGCACTGAGGCCCGCCGAGGCCCCTTGCCGGGGCCGGTCGCCGGGACGTGGCGCAGCCTGGTAGCGCACCTGAATGGGGTTCAGGGGGCCGCTGGTTCAAATCCAGTCGTCCCGACCAGCGGACGGGGTTCCTAGGGTGATTCCCTGGGAACCCCTTTTTTTACGCCCCCGTCCCCCCTTCCAGCGGCCCGGCCCCCAGACCCCGCGCCTCCCCCCACCGCTGGCTCCGCCGCCCGCATCCCATCACCCTGACCCCGCCGCGCGCCTTCCGCCCCCCCGACCCTCGCGTCCGCAGCATCTCACGGCGCCTCCCGCGCACTCGCCCCCGGGACGCCCCCGCGCCGGCCGCCCGGACACGCGGACGCCCCGCGGGCCCGGGGCGTCCTTTCCCGGCTGGGGCCGTCGTGCCATAATGCCTGTTCCTGCCGCGCGGGGAGGGGATCATGTCCCGCCCCCGGCGGCCCTCCCCCCGCCGGCCGAACGCAGGCACCCTCCCCCAGCATGTTCCTCAAACGCATAGAGATCTCCGGGTTCAAGTCCTTCACCGAACGGACGGTGGTCCCCTTCACCCCCGGCATCAGCGCCGTGGTGGGGCCCAACGGCTGCGGGAAGAGCAACATCATCGACGCCATTCGCTGGGTGATGGGGGAGCAGAGCCCGAGGCTCCTGAGGGCCCGGAACATGGAGGATCTCCTGTTCAACGGCTCCAAGGGCAAGCCCCCCGCCGCCCTGGCCGAGGTGGTCCTGACCCTGGCCAGGGACACCGAGCGGGGCCAGGCGGAGATCTCGGTCACCCGCAGGCTCTACCGCTCGGGGGACTCCGAGTACCAAATCAACAGGAACCCCGCGAGGCTCAAGGACGTGGCCCGCTTCTTCATCGAGGCGGGCATGGGCACGAGGGCCTACGCCATCATCGAGCAGGAGAAGGTGGGGCGGCTGGTGGACGCCCGGGCCGACGAGCGCCGGCTCCTCCTGGACGAGGCGGCGGGGGTGACCCGCTACAAGGAGCAGAAGAAGGAATCGGAGAAGAAGCTCGAGTCCGCCTCCCGCAACCTGGAGACGGTGGCGCTCCTCATGGCCGACAACTCCAAGCAGCTGGCCGCGGTCTCCCGCCAGGCGGCCCGGGCCCTGAAGCACAGGGCCATCCGCGAGGAGCTCCGGTCCCTCGAGCTCACCCTCGCCGCCCGGGGCCATCTCCAGCTCGGCTCCGCGAGGCGCGAGCTCGCCGCCGCCCGGGACGCGGCCCTCGCCGAGGCGAGATCACTGGCCGCCAGGGCCGCGGGCATCGAGGCCGAGTGCGAGGCCCTCAAGCTGGAGGACTCCCGGGCGGGCCTGCTGCTGGAGGAGGGCCTGTCCGCCTTCCACGCCCTGGACGGCGCCCACGAGAAGGCCAGGGCGGAGCTGGAGCACCTGCGGCGCTCGTCCGCGGAGGCGGCGGAGCGCGCCGGGACGGTCCGGGCCGAGCTCGCCGGCCAGGAGGGCCAGCGCGAGGCCTACCGGGCCGACCGGGAGCGGCTCGCGGCCCTGGCAGCCGAGCTCGAGGCCGAGTCGGCGGGGTCCGCCGCCAGGGCCGAGGCCGCCGGCAGGGAGCTCTCCCTGGCCCGGGAGCGCCACGGGGCGGCGGAGGAGAGGGTACGCGCGGCCGCCAGGGGGCTCGACGGCCTGAAGGACTCCCTCGCGAGGGCGGGCGAGGGGCTGGCCGGCTGCGAGAGCCTGGCCGGCCACCTGGCGGAACGCAGGCGGGCCCTCGAGCTCGAGAGGAACGAGATGGACTACACGCTCCGGGAGGCGCAGGAGAGGGCCGCCGCCCGGACGCGGGCCCGGAAGGCCCTGGAGGACGACCTCGCGGCCCTGGAGGCGGAGCTCGCCTCCCGGCGGGAGGCCGCGGCGGCGGGGCGGGCGGCCGCGGAGGCCGCCGTCTCCGGTGTCTCCGCCGCGGACTCCCGCGCGGCCGGCCTCAAGGCGCGCCTGGAGACCCTGGAGAGCCTGGAGCGGCAGTTCGCCTGGCACCCCCCCGAGGTATCGAGCCTCCTGGGGCGCCGGGATCTCAGGGAGAGGGGCGTCGTCGGCCCCGTCGCGGGCAGCGTCAGGATCCCCCCGGGGGCCGAGGAGGCCGCGGAGGCCTTCCTGGGCCAGCGGCTCTCCTGGCTCCTGGTGGAGGACCGCCGGGCCGCGCTCGCGGCCCTCCGGGCCGCCCAGGAAGGCCGCCTGGGCGTCTACGGCTTCGTGTGCCGGAGCGAGCTGGGCGACCGCCCCCTGGCCGAGGCCCTCCTGGGCGGGGAGATAGAGCTCGCGGACCCCCCCGCCGGGGCCGCCGGGGAGCCCGCCGTCCCCGGGGCGCACGGGAAGACGGGCCTCCCCCGCGACGCCGGGGGCGGCCCCGCCGCCGGGCGCGCGGGAGGGCGGGCGGAAGCCCGGGCGGGCCCGGAGGACGGCCCCGCCGGGGGCGACCGCCTCTGGGAGATCCTCGCCGATCTCCCAGACGGCAGGGTGATCCTGACCCGGGACGGCACCTTCCTCTCGCGGACGGTGGTGGCGGGAGGCGCCAGGCCCGCCAAGGGCAAGGGCGACGGCAAGGGGCTCCTCGCGCGGCTCCGCGAGAAGGAGGAGGCCGAGGCCCAGGCCGCCGCCGCCCGGGAGGAGCTGGAGGCCCTGCGCGCCCTGGCGGCCGAGGCCCGCGGGGCGCGGGAGGCGGCGGACGAGGCGCTCGCGGCCAAGACGGCCGAGCGAAACTCCCTGGCCTCCGATCTCTCCAAGGCCAACGAGCGGCTGGTGGAGGCCGTCTCCAACGAGAAGGGCCTCAGGATCCGCGCGGGCGCGTTGTCCTCCGAGCTCCAGCGGGTCGAGGCGGACGCGGCCAAGGGCGAGAGGAGGCGCGAGGAGTTCCGTCTCGACAAGGAGAGGCTCGACGGCGAGCTCGCGGCGGCCGCCGAGAGGCTGGAGGCCCTCCGCCGGGAGAGCGCCGCCGCCGGCAGGTCCCTGGGCGAGATCCAGGAGCGCGAGAACGCCGCCTCCCGGGCCTCGGCCACCGCCGCCGAGAAGCTGGAGGGGGCCCGGCGGGAGCTCAAGGCCGCCGAGAGGTACCTGGGCGATCTCGACGGCCGCCGGAGGTCGCTGGAGTCCGAGGCCGCCCGTCTCGCGGCCCAGGAGGCAGACCGCGCCGGGAAGATAGCCACGCTGGCGGCCGAGGCCGAGGGCCTGCCCGGGAAGATAGCCGAGGCGCGGGATCGCGTGAAGGCCCTCCGCGACGAGAAGGAGGCCCTCCGGGCGGGGCTCGCCGAGAGGGAGGACGCCCTGCGCCAGGCGCGCAAGGGACGCGAGGAGGGCCAGGAGAGCCTGAACGCCCTGGAGAAGGATCTCCTGGAGGCGGAGTACAGGCTCGCCAGGATCAAGGACAACGTCTTCAAGGACTGGCACGCGGAGTTCCGCATACCCGGGGAGGATCCGGAGGAGCCCCGAGGGCCCGCAGGGACAGGGACGCCCGGGGAGGCCGGGGAGCCACAGCCGCCACAAGGGGCCGGGCTTCCCGGAGGGCCCGCTCGTCCCGGGCGAGGCGCCGGGCCGCCGGAGGGCCGGGCGCCGGAGGCCGCGGGTGCCGGGAGGGGGGGGGCCGCCGGGGACTACGGGACCGGCGCGGAGGGGGCCGCGCCCCCGGAAGCCGCCCTCGGCCCGGCCGTTGCCGAAGAATTATTGGCGGAATCACGGGGAGAGAGGCTAGAATACGCCAGGGATCGGGACGGCGCCCCCGGCGCCGGCGAGCCGAGGGACCGGGCCGCCGCCCCGCCCCGCGAACCCGCGCCCGCCCCCCCGGAGCTCATCGACCCCCGGCAATACGCCGGGACGGAACTCCCCCCGGACGCGGAGGGACGGGCCGCGAGGCTCAGGGAGCGCCTGAACTCGCTAGGCGAGGTGAACGCCGCCGCCATCGAGGAGGAGCGCGAGCTCAGGAAGAAGTGCGGCTTCTACGAGGTGCAGTACCTGGACCTCCAGAAGGCCATCTCCGATCTGAGGGACGGCATCGAGCGCATCAACGCCGTCTGCCGCGAGCGCTTCACCGAGACCTTCACCTCGGCGGACTCCAAGTTCCAGGAGATCTTCCCCGTGCTCTTCGAGGGCGGCGAGGGCTGGCTGCTCCTGTCCGAGGGCCAGGATCCCCTGGAGGCGGGGGTCGAGATCCGCGTGCACCCCCCGGGCAAGAAGATCACCGTCATGAGCCTCCTCTCCGGCGGGGAGAAGGCCCTCACGGCGCTGGCGCTCATCTTCGCCCTCTACCTCATCCGGCCCAGCCCCTTCTGCCTCCTGGACGAGGCGGACGCGCCCCTGGACGAGGCCAACATCGACAGGTTCAACCGGCTCCTGCGGAGGCTCTCCGAGTCCTCCCAGATCATCATGGTCACGCACAACAAGAGGACCATGCAGATAAGCGACACGCTCTACGGGGTCACCATGGAGACCCCCGGGGTGTCCAGGCTCGTGTCAGTGAGCCTGTCACAGGCGGAGGCACTAACCCGGTAATGTTCGACTTCTTTCGCAGGAAAGGCCCCAAGGCCGACCCCCCCGCCGATCCCCCCCCTGCCCCTGCCCCCGGCGACGCCGGGGCCGGGGCGGGGGGCGCACGGCCCCCCGCCCCCGGGCCCCCGAGGAAACAGGGCTTCTTCGGCTCGCTTTTCGGCCGGCGCCCGAAGGAGGGCGCCGACCAGGCCGCCGGGGACGCCGCGGCCGCCGCCGAAGGATCCGGGGAAGCCGAGGACGCCGCCGCGCTGGGCTTCGAGGAGGCCCTCGGGGAGGACGCGGGTTTCCTCATCCCCGCCCCCCGCCGGACAGCGGAGGGCGACGAGGGGCTCGCCCCCCTACCGGCCGACGAGAAGGAGGCCTGCGAGGCCGCCGAGGCCGAGGAGCAGGGCGAGGCCTTCCTGGCGGACGACGAGTCCGACGAGGAGCGCGAGGCTCTCGAGGACGCGAGGCGGGCCGAGGCAGAGGCCCGGGGCGCCGAGACCCAGGCCGCCGCTGAGAGGGAGGATCGTGCCCGCACGGAGGCCGGGAGGGCACGGGAAGCCGAAGCCCGCGCCAGGGCGGAGGCGGAAGCCGCCCGGGAGACGGAAGCCCGCGCCAGGGCCGCCACCGAGGCCGCGCAGGCGGCCGAGAGGGAGGCTAGGCGCGCGGCCGAGGCCGCGCAGGAGGCCGAGGCCAGGGCCGCGGCGGAGTCCGCGAGAGCCGCCCGCGCGAAGGCCGAGGCGGAGGCCAGGGAGAAGGCCGAGGCGGAGGCCAGGGAGAGGGCCGAGGCGGAGGCCGGGGCGGAAGAGGAAGTGGGGGGCGACCGGCCCTCCCCCGCCAGGAAGGGCTGGTTCGCGAGGCTGAAAAGCAGGCTCTCCTCCACCAGGGACGTCATCGCCGGCCGCATCGAGACGGTGATAGGGTCGAGAAGGGCCATCGACGACGAGGTCCTGGAGGAACTCGAGGAGATCCTCTACACGGCCGATCTGGGACCGTCCACGACGGCGGCGCTCCTCACCAAGGTGAAGGCCAGGGTGGCCAAGAACGAGCTCGCGGACGCGGAGGCCCTGAAGACTGCCCTCCGGGACGCCCTGGTGGCGCTCATGGACGTGCCCCAGGCGGACCTGGTGCCCGAGAGGCCGCCACGGGTGCTCCTGGTCGTGGGCGTGAACGGCGTGGGCAAGACCACCACCATCGCCAAGCTGGCGCGCACCTTCACCGAGCGGGGGCAGAAGGTGATGCTGGCCGCTGGCGACACCTTCCGGGCGGCGGCGGTGGAGCAGCTGGGGGTCTGGGCCGAGCGGCTGGGCTGCGGGTTCGTTTCGCAGCCGACGGGGGCGGACGCGGCCTCGGTCGTCTTCGACGCCCTGAGCTCCGCCAAGGCCAAGGGCTCGGACGTCGTCATCATAGACACCGCCGGCAGGCTCCACACCAAGGCCAACCTCATGGACGAGCTCAAGAAGATCAAGCGCGTTGCGGCCAAGGCCGTGCCCGGGGCGCCCCACGAGACCATCCTGATCCTGGACGCCCACACCGGGCGCAACGCCGCCCAGCAGGCGAAGATCTTCCACTCCGAGATAGGCGTGGACTCGCTCATCGTGACCAAGCTGGACGGCACCTCCAAGGGCGGCATGGTGGTCTCGGTCATCCACGAGCACAAGATACCCGTCATCTTCATCGGCATCGGCGAGGGCTACGAGGATCTCCGCCCCTTCGACCCCGAGGCCTACGCCAACGCCCTCATGGGGATGGATCTCCCCGAAGGGGACGCGGGACGGGAAGGCGCGGGCGGCCCCCCCGGCGCCCGGGAGGGGGGGGCCTGAGGCCCCCCCGCCCCCATGCCAGCGCGGGGAGGGCTCCCACGGCCAGGGGTCGCGTCGCTTCTGCTCGCCGTGAACCTCGCCGTCCTGGTGCTTCCCGTGACCGGGGCCTGGCTCTTCCGCTTCTATGAGAACGGCCTCGTGCGCGAGACCGAGGCCGAGCTCATCAGCCAGGCGGTGATGACGGCCGGCGCCTACGCCCTGGCGGTGGCGGGCGAGGCCGGCCCGGACTGGGGGGTGCGCCACTGGAACGCCCCGCAGGATGTCCCCCTCGCGGGCCCAACGCCCGGGGCGGCCGGAGTGCCCCGCGCGCCCCGGGCGGGGCAGGGCGGCCCCGGGACGGGAGGCGCGGCACCGGATCCCGCCCCCTCCGCCCTGCCGCTGCCACTGCCGGGCTTCCCCTCAGTCAAGCCGGGAGCGACCGCGCGCGCGCCCGCCGCCCCCGCCTCCGGGGAGGGCCCCGCGGCGGCAGCGGCCCTGGCCGAGAAGCTGGACGCCGCTGAGGCCGCAGAGGCCGCGGACGCGGAAGCAGCCGAGGCCGCGGACATCGCGGAGACGGGCGGGATCCCGAGGGGGCTCCTGCCCGGCGCGGGCCGCCGGGATCCCGACGGCCGCCCGCGTCCCGCCATCGACCCCCTCCAGCCGCGGCTCGCCCTGGGGGGCGGTCCGCCGCTCCCGGACGCGTCCCTGTACTCGCCTCCCCTGCGGGATCTGGATCCGGTGGCCGCGGCCGCCGCGGAGCAGATCCAGCCCGTCCTGGACGAGGCCGAGAGGCGTCTCCTCTCCCGGATAGTCGTGCTCGACCCCCAGGGCACCGTGGCCTCACCGGGGAGGGCGCGGGGGCTCTCCATGACCCGCGCCGAGGAGGTGGCGGGGGCCCTGGAGGGCTCCTACACGGCCGTCCTGCGCGCCCGCAGCCCCGGCGGCCCCGCGTCGCTCGCCTCCCCCAGCCGGGGCACGGCCTACCGGGTCTTCTGCGCCTACCCGGTGTTCCGGGGGGGGCGCCTCCTGGGCGTCGTGCACCTGTCGCGCACCCCACGGGAGGTCATGAAGGCCCTGTACCAGGAGCGCTCCCGGCTCCTCTGGGCGGCGGCGGCCGCCGCCGCCATCCTCGTGGCCCTGAGCCTCGCGGCGTCCTTCCGGATCATCGGGCCCCTGAAGTCACTCGCCTCCAGGGCCAGGGAGGTGGCCGAGGGCCTCGCCCCCGGCTTCCGGGCCAGGCGGCCGGGCTTCCTGGAGCCCAGGGAGCTAGCGCTCCTGGAGGAGTCGGTAGGGCTCATGGCCGAACGCCTGCGCCGCCGCTCGGACTACCTCAAGGCCTTCGCGGGCGGGGTCTCCCACGAGTTCAAGACGCCCCTCACCTCCCTCAGGGGGGCCCTGGAGCTCGTCCTGGACGACCGGGGCGCAATGCCGCCCGACACCCGCGAACGCTTCCGGGGCAACATCCTCGCCGATCTGGCCCGCCTGGAGAGCCTGGTCGCCCGGCTCCTCGCCCTGGCCAGGGCCGAGGCGCTCGAGCCCGGCCCCGGTGCCAGCGCCGATGCTGTGGCCGTCGCCCGGGAACTCTGCGAGCGCCTCTCAGATCCCCCCCCGGCCGGCCGCCCCGGGCCGGGGGACGGCCCCGCGGCCGGTGGCGGCGGCGGGTTCGCGGACGCGCCCGGAACCGGCTTCCGGGCGGAGATCGCCCCGGGCGGGCCCCGCGACCTCACGCTCGCCGTGGACCGGGACGCCCTGGAGACAGTGCTCCGGAACCTCCTGGAGAACAGCCGGGAGGGAGGCGCCCGCCTGGCCCGGATAGCCTTCTTCCGGGAGGGGGCGCGGGGAGCGGTGGAGGTTTCGGACGACGGGCCCGGTGTGCCCGCCGTGGACGCGGCGAGGATCTTCACGCCCTTCTTCACCACCCGCCTCAAGAAGGGCGGGACGGGCCTGGGGCTGCCCCTCTCCCGGGCGCTCCTGGCCCCCTACCAGGGGGATCTCGCGTTCCACGAGCCGCCCTCGACCTTCCGGATCACGGCCCCCCTCTGGAGGCCCGGCGGTTCCCGGAAGTCCAGGGGCGGTCCCGACGCGCCCGCCTGACGGCACGCCGCCGGCCCGCCCCGCCTCGGCGCCGCGCGCCGGGCCAGCCGCCCCCCTCCCGGGGCGCCCCGGCCTCGCCGACGTCCCAGGGCCAGCGCCCCACGCCACGTGAGGAGCCGGGACGGCTCCCGGCCTGCCCTCACCATGTGCTGGGGCTCCGCGAGGGAGGATCCCTGTTCATCGGGCGGGAAAGACACGTTCGGAAGCCCCGCCCCGCCAGCGGCCGGCATACGTGGCTTGCATCCTCACGACATCCGCTGAGTCATACGTGGAGGCATCCTCGGAGCCCTGCGGAGAGGCATCTTCAGTGGCATCAGCGGAGACATCTCAGAGCCCTGCGGAGGCATCTTCAGAGGCATCTGCTTGAGGGGGGGGATGACCGCGGAAGAGATCACCGGGTACATCCGGCCCGGCGAAGAAGCTTCGCGGGAGTAGAAGCTCCCTTTACCGCCCGCCCCGGGGCATGATCCTCCGGGAAGGCACGGGAATTGCCGCACCACAGGAAAGCCGGCGAAGGGCGCATCCGGGGGACGGCCCCCCTGAGGACGTCACGATGGCCCCCCTGAGGACGTCAAGTGGGAAAGCGTTCCGGAATGGGTTGCCTTATCCCGGCAACGGCTCCGCATCCGGCCCTGCGGACGCTTGACTTCACAGCACCGGCGCGAGCCCATCGGGGAAAGCCGCGTCCGGTAGCGCGATCCCCCGCATAATGACGCCGCCGCACGGTCCCCCGCATAATCACGCCGCCGCGCGGTCCCCCGCATAATCACGCCGCCGCGCGGTTGGTACCGCCAATCCAACTGCGGGCCCCAGGGCGGGTTCCGGGCGGCGAGGGTGAAGAAGGGACTCGTCCGGAGGCGCGGAGCCGTCCTCCGCCCGCCGCCTGGCTCAGAAATCCTCGGCTCTGCAATCATCGATCGCCGTTCCAGAGTTGAAAGAGACGATTGTTAAGACACGGTCCCTTCGGAGACGGCCTGGAAAGAGACGGTTGCGATCACGCCTTGACGGGGCGGGGGAAGGTGATCGGCCGACCTTTCCCCGGCCCGCCGATGGCCCCGGCCCGGGCCAGTCCCAGGCCGGACGCCGGGCGAGGGGGGGGCCGAACCGGCGCGTATCCGGCCGTCCTTGACTAGCCTTTACCCCGGAAATACAATGGAGGGCGCTTCAAGCCAACTCTCCCGGCGCAGGGCCGCCTGCCCTGACGCCCCCGGCCCGCACCAGCCCCCACCTAGGTTCCGGTTACCTCCATGTCCTGGAAAAGACTCCTGCGACTCGCCGCCTTCGATCTCGGCATCGCCTGCCTCTTCGTGATCCTCCTGGCCAGGCCCTTCCTGGGGAGGTTCCTCGGCAGCTTGCTCTACGCCGTCCCGGCGGTGACCGTCGCGGCCGCGGCCGCGGCGGCCTGCCTGTACGTCAACTGGAAAGCCATCGTCAGGGGCCTCTTCGGGAGAGCCCCCGGGACGGACACCCCCGGCGGATGCATCGAGGCCATCGAGGAATACATCTCCACCAACATCCGGACCTTCCGCCCTGACCTGAACGACATGATCGACCAGCTGGAGAAGCTCCAGCGCAAGCGCGAGGCCATCCGCCAGGCGCTCCTGGACCGCTTCCAGCCCGGCGAGCTCGCCTTCGCCAAGTTCTCCGCCGCCTCCGACCGCGCCGAGGCCTACCTCCTCCGCAACGCCCGCGACGTGCTCGCCCGCGTCAAGGGGTTCGACGAGGAGGAGTACGAGGACGTCATGAACAGCCCCGGCACCAGCCGGGAGGAGTTCCAGGCCCGCAAGAGGATCTACGACGACGTGCTCGCGGACGTGTCGGAGAAGGTCTCCCAGGGCGAGAAGGTGCTCATCGCCCTCGACAAGCTCCTGGCGGCCGTCGCGACCATCTCCACCTTCGACCAGCAGCAGTCCGACAGCGACTCGGCCGTCAGCGAGATAGACGGGCTAGTCAAGGACGTGCAGTTCTACAGGGGGGCGATCGGCAACTGAAGGCGGCGGGACCCCGCCCCGGCCGCCGCCTCGCCGGCCTCCGCGGCCCGGAGCCGGGACGGCTCCGTCGCCCTGCCGCGCGCCGGAGGCGGGCCGCCCCCCGCCTCCGTCCCGAGCCGCTCCGCCGCGCCTGGCCGCGGGCCGGCCGCGGCGTCCCGGGGGCTCCGAGAAGGCGCCGTCGCCCGCAGACGGCGCTCGGTCGCCCCAGGCCAACCGAAAGCGAGGCGCCATGGCCCTTTTCTCCTTAACCGTCCCGGACGAGGATGCCATACGCAGGGAGCTGGGGGCCATCGACCCCCGCCCGGCCGCGGGCCGGGACGGCGTCCCGGCCCGCGGCCCGGAAGCCGGGGCCGCGCCGCCGCCCCCCATGGCGGAGATGGGCGATCCGTCCCTCGCCGAGGCCGCGTCCAGGAACGCGGAGCTCATCATGGGATCGGACCCGGCCTCGCCGGCGGACAGGGCCAGGATCGCCTCCACGGTGGAGAGATACGGGCTGGAGTCCATGCGGCTTTCCGCCGACAAGGCGAGGCTCCTCGCGTCGACCGCCGGCGAGCTCGCGCGGGCGGGCGAGGGGGGTGGGCTCGCCTCCAGCGGCCTGGCCGAGCTGGGCCGCGTGGCGCGCTCCCTCGATCCGTCGGGCGTCGACTTCGAAGCCAAGGGGTTCCTGGGGCTCTTCCCGCCCGCGAAAGGCTACTTCCGGCGCCTCGGGGGCGCCGAGGGCACCGTCGCCGAGATCTCCCGCTCCATGGTCAAGGGGAAGAGCTCGCTCAGGAACGACAACATCACCCTCCAGCTGGAGCAGGGGAAGCTGAAGGAGGCCAACCAGAAGCTGAGGCGGGAGATCGCCCTGGGCCTCCTCCTGGATTCCGAGATCTCGAGGCGCCTGGAGCCCCTGAAGGCCGGCGGCGCGGATCCGGAGAGGGTGTCCTTCGTCGAGGGGGAGGTGCTCTTCCCGCTTCGGCAGAGGCTCCTGGATCTCCAGCAGACGCTGGCCGTCAACAACCAGGGCCTGGTGGCCATGGAGCTCGTCTCCCGCAACAACGCCGAGCTAATCCGGGGCGTGGACCGGGCCCTCACGGTGACCCTGGCGGCGCTCCGGACCTCGGTCGCGGTGGCGGGGGCCCTCTACAACCAGAAGATAGCCCTGAGGAAGCTCCAGGAGTTCGACGCCGCGGCCGCCCAGGCCGCCGCCGAGGGCGGCGCCCGCTGGGCCGGGGAGGGCGGGCCCGCGCCGGGGGGCGGCGGGGCCACTGTGGAACGGCTCAGGGAATCGTTCCGGGACGTCATGTCGTCGCTCGACGAGATAGAGCGCTTCCGCGCCGGCGCCGCCGCCTCCATGCGGGACTCGGTGGGGCGCTTCCGGCGGCTGGCCGGGACGGCCGACGGCGGGGAGGGCGCGGGGGCCGCCGGGGCCGGCCCGGGAGGCTGAAAGCCGGCGGCGGCGCGGGATCCGTCAGGGCGGGACGGACCGCCTTCCCGGCTGGCCGTACCCCGGACCGTCCCGGCGGAAGGCGCCGTCGTCCCGAGAACCTCATGCCCCGCGGTGATCCCGTCCGGGAACCGCCCCGTACACGCGGCCTTTCAGCCGCCGGGGGAGGGATCCACCCCGTTGCCGGGGGAGGGATCCCCCCCGCCGTCCCCCGGGAAGCCAGCCTCGCCCGCCGCGCCGCCGCCCTCCCCGGGGCCCCCCTCCCCCGCGCCCTCGCGGGCGTCCGCCAGGCCGGGCCCGAAGATGTCGGGCTCGTTCACGATCCGGATGGAAACCGCCCTCCCGTCCCCCCCGAACTCCATGATCGCCCCCTGCATGGAGGCCATGGCCTTGGAGGCCGCGTAGGCGTGCCTGCGGCCCAGGATGAAGGACTTCAGGACCGCCTTGGGATCCATGCCGATGACCGACCCGTGGGGGCCCGTCATGCCGGCGTCGGTCAGGTAGGCGGTGCCCCCGGGGAGGATCTGGGCGTCCGAGGTCTGGACGTGGGTGTGGGTGCCCAGCAGTGCCCCGACGCGGCCGTCCAGATAGAAGGCCATGGCCTTCTTCTCGGCGGTGGCCTCCGCGTGGAAGTCGATGACGGAGCTCCAGCAGCACGCCCTGGACATCTCGTCCAGCATCCTGTCGGCCGCCTTGAAGGGGCAGTCCAGGGAGAAGGGTATGAAGGTCCTCCCCATGATGTTCCCGAAGCCCAGCCTCTCGCCCCCCGGGCACTCCACCAGCGTCCATCCCCGCCCCGGGCAGGGATCCGGGTAGTTGGCGGGGCGTATCGCCCTCCGGTCCTCGTCGTAGAAGGGGCTCGACTCCTTGTGCTGGAAGCTGTGGTTGCCGCCGCTCAGGGCCGCGATCCCGCAGGAGTAGAGGGCCCGGGCGTCCCTCGGGAGGAGCCCCTTGCCTCCCGAGGCGTTCTCGCCGTTTGCGAGCACGAGGTCGATCCCCTCCCGCTCCACCAGCCCGGGCAGGTGCGTGCGCACGATTTCCCGGCCCGGCAGGGCGAAGACGTCCCCCAGGAAGAGCACCCTCATGCCCGCGGCCCCTTTCCGGCGGGAGGGCCCGCCTCCGCTGCCGCGGGGCCTGCCCTCCCGGCGGCAGGGAAGGCGCCGGGCGACCGCCGGGGCGCGGGGGCCAGGCGGGCCCCGCTGTCAACCGAACTCTCAAGGAAAGACGACACTTGTACCTCCAGGCTGGGCGCCGGGGGCGGACGGGCGCTCCGGGCGGGGCGCGGCGGCGGCCAGCGCGGCCTGGACGCCGTCCGCCGGGTCGCTGCGCGCGCCAGGTCACTGAAGCCCGATTATACGTCATCCGGGGACGTAACGCAGCGATTACGTCCCGGCCGGCCGCAAGGTCCGGGGGGCCGCGAGTGTCCCCCCCTCCCCGGGCACGAGGCGCCGGGGGAGGGGATGCCCCCCGCCCGCCTGCCCGGAAGGGGATCCCGGGCGCGCTGCCGCGCGGCAGCCCTTCGGAAGCGGCTCCCGGAGGCGTCCGGCAGGAATCCTGCCGTCAGGCGGGCCTCCCGCAGGTGGATCCCTGGCGCAGGGCCTGCGCCCGGGCCCGGCTGCGCGGGAACCCGACAGGCGGAGGCGAGGGGGAGGCGCACCAGGCACGGGGCGCGGCTGTCCCCGCCCCGTGCCGCGGCGGCTATTCCCGTCCGCTGCCGGCTCTCTCCGTCCACCCGCCGCCACCCGCCGTCCAGCCCACTGTCGGGAAAGGGCGGGCTGCCCCGCCCAGGAAGGTACGGAGGCCGCGCCGCCAGGCCCCGGCGGCCTGCCGGCGGGAGCCGGGCCCGCACCGCCGGCCCGGCCAGGCCCGCGGGCGGGGAGCGTCCGGGCGCGGGCCCGAACCCCTCAGCTCCCCCCGGCCCCCTCCACGCCGGTGTCCCTGCCCCTGGCCCGGGAGGCGAAGACGCCCAGCAGGCACAGCGGCACGAACATCCAGAAGAGCAGCCGCGCCGCGGTCAGGAAGGCCGGATACAGGTCGGGGGTGATCTCGCCGGGCCCGATCACCCGCGCGAAGACCAGGGTGGTCAGGGCCATGGAGGTAATCTGCCCCGTGAGCCGCGTTACGGCGATGACCCCCGAGGCCTGGCCGATGCGCCTGGGAGGGACCGCGCTCATGATGGCGTTGGAGTTGGGGGCGCCGAAGAGCGCGAAGCCCCCCCCGCACAGGCACATGGCGAGGATCATGAGCGGCAGGGGCGCCGCGGCGTCCAGGAAGACCGCGAAGATGAGTATCCCCGTCAGTATCACCAGGAGCCCCAGGCTGGCGATGAGGCCCGCGTCGAATCGGTCGGAGAGCCTCCCCGCCACCGGCGTCAGCGCCGCCTGGAAGAGCGGCTGGGAGACCATGACGAGGCCCGTCACGGCCGGCGGCAGGCCCTTGGAGTACTGGAAGTAGAGGCTCAGGAGCATCGTGATGCTGAAGGACGAGACGTAGCTTATGAAGGCGGCCACGCTCGAGAGCGTGAAGCGCCTGCTCACCCGGAACAGGGAGAGATCCACCATCGGGCTGGGGTTCCGGAGCGTCAGCCACACGAAGAGGGCGAAGAGGGCGATCCCCGCCGCGAGGGCCGGGCCGGAACCCGGCGCCCCCAGGCTGGCGAAGGCCGTGAAGCCCAGTACCACCGCGAGCGCCCACGTCAGCGAGCCCAGCAGATCCATCCGGGAGTCCTCACGGGGATCCTCTCCCTCGACCATGTGGATGAGGACTATGGGCAGGGCGAGGCCAACCGCCCCGAACCAGAAGAGCGAGCTCCACCCGAAGGCCTCCACCAGCAGGCCGCCCACTATGGGGCCGAGGCTCAGGCTCAGGTACACCGCCCCGATGACCAGCCCCAGGATCCGCCCCCGCTCCTCCCGCGGGTAGGCCGCGGCCACCATGGCCGTGGAGGTGGTGAAGAACGTGATTAGCCCCGCCCCGGTTATGACCCTCGCCGCGATGAAGGCCGGGAAGGTGGTGACCAGGGCGTTCAGGACGGAGCCTGCGGCCGCCACGTAGAGGCCCGCCATGGTGACCCGGCGCCTCCCCGCTATCTCCGAGAGGCGCGCCATCGGCGCCGAGAAGGCCGCCATGGCGAGCATGGCCGAGAGCATGAGCCAGCCCGTCTGGGGGGCCGACAGGCCCATCTCCCTCTGGATCGTGGGGGCGGCTATGTTGAGCCCGGTGAAGCCTATGTTCCCGAAGAGGTTGCAGCTCACGGAGGTCATGAGCAGGAGCCTGCGTCGCCTCAGGGCCCGGCCGTCGCAGGCCGAACCGGCGCCTGCCGCCCCGCCCGGGGCCGCCGACGCCCCCTCCACCGGACCCGCCGCCGTGTACTGATCCGCGCCTGCCTCCGGATCCGCCGCCCCGCCCGCGCCCGCGGGCGGGAATGCCTCGCCCTGCTCCGGAAGCCCGGCGGGGCTCCCGCCTTTGTCGTTAGGATTCATCTGTTACCTGGATGGCTGGTTGAGGGCCGCCCGGGGGCCGCTGGCCCGCGCAGGCGGCCGAATTATCCCGGAAGACTTCCGGGAAGAGGCCCGGAGGCGATCCCCGGGATTACCTGAATAAGCCGGATCCCGGCCGCCAGGGCTGGGGCGCCGGGGCGGCGCGGCGGGACGGCACGTAGGCCGCCGGAAAGCGGGGGGGGCGGCGGGGAGGGCGCCCGCGGGCCCCGGCAGGGCCGGGGGAGGCGGGACGGGGCGGCAGCGGGAGGCCGGGGGGGGGCGGCGGGACGGGGCGGCAGCGGGAGGCCGGGGGGGGGCGGCGGGGAACGGCGTCCTCGCCGGACAGGCGCGGGCCGTGCCGCCGAGGGGAGGGAGGGCAGGCGCCGGCCGGTTC
>JAITEZ010000237.1 GCA_031281735.1 Deltaproteobacteria bacterium | reverse complement strand
ATTATAAATAACAAAATTAATTAACTTAAGAAATATATATATTTTTTAATTTAATATATATAGTGTATATAGTATATTAAAATTTTATATATATAATAAATAATATTAATATAATTAATATTATTAAGTTTAATATCTTATCAAAATATTATTAAGATTGATTAATATTTTATAAATATTGTATTTAATTCATATTTTATATTATAATTATAATACGTATTATAATTATAATATTATTAATATATAATAATTATTATTATATAAATAATATAATAAAAAATATTTATAGTTAATATGTATCTCTGTGGTGACACCCTCCCAGGATTGAATTTCAAAACGGTTAAGAGTAAAGAAAAAAAAGCAACATGCAAAAATGACAAGCCAGCCCTTCAGCATAAGATCATTTGGTGAAGAGCCCGAATAATTAGATTTAAATCTTACGACTTCCGTTTCGATTTCGCCAACTGCCGTGCCTCGGCACCTCGGCGGCATACAACGGAGCTTGGCGCTGCCTCTGGCAAATGGGCGGCTTCCAGGAAAACTGTCGGGGCACAGGGGCGCAATACTGGGCGTAATCATTATCGGAAATCGACACATTAGGGATTATCATCTCGGCGATGACTACCGCGTCGCTCCACTCTTTGACATTCCTGCAGTTCACCCAGATATTCAGGCAGATCATCAGCGCCAGACACTATTACACTCTGTCATCTGACTTAGCGATGATTCCACGGGGACTGCAGAAACCCGTTGCCGCGATGCGGGGAGATTCGTGAGTTGCCACATCTGTCACGGACAGCCTTCCTGGAAGCCATTGAGCCTTGGTCCGCTACTCCCATTCCCGCAGCGGCGGCCGACCGGGCCTCCGCCCGGGTCCGGTAATTGTTTACCTACCTCCGGGCGTCCCTAAGCCGGGCTGCCGTGCTATAATCGCCGCTCCTGCCTGCGGAGGACGGGAACGCAGCGGCACGGGCGGAGAGGAGGCGCGCGCCGGATGAAGCGGATGCCCCTGATGACGAAGCGGAGGGCGGTGCTCTACCTGCTCTCGACCGCCTTCGTGTGGAGCAGCGCCGGCGTGCTCATCAAGAGCGTCGGCTGGAACTCGGTGGCTATCAGCTCCTCCCGCGGACTTGTGGCTGCGGTCGTTCTCTGGTTGCTCCTGCCCGGGGGGCTCTCTCCGCGCAAGCTCGGTGCTGCCCACTGGATCTCGGGCGCGGCGCTGGCCCTCCAGGCCATCGCCTTCACGGCGTCCACCGTGATGACCACCGCCGCCTGCGCCATAACGCTGCTCTTCTCGGCGCCGGTCTGGGTGGCCTTCCTGGCGCCGATCTTCCTCAAGGAGAGGACTGCGGCCCTTGACTGGGCCTTCGTGGCCGGCATCTTCGGGGGGATGCTCCTTTTCTTCGCGGGCGGCCTCTCCCCCCGGAGCCTCACTGGGGCGGGCCTGGGGGCCCTGAGCGGGCTCCTCTTTGCCGTGCAGGCGGTGACCCTGCGCACCATCCGGGACCGTTCGCCGGGCTCCTCCATGATCCTGGGAAGCCTCATCACCTTCGCGCTGGGAGTCCCCTTCTGGGGCCCGCCCTGGCCTGATTTCGCGGGGGTCTTCGCCATCGTCGTCATGGGGGCCTTCCAGGTGGGCTTCTCGTACTACCTTTACGCCATCGCCATCCCCTTCGTGACCTCCCTCGAGCTCGTGATGATCACCATGATCGAGCCGATCCTGAACGCCCTCCTCGCTTTCCTGATCCTGGGAGAGCTGCCAGGTCCCCACGCCCTGGCGGGCGGGGTGATAGTGGTGGCGGGGGTGGGCGTCTGGAGCGTCCTCAAGACGCGGCAGGAGAGGCGGTAGGCCCCGGCGCGGCGGGACCGCTCCCGGGCCAGGCCAGGCGGGGCCCGGCAAGGGTGCGCTCGGGCAGGGGCGCGGTGGCCGCGGCGGGTGCCGCTGTGCCGGTTCCGTCGCGAGACCCTCAGGAACGGAGGCGGCGAGGCCGATAGCCCGGGCGGACGACGCCGCGTACGCGCATCCTGCCAGGCGCGGCTGATCGCCCTGCAGGCCAACGCCTCGCCGTGCCCCCTTGCTCCCCCGTCCCTTGGCCGGCAGAGAGTGCTGCTCGACTGACCCTCATTACGTCTCCGCTGGACATCGGTCGCAGGCGGCATGGCTTGCAGGTGTTCCCTCGCGGCGCGGGCGGGTAGGGAAGGGGGAGAGCGCTCCTCCCGGAGAGGCCAGAGAGCTCTCCCCCGAGCGGGAGCACCTTACCGTAAGCGCGCCTTCCCTGAGGCATCCGCCAGGATGCCGTTGGCGTCAGGGTTGCCGCGCATCCTCGCGGTTTCCGGAACCGCTCCCCAGCCGAGTCGCGACCGCCAGGCACCGATGGCAGGGACCGTCCGTCCTGCACCGGTTGCTGTGGGGATCCCTGCGGGACCCGTCATGCACCGGCTGCTGGGGCAGCTGCGGCTGGGCGTCCGGCTAGGGAGGCTCCACCCAGTCTGGCGGGTCAGGCTCCCTGCGGGAACCGCTCTGCGAGGGCCGGGACGGAGCGGGCGCCGGCTACCCGGGACGGTCCTAGGCGCGGCCCCGCCTTCCTGCCAGACGTTACGCGGATCGCCCTGCGTCCGCGCCGGGGGAGGCCCGCGGTCAGAGGATCCTGAAGCGAAGGCCACCCGGAGGCCAGGGCGGGTTTTCGGCATCTAGAGAAGGACAGGGGCAGGCTTCGGGACGGTCCCGCTCAGGGCAGGGGCCGGGCCCGCCGCCGACGGGGTGCCGCAGGTGCGGGGACGCCCGCCGCGTCTACTTGGCGGAGGCCGGGCTCGTCGAGACCTCTGCCAGGGGGGCCTCCGTCTCCGCCAGGGAGTCAGTCAGGTCCGCGAGGTAGGCGTTGACCGCCGCGGCTAGGCCCTGCTCGCTCCAGTCGTCGGCCCGCTTCCGGATCAGGGCCGGGCCGAGCACCGTTCCGCCCTTCACACTGGAAGTGAGGTTCTCGATGATGTCGCCCGGCCGCGTCCCCGCCGAGGCGAAGAGGGCGACCTTCTTGCCCGTGAAGTCAAGGCTGGCGAGGAAGACCGAGACGTGATCCGGGATCACCCCGAACCAGACGGGCGAGCCGAGGAAGATCAGCGAGTAGGGGGCGAGATCGGGAGGCGTCCCCTTGATTTCCGCCGGGCGGCCCTCCCCGCGGCGGCCCTCCTCAAGGAGGATGATGTCGGCCTCGGAGGCGGGGAAGGGCTCGGCGGGCTCTATCCGGTAGAGATCGGCCCCTGTCCGGGACACTATGAGTTCCGCCAGGCGGAGGGTGTTGCCCGTGCCGGAGAAGACTATCACGAGGGGCTTGCCGAAGGCGGGATTGGGCGCTTCCGGGGCGGGGAGGGATGCGGCCTCCTGGGCCGCGGCCGGGAGGCAGAACGGGGCGGCGAGCAGGGCGAGGGCGAGCAGGGGAGAGAACAGGGTTGTGAGGGCGCGGTTCATTCCTAGCCTCCGGAAGGGTGCGAGGGTGCGGTAAGGGGTGACCCGGCGGGGATCCTGGCCTGGTGCCCTGGGTGGGTTGCGGGTTCGGCACCTGGGGAGGAACGCGGGACGGTTGCCGGAAAACGTCCAGAGCGGGTCCGGTGAAGGTGTCCCTGCGGACGGCCGCAGTCAGGCGCCCCCCGCCGGGGGAAGGGGAGCTGAAGGAAGGCAGAGGGGGCGAGAACCCTCGGGAAGGCAGAGGGGTGAGAACCCCCGGGATGGCCGGGGGTGAGGTTCCCCGGGATTCTCCGTGCGGGAGGTGTGCGCAGGGCGGCCAGCCCGGCAGACGGGTTATCGGCGGCGAACCCGATGCGGCTGTTTCCGAGCGAACTCCCGGATTTTACCTGCATCCCGGTGCCGGTGCAACGCGGTTTCCCTCCGGATCCGCGGCGACCATACGGCGGCTTGCCGACGCGACGGCTGGTTCCGCGGCGGAGCTTTTGCGGAGGGCGGTCGGCCATTATGCTCCAACTCATTCCAATTATAATTCAAGATGCGACTAATCATTATGTTATATAATGTTTCTTTATTATAGTTAAGGCCTTTGATATCCAGGGCCATAATGTTAATTGTGAAATAGATTTTCTATTATG
>JAITEZ010000232.1 GCA_031281735.1 Deltaproteobacteria bacterium | reverse complement strand
GCCTCCCTTTCCGCGTCCGGCGCGGACGGTCCGGGCGGGGCGGCGGCGGTGATGCCGGCGGCCTGGGGGGCCGTGCGGGAGTCCGGCAGCGCCGGCGCCCCGGGGGAGGTCGGCCGGGCCGTACCGGCCTCCCCCGCAGGCGCCGGAGGCCGGGATGCGCCGTAGGCCGTGCGGGGCGGCCCGTATGCCGCCCCGGGGCGTATCGGCGGATAGGCGGACTGCCTCCGTGCGCTTCGGGCGGGGACGGTGTCCGGGGGGCCGGTCTGGCCCGGGGGGCTTGCCGGAGGCGGGGAGCCTTCCTGGCCTGCGGAGTCGGCAGGAGCCGCAGGGGATGCCTGGCCTTCGGAGTCAGTCAGGCCTTCGGAGTCAGTCAGGGCTGCGGAGCCGGCCATGCCTGCGGAGCCGCCAGGAACCGGGGAGACTTCCTGGCCTGCTGAGCCGGCCTGGACAGCAGTGCCGGCCAAGCCTGCGGGGCCGCCGGGAACCGCGGAGGCGGATCCGCCTGCGGCAACCGTCCCTGCGGCCTGGGTCGCAGTGCCCGCCCGATCGGGGATCGGGGCAGCTCCCCCCGCAAAGGCGGACATCTCCATGAAACCACGGCCCAAGGGCCCGGAGGGCTGGGGGGCGGCGGCCGCCGGGCTATCCTCGGCGGCGAGGGCGGGAAAAACGGAGAGGGGAGGCGTGATGACCGCGAAAAAGGAGGCGAGCGTGAGCGGGCCCAGGAGGGCGATCACGGCCGCGAGGCCCGAGGCGGCCGCGCCGGCGACAGGCCCGGCGGGCGCGGTGGCCCCGGCGGGATGGCCCGGGGGCGGAACGGTGCGGTCCGGGGGCGGAACGGGGCGGTGATCGGGGTGTGGGGTCAAGGAGGGGCAGGGTGAGCGGCCGTGCCGGGGGCGCCGGGGCCGGTCTGTGTGCCGGGAGCCGGCCCCCGGCCCGGTTCGGGGGCGGGATCCCCCGGGCCGCAGTGCCGCGGTTCGCCCCGGTCAGGGGTGCCGGGCACGGCCCGGCGGGACCTGCAGGGGCTCAGGCCCCCGCCGAGCGGCGTGGCTTCTTGCGCTTGGGGGCAGGCTCCTCGGGCGGGGCCTCCGCCGGGGGCGCCGGGGACGCCCAGGAGGGATGATCCGCCCAGTACATGATGCGTGCGCAGCTGGGGCAGAGGAGGATCTTCTGGCTGGCCTGGAGGTCGTTGAAGAGCTGGGGGGGGATGCGCAGGCGGCAGGCCATGCAGGTGCCCTTGGAGACGGGGGCCAGCACCTTGCCGTGATGGATCTTGGAGGACGCGGCGTACTGCTCGGCCGCGGCGGGGTGGTCGGAGGCGATGGAGGCGAGGATATCCGTGATGTGCCTCCTGGCGGAGGCCACCGCCTCCTCCGCCCTGCGCACGGCGGCGGTGACTGCGGCCTTGATGGCCCGGTGCGCGGCCTCGTTCTCCTGGAAGCGCCCCTCGGCGGCGGGGAGGGCCTCCTGGATCCTCTCCAGCTCGCCCATTAGGTTGAGGGACTCGTCCTCCTTCTCCGAGGTGCGCTGCTTGATGACGTCCCCCTCCTTCAGGATGGCCTTGTAGGACTTGTCATCGGTGGCCTTCGTGATGCGGACCCGGTTCCCCTCCTTGAGCTCCTTGAGCTTCAGGAGATCCAGCTCCAGCTCGCGTATCCGCGACCGGGTCTCCGCGAGGCCGGAGGCCAGGACGTCGCGCTCGGCCCTGGCCGCCTCCAGGCCCTCCATGGACTCGGCGAGCCTTTGAGGGCTCTCCTCCAGTATCCGGGTGTTGGCGAGAATCTCGTCTTCCAGCTGCTGCAGCTCGATGAATTTCGCGATGACCTCTAGCACTTCACTCCCCTTGCAGTCCGCGGGCGAGCAGGCGCCCGGGGTCGGGTGTCCGGGCGGGGACCCGCCCGGAGGAGGGCCGGGCGATCGTCCGCCCGAGTCAGGATCCCCGCCCGGAGGGCACGTTTCCGGCGGGGGGCCCCGGCAGGGGCCTTGAGGCTTTCGTTCCGTTGCGGGGCCTGCGGAGGGCAGGGCGTCCTGAGGCGGGAACCGGGAGGCACCCGGGCGGGGGGCTGCGGCTTCCCGGCGGGAGGCCGTCTGGAAGGCGGCGGGGAGGGGCGGGGCCAGGCCGGGGGAGCGGCCCCGGAGGCCCTGGCTGGACGGCGCGAGGGGCAGGGCCCAGGGCCCAGGGCGGAAGGGCACGGTCGGCTGGCGGGGGGGCGGGAACCCGAACGGTCGGGCGCCCCGGGGGACAGGGAAGGCCCGCCGGGGCGCCTCGGGACGGCCCGGCGGGGCGCGTTCAGGGGGCGCGCCAGGCGTCCAGGGGGGAGGCCCCGGGCAGCAGGTGGAAGACCAGCTCCGGGGCCCTGGCAGAGAGCTCGTCAGCGAGCCTCCTCACGCCGGGCGTCTCGGTCTCGTGGTGGCCCGCCGAGATGACCCCGATGCCCAGCTCCTCGGCCAGGAGAGCCTGGTGATGGGTGAGATCGCCCGTGATGAGCACCTCGCAGCCGGCCCCCTTGGCCTGCGGCAGATACGAGGCCCCGGCGCCCGGCAGGAGCGCCGCCCGGCGCACGCTGGGGGGCACGGGGCCGGCGACCGCGAGATCCCGGACGCCGAGCCTGGCGGCCAGCCAGGGCAGGGGGGGGCGGGGCGGATCCCAGACGCCCGCGATTCCGAAGCCGAAGGTCCCGGTCGCCTCCATCCTGTAGAACTCGAAGGCGGGTTCCTCGTAGGGGTGGGCGGCGCGCGCCGCCGCGGCGCAGCGGTCCCTCAGGGAGGCCGGGAGCACCGCCTCCAGGCGGTACTCGGCGGTCTCGGTGTAGACGCCCGAGACCCCGATATAGGGACTGGCGTCCGGGGGGGGGAGGAACCCCCCCAGCCCAGCGGCGCGGAACGAGCAGCGTGAGTAGGCCCCTATCTGGCCCGCGCCGGCCTCGAAGAGGGCCTCGGAGACCTGGCGCTCGGATCCCTCCGGCACGAAGACGACTATCTTCAGGAGATCCGCCGACGCCGGCTCCAGGAAGCCCTCGACCTTCAGTTCCAGGAGCTCGGCCAGGGCCGGGCCCATGCCGGCGGCGTCCCAGTTGGTGTGGGCGGAGATGACGGGCAGCTCCGCCTGGATGGCCCGGATGAGGGCCCCGGTCTGGGGCCGGCCGGCCACCACGCCATTGAGCGGCTTGAAGACGAGGGGATGGTGGGCCACCAGGAGATCGGCCCCCTTCCCGAGGGCAGTTTCCACCGCGGAGAGGGTGGGATCCAGGCTGACCGCCACCACGCGCACGGGCTTCTCCGGATCCCCCGCCTGGAACCCCGAGTTGTCCCAGTCCAGCGCCAGGCTGAAAGGCGCGAAGGAGTCGATGAGACTCAGGATCTCCCTGGCCTTCACGGGAGCCACCCGGTGGGGGCCGGCGCCTTGCCGGGCGCGGCGGGAGGGCGGGTGGCGGCGGCATACCCGCCCGGGATCGGGGGCGCGGCCTTGGTGCCGCCGGCCGTCCGGAGCGGGGGGCGGAAAACAAAAAACGCCCGGGGAATGGCTGTTTCCGGGCGGGAGGAGGGCGAGGGCGGGGTGGAGTCCTGTCGGGCCAGGGGTCGGGCGGTGACCGCCCGGAACATGCCCCGGGCCGGTTCCTCGCGGCTGGCCCGGCCGGGGCGCAACGGGGCATCGTTGGGGCAAAGGCCTTGCAAGCTTCCACCTCCCGTTTACCCGGGGCCGCTACGCCCCGAATCAGTCATTATGCCTTCACACAAGGCGAATTTCAACAGAAAGCCGCAAGTATTCCCCCGCCTCAACGCCACCTTGCCCGCGAAACCGGGAAGCGGAGGCGGCGGGAGGAATTGCGGCAAATGTCATGCATGTATGCTACTATAAACCTTATTTGGAAGGAGGGCCCTTTGTCCGTCAGACATCTGGATTTCATTAGGTCTAAGCATTATATTATCATGTAGTTTTAGTAATAAAATATATTAGCAAAATTATAATAGACGAGTTGACTTCGTTATTAAAAGATTTCTTTATAGAAACAGGAAATAAATACGGCATAACGTTATTGGACATAACATTATTGGAATGAAACCATGATTACGATCATGTTCATGCGTTAGTGACCGGGACGCCGAGCACTCGTTTTGACGGTTCCTGGGCACTTATAAATCCCGGAGAGCGAGAAAGGCGGGGGATGTTCCTGGCAGCCAGACAATCCTTGCGGACGGGTCGTTTTTGGCATGGGAGCTACTGCCTGGTATCAGTCGGCGGGGTTCCGCTGGAGGCATTGAGACGCCATATCGAGAACCAGAGGCATTGAGACGGCGAACAGGGCGTTCGTGTTCCGCATGTACCCGAACCGGAAGCGGAAGGGTTTGATTACGCGAACCTTCGGATGCCGCCTTTTCGTCTGGAACCGGATGTTGACGGAGAAACGCGTCTATTACCTGCTCACCCGGGACACGCTGAAGAACGTTATTTTTATATTTTTTTTCTACTTTAAATGTTAAGCTGGCCAAAGTCCTAATACTTTCAGGACGATATCAGAAGTTTTTTCTTGCATTCCCATTTTTTAAAATGTAGAAAATCCTAATAAAATGGGAGGCAAGTTAATGAGCAGACCAACGGATCCACAATCCCAATTTCGGGTCAGGGTGCATAACACCAAAGGGTACGCATACGCCAGCACTCAAGTTCCTTATATCGACCCGGATTCCAAAAACAAGAAGTACCGCTACATTCACTGGGGCACCGTTGATGAGGGCCTGAGGTTCATCCCGGGAAGCTCGTTTTTCTGACCTCTCCTGACGAGCGGGCTCATCTCCTATTTCCAGAGGAATGGGATCTCAGCGCGATCTCCAACTTCACTGGGTTGCGACATCCGGGCCGGCCGTCCTACGTTGGCGGATGCCAGAACCGCCTATACGGCGACATCTGGCTGCTGGAAATGGTCGTAGCAGACACAGGAATCCGACAAGATCTTGAGACCGTCATCCACGGCTACTGCGAGGTAGTTGATGACCTCATAACCCTCGCCATGTATCCATTTGTGACTGGTTACATCTACAACCGTGTCGTCAGATGGAAGAGGCACGTCAAGGCCCCATCCTCAAGGGAACTGACACCTTCCGTCATCACCCGCCTCACTAAATCCTTCACTGAGCAGAACCGCATAGAACTTCTTAAACTTCGCGCCGCAAGGCTTGGAAAAGGCGAGGTTTGCGCTGTAGACACCACGAGCAGGTCCTCTTACGGGGACAGCCTTGCCGACATGAGGCGGGGTAGAAACAAAGAGGGGCTGCCGTTGAAGCAGACTCTTGAGGTCATCGTTTACAGCCTCACCAACCATATGCCGGTCTACTACAGGACGTTTCCCGGCAACATTCCGGATTGCCGGTCGCTCGACGTCATACTTGCCGACATGGATCACGCCGGTTTCAAGAACCCAGTTTTGGTCACCGATCGCGGCTTCGAAAGCCTTCGCAACCTTGAGAGGTAAATTTCGTTGGGGGGCAAGTGGCCATATGCGAGGCCTTCGGTTATCCGATACGAAATGTTGCGCTCCTGCCTATACATCCCGCCAGACACAGAACCGGAAGCGGGGACGCCCGCCGGAGAAAAAGACCGAGACAGATTTTAAGTAGAAAATAAATCAAAACTCACGTGAAGAACACCCCGGCCCATCTGAAAACCGAGTTCCCATGGATCCGGGAAGTGGACAGCATGGCCCTGTGCAGCGTCCAGCTGAACCTGGAGAAGGCCTTCGCGGACTTCTTCCGGAACCCCGGCCATTTCGGGTTCCCGCATTATAGGGGCAAGCGCCGGGACAGGCCCAGCTACACCACGAATCTCATCGGGACAGACATCGCCATCCGGGACGCGGGGCATCTGAAACTCCCCAAGCTGGGCCAGGTGCGCATCGTCCGCCACCGGGAGATCCCCGCGGGCTGGAACCTGAAGTCCGTGACCGTGAGCCGGAGCCCGGAAGGGCAGTACTTCGCCTCCGTCCTGTTCGAGTTCCCGGAACCTGACGTCCCGGAAATATCGGCGGAGCCGGGGAAGGTGAGGGGACTCGACTTCTCCATGCCCGAGTTGTACGCGGACTTGGACGGCAACCGGGCCGGATCGCCCAAGGCGTACCGGAAGGCGCAGAAGCGGCTCGCCCGGGAGCAAAGGAGGCTGTCGCTCTGCAAGAAAGGGAGTAACCTGAAATCCCTAAGCGTTGTACAAATACATTTTTGAATTGGAGTAGTTATTCTGGAAGAGGACACCCGAAAGCTTTATATATTTTCT
>JAITEZ010000181.1 GCA_031281735.1 Deltaproteobacteria bacterium | reverse complement strand
CGCCCCGGCGGGCGCCGCGCGCGGGATGGGCCCCGCGGCCTCAGGCGGGACGGCGGCGGGGGCGGGGGCCGGATACGCGGCGCCGCCGGGGGAGGCGGACGCCGTCTCCGTGACGGCGGGAGGGGCCGCCGCGGGGGGGGGGTCAGGAACCGGCCCCGCGGGCGCGGGAGGGGCGGCGGCCGGCGTGGCGGCGGCAGGGCCCGGCCCGCGCCCGCGGGGCCTGCCGGGGGCCTTCTCGGCCTTCTGGGCCTTCAGGGCGGTCTTGCGGGCGAGCTCCTGGCCCCGGTGCTCGAAGTAGCGCGACAGCCTGCCGCGCAGGCGCACCACGCTCTTGGTGTGGATCTGGCTGATGCGGGACTCCGTGTAGCCCATCACCAGGCCGATCTCCTTCATGGTGAGCTCCTCGTGGTAGTAGAGGGTCACCACCAGCTTCTCCTTCTCGGGGAGGGCGTCGATGGACTCGGCGAGCACCTGCCTGAGCTCCTCCTGCCCCAGGGCGGCAAGGGCGTCCTGGGAGGTGTCGTCCTGGAGGACCTCGTAGATGTCCAGGCTCTCGCGGCCGCCGCCCGCCCCCTCCACCCGGAAGGCCTCGAGATCCAGCATGTTGATGACGGAGATCTCGTCCAGCATCTTGTGGTAGGCCGGCAGGGGTATGGCCAGGGCCTCGGCGCTCTCCTCGTCCGAGGGGGGGCGCCCCAGCTGGGCCTCGAGCCGCCGCCAGAGCTTCTCGAGCTCGGCCGCCTTCTTGCGGACGGCCCGGGGCACCCAGTCGAGGCTCCTGAGCTCGTCCAGCATGGCGCCCTTGATGCGGAACTCCGCGTAGGTCTTGAAGAGAATGCCCCTGTCCGGCTCGAACTTCTCCACCGCGTCGATGAGGCCCAGGACGCCTGAGGAAACCAGATCCTCCTTGGCCACGTGCTCGGGGAGCCTGGCGGCCAGGCGGTCGGCCAGGTACTTGATGAGGGGGGCGTACTTCTCGACGTACCCGGTCCTCTCCTCCATGGAGAGGCCCTTCCAGCCGGCGGACGCGGCGCCGAGCGGCTGCCCCCCCGGCCCGTACGTGCCGCTGTTGACAGTCATCAGTTCACCGCCAGGGTGTTGTCGCCCAGCCGGTCCAGCAGAAGCGCCAGGCCGCCCTCCCTCTCCTGGGGGGGCGGCTCGACCGAGATCAGGCGCCGGGCCACCTCCAGCACCTTGCGGGAGGCCTCGGAGGCCGGGTAGAGGGCGAAGAAGGGGCTCTGGCGCCTCACAGCGTCCGGGACCGCCTCGTCCCTCGGCACGAACCCAGCGAGATCCAGGGACACCTGGGGCAGGTGCTTGCCCGCCACGTCGGCGAGCAGGCGGAACACCTGCTTGGCCTCGTGGAGATCCTCCACCATGTTGGGGAGGATGTAGAAGCCCGTCTGGTGGTGCTTGGTGGCGAGCGCCTTGATGAGGGCGTAGGCGTCGGTGATGGAGGTGGGCTCGTTCGTGAGCACCACTATGTGCTCGCCGGCCACGACGTTGAAGAAGACGACGTTCTGGCCGATCCCGGCCGCCGTGTCGATGAGCATGAAGTCGAGATCGCCGCCCCTCCAGGACTTGAAGTCCGAGATGAGCCGCTCCTTCTCGTCCCGGGTGATGTCGGAGAGCTCTAGGATCCCGCTCGCGGCGGGGAGGATGGAGATCCCGCCGGGGACGTCGATCACGATCTCCTCGAGCGACCGCGTGCCCTTGAGCCAGTCGTGGATGGTGTGGCGGGTGCGTATCCCCAGGAGCACGTCGGTGTTGGCGAGCCCCAGGTCAGCGTCCCAGATGAGGACCTTCTTCTTCAGCGACGCCAGGGCGAGCGCCAGACCCAGGGTGAGGTTGGACTTCCCCACCCCACCCTTGCCGCTGGAGACGGTGATCACCCGCACGGGCCGCGGGGGCTCGGCGGTGAAGGGCCGGCCCAGGCGGGAGGCCTGCGCTTGGCGGGCGGCGGTGGAGTGGCGTGTCTTGTCAGGGTCTTTGCTCATCTCGGCACCTAGGCTTGGGGAAGGCGTCCGCGGCCGGGGGCCCGCGGCAGGATGGGTCCGCGACGGGGCGGCGTCCGCGCCCCGGGGGCGGGGCCGCGTCAAAGGGCGTGTCGCGGGGAGGGCGTGTTCAGGGGGATCCAGGCCTCCGGGCCGTTCCCCGGCCCGCCGGGGTCGCGGCCGGGGGGCCGCGCGGAGACGGCTCAAGTATATTATAACTGTCTTCGGGGCATTTTGGGCGTCCTTTTAGGAAAGCCGCGGGGCAGGCCGCCGGAAGGCCCCGCCGCGGAGACGCCGGACGCGGGGCCCCCGGTGCGGCGAGGGAGACCGGGCGGGGAGCCTCAGGGGCGGGGGGGACGCCTGAGGGCCTTCCGGCGGGCCGGGGAGGCCCTGAGGGACTTCCGGCGCGGACGGGCTCTGGGCGCCTCTGGCGCGGCCGGAGGGACACGGGGCCTCTGGCTCGATCAGGGAGCCAGGAAGGGACTCAAGGGGGTTCAGGGAGACCCGGACGGCCTCGGGCGGGGTCAGGGAGACCGGGAGAGGTCTCAAGGGCGGTGAGGGAGACCAGCAAAGGCCTCGGGGGCGTTAAGGGAGACCCGGAGGGTCTAGGGCGTTCAGGGAGACCCGGAGGGTCAAGGGCGTTCAGGGAGACCCGGGGGGTCAAGGGAGTTCAGGGAGACCCGGGGGGTCAAGGGGGTTCAGGGAGACCCGGTGGGCCGCAGGAACCGCCCCGTCAGCCGGGGCCGTCCGGAACCTCTACGCTCCCGCGGGCGCCGAGGGGCGGCCCGGTCCCGAGCCAGAGGTCGATGAGGGCGTCGGGGTCGGCGGGGGCGAAGTCGCCGGGCGACTTGTACCCCTTGGAGAAGTATGCAAAAACCGGTCCGATAGTTCTCGCGAAGTTCACCACCCCGCCCAGGGAGGCCGTCTCGTCGAGCTTGGTGAGGACGGTCCCCAGGAGGAAGGGGCCAGCCGCAGCCCGGTGGGCCGCTGCGAGATCCTGGCTCTTGTGGGTGGCGGGGAGGACCAGGAGGTTGCCCGCGCCGCTCTCGGCCAGCGCCCCGGGGAGATCCTTGCCGGAGGGGCCGGGGAAGAAGTCCCGGGTGGCGGTGTCCACCAGGATGCGGTCCGCCCCCTCGAAGAGCTCGCGCGCCTCGGCGAACTCCGCCCGGCTCTGGCAGATCTTGAGGCCCAGGCCCATGATGCGGGCGAACTGCAGGAGCTCCTCCACCGCCCCGAGCTTCAGGGTGTCGAGGCTGATGATGGCGCACCTCAGGCCCCTCTGCTTGAAGAGGGTCGCGGTCTTCATGAGCGACGCGGTCTTGCCCCCGCCCGTGGGGCCGGTGAAGGCGAGGATGCGGGGGCCCCGCCTCCCGGGCGGGAGGGTCCGGACGAAGGGGCGCACGGTGTTCCGGAGCTGATCCATGAGATCCCCCCCCCAGGCTGCGAGGCTCTCGGCCGCCGCCTCCACGAACTCCCGGGCGTGGGCGGGGGCGAGCCCGGTGTCCAGGAGCCTGCGGTACAGCGCCACCAGATCGCCCCGGTCCCGCCACCTCTCTGCCAGGCTCTGGCGGTGGGCGAGATCCAGGATGAGCTCCCGGAGCTCCCCCAGCCGCTCGCCCAGCTCCGCGCGCATGTCCGCGATGCCGTTCTCCACCGAGAAGGCCCCGAGGCCGCGGGCCTCGGAGTCGCGGTAGGCCATGGCCCCGGCACCGGCCCCGGCGGCGGCCGCC
>JAITEZ010000068.1 GCA_031281735.1 Deltaproteobacteria bacterium | reverse complement strand
GGCCGAGGCCTCGTCCCCCCCGGGCGCCGAGGCGGCCCTGGCGCTGCCCCCGGATCTGGCCCCCCCCGGCATCGAGGCCTCCTGGCGGCTGATCCACGAGGCGCGGACCGTCCTCCTGTCGGCGGGGTCTGTGGATCTCGCGAACCACATGGATCTCGGGGAGCTCCTGGACAGGGCGCGCCCGGCGGGGGCGATCCTCTCCCCCGACAGCCTCCTGCTCCTCAAGGAGGAGGCCCTCTGCTCCCGCGCGGCCAAGCTCCACTTCCGGCCCTTCGAGGAGACGGCGCCGGGGCTCCACGCCATGACCCGGGGCCTCTCCACCTTCACGGATTTCATCGAGGCCATGGACCGCTCCGTCTCCCCGGAGGGCGAGATCCTGGACACGGCCTCGGCCGAGCTCTCCCGGATCCGCGCGGAGTCCGCGCTGGCCCGCCGCGCCGCGGTGGACAAGCTCGCCTCCCTCATGCGCTCGGAGGAGTTCCGGCACGTGGTCCGGGACGAGCTGGTGACAACCCGCCAGGACCGCTTCGTCATCCCCGTCCGCGCCTCCGGGGCCGGGAGATCGCGGGGGCTCGTCCACGACTGGAGCAAGTCCGGCCAGACGGCCTACCTGGAGCCCCTGGAGGCCGTGGAGGACAACAACCGCATCGCGTACCTCAAGAAGATGGAGGCGGTGGAGGTAGAGAGGATCCTCACGCGCCTCTCGCAGCTGACGCGCGAGGCCGCGGGGGATCTGGCGGCCTCGGGGGCCGTCCTCACGCGGCTCGATCTGATCCTCGCCCAGGGGCGGGCGTCCCTGGCCTGGAACGCCTCCGCCCCCGAGTACCGCCCCGGGGAGGGGCTGTCGCTCAGGTCCCTCCGGCACCCGCTCCTGGAGAGGCGCCTGGCGGCGGACGGCAGGAGGATGACCCCCCTGGACCTCACGATAGACCCCGCCTCGCCGGTGGTGGTGATCTCGGGGCTCAACGCCGGCGGGAAGACCGTCGCCCTGAAGACCCTCGGGCTCGCGGTGCTGCTCGCCCGGACGGGGCTCTTCGTGCCCTGCGCCCCGGGCTCGCGCCTGGACCTCCCGGAGCGGGTCATCGCCGTCATGGGCGACAACCAGGACCTGGAGAGCGACCTCTCCACCTTCTCCGGGCACGTGCGGGCGCTCAAGCCCGTCCTGCGGCTCGCGGGGCCGGGGACCCTGGTGCTCCTGGACGAGCTCGGCGGCGGCACCGACCCCGCCGAGGGCCAGGCCCTGGCGCTGGCCGTACTGGAGGAGCTCAAGCGGAGCGGGGCCTGGATAGTGTCCGCCACGCACTTCCACCTGGTGAAGACCTGGGCCTCCCTGACCCCCGGCGTGGTGCCGGCCGCGGTCAACGCCTCCACCGACGGGAGCCCCTCCTACGGGCTCTCCTACGGCTCCCCCGGCTTCTCGGGGGGGCTCTCCATGGCCGAGCGCCTGGGCCTGCCCTCCAGCCTGATCGAGAAGGCCCGCGGCTACCTGGACGAGGGGCACCGCCGCTCGCTCGAGCTCCTCCAGCGGCTCGAGGAGGCGCGGGCGGGGCTCCTCGCCGAGACGGGGGCGCTCAGGGAGGAGCGCGAGAGGCTCGAGAGGGAGGCCGCGGCGGCCCGGGAGGACCGGGCCAGAGAGGCGGCCCGGCTCAACCGCCTCCAGAGGGAGTCGGACCTGGCCCTGAGGAGCTTCCTGTCGCGCTACCGCGCGGCCTACGACTCGCTACGGGACGAGATCCGCGAGAAGCTCCGGAAGGGCGAGCGAGTGGAGCCCGTCCTCGTGAGCCAGCGGAAGGCCGAGATGGTCCGCGAGGCCGCCCAGGTAAGGCCCCCGGCCGTCGAGGAGGCCGAGATCCGGCCCGCCCCCGAGGATCTTAAGCCGGGCGACCGGGTCTTCATCCGCCGCCTGGGGAGCCCCGGCACGGTGCTCTCCTGGAGCCCCGCCAGGCGGGAGGGGCTGGTGGAGTCCGGCAAGTTCATGCTCAAGGCCTCCTGGGCGGAGCTGGGCGCCTGCCCCCCCTCCGCGAGGAGGGGCCAGGGCGGCCGGAAGGACGCGGGGGGCCAGGATCCCGGCCGGGACGGCCGCGGGTCCGGCGGCGGGCGCGGCGGGGGGGACGGGGAGCCGCCCGCCCGCTTCGTGGGCCTCGACCTCGCCCCGCCGCCCGAGACCGGGGCGCCGGGATCCCTGCTGCTCGTCGGCCGCACGGTGGAGGAGGCCCTGGACGTCCTGGATCGCGAGATCGACCGCGCGGTCGTGAAAGGCCGCGGGAACCTCACCATCATCCACGGCCGGGGCACGGGGAGGCTCCGCAGCGGCATCGCGGAATACCTCCGGCGGCACCCACGGGTGCGGGGCTTCACCACCCCCGAACGGGAGCCCGGCGGCGGCGCCGTGACCGAGGTCACCCTCGAGGTCTGAGACGCGGGCGGGGCGGCCCCTCCCGCGGCGCCGGATCCCGCCCGCGGCGCCGCGCCCGCCCCGGACGCGGGGAGGGCCCCGCCGGGACGCCTCCCGCGGAGGCGGATCTGTCCCAGGCGGGCGATCCGCGCCTAAGCCCCGGGCCCCCCTCCCGGCCCGGCGCGGCGGGTGCCGCGCCGGGTTCCGCCGCCCCTCGCGGGCTCGCGTACTCTTGAAAACAGGCCGCCGCGCGAGGTATACTTTATCTTCCGGGAAATCCGTCCCGGTCCTTACTTGCCCCGCCCCCCGGGAGACCAGCCCGACGCAGCCGCGGCGGCCGGACCAGCCGCGCGAAGGAGAGCTTTTGAGCCGCGAAGACCTGATAAAACTCGAAGGACGCGTGACCAACACCTTCGGCGACGGCCGCATGGAAGTGGAGACCTCGGACGGCGTCAAAATCAGGGCCATCCTTTCAGGACGGCTCAAGAAGTTCAAGATCCGCGTCCTCCTGGGCGACCGGGTCGAGGTGGCCGTCTCGCCCTACGATCCCACCCACGGGCTCATCACGTACCGCCTGAAATAGCGCGGCCCTGGCCCCCCCGGCCGCCGGCTCCCGGCGGGCAGCCCTGACGCCCCCCTGACGCCCGGCGCGGGACGGCCCGATCATCGGCCGCGACGGCCCGGCGGCCTTCACGGGGCCTCCCGCCGGGCCTTCCTCCGTCCCCTTCCGGTGGGCCTCTCCCGCGCCCTTCCCGGGCGCGGCCCGTCCCGCCCGAGGCGCCCCCCGGCGGGGTCGGCGCGGCGGCCCCGGCCCTCACCTGAACGCAAGTTGACCGCTCGCCCGGCGTGGCGTATATATAATAATCCTCGAGTTCACGCCCCTCCCGGACCCGCGTCCTGCCCGGAACGGGCCGTTTTTGTTCCCCGGCCCCCCGCCGCGCGAGACAGCAGCGGCGGTGCGCCCCTGAGCCCCGCCCCGGCGGCCTCGCGCGGCGGGGGGCCCTTTCCCCCCGGAGTCCCCCATTGAACCCATTCTCCCGCAACCTCCTCATCTGGGCCCTCCTGGTCCTGGTCATCCTGGGGCTCTTCAACTACCTGAAGCCCGCCGGGGAGGTCTCACGGCAGAGCTATTCCCAGATATACGACGCCATCACCAAGGGCGAGGTCCAGGAGGCCACCCTCACCGCGGACGAGATAGTGGTGGTCCTGAAGGACTCCCATCTGCGCTGGACCGCCTACATGCCCTACGACCGGGATCTCCTGCCCGCGCTGCGCGAGCAGAAGGTCAAGATCAACATCGCGCCCCCGCCCTCGACCCACTGGTACGCCTTCCTGGGGGGCCTCCTGCAGATAATCCTCCTGGTGGCCGTGTTCCTCTTCTTCATGAGGCAGATGCAGGGCGGCGGCAAGGCCATGACCTTCGCCAAGAGCCGGGCCAAGATGCTCTCCGACGAGCAGAAGAAGGTCACCTTCGAGGACGTGGCGGGCATCGAGGAGGCCAAGAGCGAGCTGGAGGAGATAATCGACTTCCTGCGCGAGCCGGGCAAGTTCGTGCGCCTGGGCGGCCGCATCCCGAAGGGGGTGCTCCTCATGGGGGCGCCCGGCACGGGCAAGACCCTCCTCGCCAGGGCCATCGCGGGCGAGGCGGGGGTGCCCTTCTTCTCCATCTCGGGCTCCGACTTCGTCGAGATGTTCGTGGGGGTGGGCGCCTCGCGCGTGCGCGACATGTTCGTCCAGGCCAAGAAGAACTCCCCCTGCATCCTGTTCATAGACGAGATAGACGCCGTGGGCCGCCACCGGGGCGCCGGCCTCGGGGGCGGGCACGACGAGCGCGAGCAGACCCTGAACCAGCTCCTGGTGGAGATGGACGGCTTCGAGCCCAACGAGGCCCTCATCGTCATCGCCGCCACCAACCGGCCCGACGTGCTGGACCCGGCCCTCCTGCGCCCCGGCCGCTTCGACCGCCAGGTGGTGGTCCCGGTCCCGGACGTGCGCGGCCGCGAGCAGATCCTGAAGGTCCACAGCAAGAAGGTCCCGCTGGCCGAGGGGGTCTCGCTCGAGGTCGTGGCCCGCGGGACGCCGGGCTTCTCCGGGGCGGATCTGGAGAACCTCATCAACGAGGCGGCCCTCTCCGCCGCCCGCCTGAACAAGGAGAAGGTGGACGGGACCGACCTGGAGAACGCCCGGGACAAGCTCCTCATGGGGGTCGAGCGCAAGAGCATGATCATGAGCGAGGAGGAGAAGAAGACCACCGCCTGGCACGAGGCCGGGCACACCCTGGTGGCCCTGCTCCTGCCGCACTCCGACCCCATCCACAAGGTCTCCATCATCCCCCGCGGCCGGGCCCTGGGGATCACCCAGTACCTGCCCACCGAGGACAAGTACACCTACAGCCGGGAGTTCTTCACGACCCGCCTCGCCATCCTCATGGGGGGCCGGGCGGCCGAGGAGCTCGCCCTCAACCAGATCACCACCGGCGCCTCCAACGACATCGAGCGGGCCACCAAGCTCGCCCGCAACATGGTCTGCCGCTACGGCATGAGCGCGACCCTGGGCCCCCTCACCTTCGGCAAACAGGAGGACCAGATCTTCCTGGGCCGCGAGATAGCCCAGCACCGCGACTACTCCGAGGACACGGCCCAGCGCATCGACAGCGAGGTGACCCAGCTGGTCTCCGGCGGCCACGGGAAGGCCAGGGAGCTCATCGGCCGCCACATGCACGTCCTGAAGCGCCTGGCGGAGCTTCTCCTGGAGAAGGAGACGCTGGAGGCCGAGGAGGTCATCGAGACCGCCAGGGAAGCCATACTCGCCGAGGGCCTCCCCATCCCCAAGGCGGGAGAGAGCCTGGCCGAAAAGGGCGACGAGGGAGGCAAGGGCGGCAAGGGCGGAGACGGCGCCAAGGGCGCCAAGGGCGGCGATGCCGGGAAGGCGCCCCGGGAAGCCCCGGAGAGCCGGGATCCCGGCGGGGACGGCAACCCCGACTAGCCCGGGCGCGGGGTTCCCGCAGGGGCACGGGCGTCCGGCAGGACCGGGCGCGAAGCCCCCGCAGGGGGACCCGGCACCCGCCTCCAGCTGGAGGCCGGGGCGCCGCGGGGATCGCCAGGGCCGCGGGCCCGGCCGGCGGCGGGCGGGCGAGGTTTTCCAGGGACAGGCCGAAAGGGCGCAAGATGCATCTAGAGAAAAGAAGACGGCACAGGACGCACGCGAGGCCGCGGCCGCCGGCCACGGCCTTCGACCCGGCCGGCCCCCTCACCTGGACGATACCGGACGGGAGATCCTTCACACTGGACTTCTCCCGCCCGCTCGTCATGGGCGTCCTGAACGTCACCCCGGACTCCTTCTCGGACGGGGGCAGGTGGCTCGATCCCGAGAGCGCCGTGGCCCACGCGAAAAGGCTCGCCGCCGAGGGCGCGGACGTCATCGACATCGGGGCCGAGACCACGCGCCCCGGCTCCGAGCCCACCTCGGAGGAGGAGGAGTGGCGCAGGCTCCTGCCGGTGCTCGAGGCCCTGCGGCGCCTCCCCGGCTGCCCCCCGGTCTCCATCGACACCTACCGCTTCCCCACCGCCGTCCGCTCCGTGGTCGCGGGCGCCGCGATGCTGAACGACATCTACGCGGGCCGCAAGGACAAGCGCATCTTCAGGGTGGCCGCGGACGCGGGCGTCCCCATCGTCCTCATGCACATGCTGGGCGAGCCCCGCACCATGCAGGTCGAGCCCCGCTACGAGGACGTCGTCACCGAGGTGCGGGAGTTCCTCTGGGAAAGGGCGCTCGACGCCGAGCGGCACGGGATCCCGAGATCCCGCATCATCCTCGATCCCGGCCTGGGCTTCGGGAAGACCGCCGACCACAACCTGACGCTCCTGCAGCGGCTCCCCGAGGTGTTCCCCCCTGGCTACCGCGCCATGATGGCCCTCTCCCGCAAGGCCTTCCTGGGGCATGTCCTCGGGGGGGCGCCGCCCGAGGAGAGGGATCTCGCGACCGCCGTCGCGAGCGCCGTCTCCGTGATGAAGGGGGCCAGGCTCGTCCGCGTCCACAACGTGAAGGCGACGGTCGAGGCCCTCAAGGTGGCGGAGGCGGTGATGAGGGGGCGCCTGGCACCCGCGCCCTGACAGGCGGGGAGGGCCTCCCGGCGCCCCCCCGCGGAACCCTCCGGCCCTCCTTACCGGGATCCGGCGGATCCCCGCCCTCCGGCTCCCGCTGACCGCCGCCCCCCGGGATCCCGCGGAGCCCCGCCCGCAGCGGCGCGGCCGCCCCGGACTCCCGGCCCGCTTCGCGCGCCACCCGCGCCCCCGCCCTCACGGGCCGCCCCGCGCCGCAGCCGTTCCACGCCGGCGGCGGCCCGGGGACGCCCGCCCGGCCCGGCCCTCCGGCCAGCGGAGGCCGCCCGCCCCCTGCCCTCCCCGTCCTCCCGCGCGGCCCCGCGGCTCCCCGCCCGGCCGCGCCCCCCGGCCGCGCCCCCCGGCCGCCAGCGCCCCGCCTCGCCCCGCGGGCGGGGACCGGCGGCGCGCCCCGCCCCCGAGCCTCCCGCACCCCGGCCCGGGGCCCCCCGGACCTACCCGGCGGCGGCCCACGCCCGCCGCCGGCCCGAGCCGTCATGCTACAGTTATTCCAGATCATCAAGGACAGCTACGAGAGCTCCCGCTGGCAGGACGGCGTAGACATCCTCCTCGTGGCCGTCGTCATCTACAACGTCATCCGGCTCATCAAGGGCACGCGGAGCGGCCAGGTGGTGGTGGGCATCTGCGTCATCTCGGCCGCGTACTTCCTGGCGCGCAGGCTTGAGCTCCTGACCTTCAACTACATAATGAACAGCTTCTTCAGCAACATCTTCGTGGTGCTGGTGGTTCTGTTCTCGACGGACATCAGGCGCGGCCTCGCCCGGGCCGGGCGCTTCGGCTTCTTCCGGTCCAGCTCGGCCACGCTCAACGCCGTGAACGAGGTGGTCCGGGCCTCCTTCTTCATGGCGGAGAAGCGCATCGGCGCCCTCATCGTCTTCGAGCGGCAGGTGAGCCTGGGCGAGTACATGGAGACCGCCGCCAGGATCTCGGCCATCGTCTCGGACAGGCTCCTGCTCGCCATCTTCAACACCCACGCCCCCCTCCACGACGGCGCGGTGATCCTCCAGGAGGGGAGGCTCGAGGCGGCGGGCTGCTTCCTGCCGCTCCTACCCACCGAGGACAACGTCTCGCGCTTCTTCGGTACGCGGCACCGGGCCGCCATCAGCCTCTCCCGCGAGACGGACGCGCTCATAGTGGTGGTCTCCGAGGAGCGGGGGCTGGTCTCCCTCGTCAAGGACGGCGAGGTGGAGGTCATGATGGGCGCCGGATCGCTCAAGGACAAGCTCCTCGCGAACCTGGGCCTCGCCGAGAAGCCCTCCAGGTCCAGGGCCGCCAGGGCCCCCAAGAAACTCGACTGAAGGGCCGCCCCATGAGGAACCTCGTGCGCACGCAGCTGCCTCTCATGCTCCTGAGCCTGGTCATGGCCGGGGCCCTGTGGCTGTTCTTCACCGCGCAGAACGTCATGCCCCGGGACATCGTCGCGATCCCGGTCTACACGGACCCCCCCCCCGGGCTCTACGTGGATCCCGCGTCCCTCCCCGACTCCATCGTGCTCACGGTCGAGGCCACCCAGGCCCAGTTCCAGCTCCTGGAGCGCGGCGGCAACAGCAAGACCACGGTGACTGTCGACCTCTCCGAGGCCCGCCCCGGCGGCAACGTGGCGCCCGTGCTCCTGGAGGGCACCGTCTCGCCCCCCCTCCCCCGCAACATCCGGAACCCCAGGGCGACCCCGGCGGAGATCGCCTTCATGGCCGTGCCCTTCCGCCAGAAGGAGGTGACCGTGCGGCCCCCCGACGAGGCCCACGTGCTGGCCACCTTCCTCCAGCCCACGGGGCCCTGGGAAATCACCCCCCCCACGGCCCGGGTCGAGGCCCCCGAGGATCTCATCGACGCCATACCCGAGCTGGAGACGCGCTTCGCCCAGCCCCTGCGCATGATAACCGACGTCGACAACTCTCTGGGCCTGACGCCCGTCCAGCCCCCCGGCTCGGAGGGCTGGTTCCGGGTGCACCCGGAGCGCTTCTCGGCGCACCTGCCGGTCGAGATCCGCACCGTCACCCATTCCTTCTACAAGGAGGTCAGGCTCGACCTCTCGCCCCCCCCGGACCCCGGCGCCTACGGCCCGTCCGCCCCCGTGGCCCTGGACCCGCCGGCGGTGAGGGTCACCCTCTCCTTCCGGGCGGACCACCCCGCCGACCGCCAGCCCACCCCGGCGGACGTGGATCTCGCCGTCACGGTGGACTGGCGCGAGGTGTCGCCGGGCGAGCCCGTGCCCCTGACAGTCGCCCCCTCCCGCGAGATCCCCGGCGTCCAGATGAGCTTCGACCCGCCGCAGGTCCAGGCGGTCAGGCTCACCGGCGAGACCTGGCAGGCCCTCCTGGAGCGCCGCGCGGCCGAGGACTGGGCGGCCCTGACCGGCCCGCCCCCCTCCGCCTCCGGGGGGCAGGATCCCGGCACGGTGGAGGTGCCCGCGACCGTCCCCACGCCCGGCGACGACCCGGGGGAGGAACGCCAGGCCTCCGGCGACATCATCCGCGACTCACGGGGGACGGCGCCGGGGGGCTCCGGCGGCCGCCCCGCGCGGGGCCCCGGGAACCGGGTCTCCATCGGCCCCCCCGCCCCCGGCGGGGGGGCCGTCTCCGGGACCCCTGCCCCGCCGCCCGCAGGGGTGCGGCCGGCCCCCGGCGACCCCGGCCTCCCGGACATGGGCGGGGACGGGGTGATCTTCGATCCCACGGCGGATACCGCCCCTCCCAGCTAGGCCGGCCGGAAGCCCCGGGCCGGGCCCGGGGGCCTGCGGATGCCCGGCCGGGCCCGGGGGCGCCGGGAGCCCGGGGTGGCCCTGGGGAGGGGGCTGGCCGGGCCGCCCCCGGGCGCGAGGCCGGTTGCGCGGCACGCGCCCCCGGCACCTGCTCCTGGCACGCGTGCCGCGCCTTCCGGGGCCCGGCCGATCCCCCGGCCGTCCCTCAGTCCGCAGGAACTCCTGGCCCGCCGCGGCGGCGCACACGGGCGCACGGGCACGCCCTGACGGCAACGCGTACGGGATCACTTGGCCTCCCCTGGCGGGGCACGCACATGGGCCCTCAGGGCCCCCTGGCGGGACACTCACACTGGCCTCAGCCCCGCCCTGACAGGCCCCCGCAAACACGGGCCTCAGGCCCGCCCTGACAGGGCCGCAACGGGCCTCTCAGGCCCGCCCTGACGGGACATGCCCGCCGGCCTCTGGGGCGGCCGCCCCGGCGGGGCGGACACACGAAGCACACACGGGGGCCGCCAGCGGGGGCCCGCTTCCCCCCGGCCGGGGCCGGGGGTTTACTCGGGAGTGATTATGAAGAGAAAGGGCCACGGCGCGGGAGTGTCCAGCCGCCTCCTTTTCGGGACCGACGGCATCCGCGGGGTGGTGAACCGCGGGGCCATGACCGCCGAGACGGCGATGTCCCTGGGGAGGGCGCTCACGCACCTCATGCGCGAGGACCTGGGGCTCTCCCGCAAGCCCAAGGTGGTCATCGGCAAGGACACCCGGCTCTCGGGCGACATGCTGCTCTCCGCGGCGGCGGCGGGGGTCATGAGCCAGGGCGGCGACGCCTTCCTGGCGGACACCCTCCCCACCCCGGGGCTCGCCAACCTCACGGCCTCCACCAGGGCGGACGCGGGGATGGTCATCTCCGCCTCCCACAACCCCTTCGAGGACAACGGGCTCAAGATCTTCGACGGCCAGGGCTGGAAGCTCCCCGACGAGACCGAGGCCAGGCTGGAGCGCCTCATGGAGGACCCCGCAACCCTGGACGCCGCCCGGCCCCAGGCGGGGGCCGTGGGGCGCGCCTACCCCGTACGCGACGCCGTGGGACGCTACGTGGTGTCGCTGAAGAGCGCCTTCCCAAAGCGGCTCACCCTGGAGGGCATCACCATCGTCCTGGACTGCGCGGACGGCGCGGCCTACCGGTCGGCTCCGGCCGTCTTCGAGGAGCTGGGGGCCAACGTGCACGTCCTCTCGGCCGCCCCCGACGGCTTCAACATCAACCGGGGCTCGGGGGCCCTCCACCCGGAGGTCTGCGCGGCGGAGGTCCTGCGGACCGGGGCGGATCTGGGGGTGGCGCTGGACGGCGACGCGGACCGGGCCATCTTCATAGACGCCGGCGGCCAGGTGGTGGACGGGGACCAGATCATGTTCCTGTGCGCCTCCCACATGAAGAGCAAGGGGACGCTGGCCAACGACGCGGTGTGCGCCACGGTCATGAGCACCATGGCCCTCGACGCCGCGCTCGCGCGCGTGGGCGTGAAGCTCTACCGCGCCCAGGTGGGCGACCGCTACGTGGCGGAGTGCCTGAGGCGCGAGAGCCTCAACTTCGGGGGGGAGAAGTCGGGGCACCTCATCTTCGTGGAACACGCGACCACCGGGGACGGCACGCTCGCCGCCCTCCAGACCCTCGCCGTCATGAAGGAGTCCGGGCTCCCCCTCAAGGAGCTCGCGGCCCAGGTGGCGCCGCTCCCGCAGATCCTCCTGAACGTCCGCGTGGCGCATCCCGCCGCCGTGGGGGACAACCCCGCCGTGGCGAGGATGCTCGACGACTGCCGCGGGCGGCTCGGATCCCGCGGGCGCGTCCTCCTGCGTCCCTCCGGCACCGAGCCGGTGGTGCGGGTCATGGTCGAGGGGGAGGACCTGGCGGAGATAACCGCGCTCGCGAAGGAGTGCGCTGATCTCGTGGAGAGGGAGATGGCCAGGGGGGAGAAGCCGAGGGCGACGGCGCTCTGAGGGGGAGCCGCCCCCCGCAAGCCGCCAGAAAGTCCGGGCCGCTCCGCCCGCATGCCCTGGCGTCCCCGCCCCGCGCCGCCGGAACGCCCGCGCCCGCCCGCGCCCTGAGACGGCGGAAAGCCGCGGGGCGTGACCGCCCCGGCAGAGGCACTCCGCCCGCGCCCTCCCGTAACGCGGGACCGCCCTGACGGTCCGCGGGCCTGGGGGGCCGCCGCGGCCCCGGCCGCCCGCGAGTCCCCGGCCGCGCCCCCAGGACGCAGCCGGTAGCCGGCCCCGCCGGGGGCTTTCCCAGGGGCGTTCCGTCTTCCTTTTGACGGCCTGCCGGTACCGCCAGGCTCCCCCCGCCGGACGGGAAGGATTACGGCCGCTGGCGCCACGGACGTACTCTGTGTCCATTCCTCGCCCGGGCGCGCGCCGGAATGCGCTCCCTGCCAGGGAGGACGTTTCCTGGAGGGAACGGGAGGGACTCTTCCGGCAGGCTCCCGGCCCGGGAGGGTGGCTGTTCGTTCTTGTCCGGCTCGCGGCGGAACCCCCGGCCGGGAGAGATGAGCCTGGCTAGGAGGGCACCCCCATGCCCGGAGAGGTTCGGGACAGGCGGGAGGGTCAGCGGGGCTCCGGCGGCCCGCCACCTTCCAGGGTTCCCGTACGTCCTTCGGGATGAGCTGTCCGGACGCGCCTCCGAAGATGGCAGGGCGACGGCCTTGGCCGACCGCCGGACGGGACAAGCCTGCGGCCGGAAGCGGCACGGCTTGACTCTTGACGAAGCCTGGGATCACCGCGGGCGAGATGAAAGGCGAAAACGCAGTATTGTGGCCGGCAAAGGCAATACGGAGGCCGCCAGGCCGCGCCCTCCGAACCTCTCGAGGATGCCGCCGGGTCCGGCACGCCTTCCCCAGATGTCCCTGCCCGCCGCGTCCGGGCTCTCATTAGGCCTGAACAGCCCGGTGAATACCGGCAGCGGGTGCGAATGGCCCGCTAGGGGATGATGTTTACCTGGAGGGCCCTATGCGCCTCATCATGGGGATGCCGCAGGCCTGGCCCCAAAGGCATCGCCGGCATGAGTGATAACCCCTGGAACGCTCGCCCGGGGAGAGGCGGGATCTGAAACAGCCTGGGATTACACGGACGCATTGAAGGGGAAAGCCGCGGTTCTCGGGCGGCATGCGCATCCGGCATCGAATCTGTGGACTGAGCATAAGAGACACTCTTTACAGAGCCTGTATCCCTGGCAGTTTTGCTGACCAGCTGACGATCACCATTCGGTCAGCAGGAGCGGATCCCTTGTCATCGTTGCCGATGGGGATTCCCGGACACGACCTCCGCGATGCCGCTGCCCTTCCGTGCATATGTGGGAGATGAAATATTGCCGGGAGAAGAGATACGGCTCTTCGCGGAAAAGCGATCGTCAGGGACGCTGAGGTGGGCTACCCAGCGATGCCGAGTTGACATATTTTTGTGTATAGTAAATATATATAATCTATAGATAACTATAACTTATATCTAGGAATGACACCGAGCGAACTCTGCCATATTCAGGGCACAGCAGGCTGCACGCTAATCGGGATGGTTCGGTATGTGGGGAATCAAGTGCACTACAGGATCACGCCTCAGGACAAGCTCATCCGTTGCCAATGTTGCGGGTCACCTAAAGTCGAGTCTCGGTGGAAAGACAGCTGCTCGGCGGGCCCGTCATCACCAGGAAGGCCATCGTGCTCAATGTGGAGTCCCCCGTGTGTATTGCAGGAAAAGTGACACACTCAGGCAGATCGACACGCGCAATCGGAGCCGAGGAAGAGATACACGAGACAGTTCGCGAAGGCCGCAATGATGCTTCCTCGTTGGTAGGGCATCGAGCATACGGCTTCCATCACGGACGTGGGATGGCCCACGATCGATGATATCTTTCATGAGCACCTAGAGATGATACACTCCAGATAAGCACGAAAAAAGTAATGCATGTTAGGCATAGACAAAGCATACATTGGCAGGAGAGGTAAATGCATCACCGTCGTAGTTGATATTGAAAGCGGCGATCCAGTGTCCGTAGGGGTAGGGAAAGCCGGCACAGCGGCGAATCCCCTCCGGGAGATGATCGGCAGGAGGAGGAAGAGGATCGAGGCGGTAGCCATCGACATGAGCCCAGCCTTCATGATGTCCATCAGGGAGAACCTCCCGAACGCCACGGTCATTTTCGACCACTTCCACGTTGCCAGGCTCATGAACGACCTCCTTTTGACGGGATGAGGCGGGCGGTCTTCGCTCAAGGCCCTCGGGAAGTGAAGGACGCCCTTCGGGGGAACAGGAAACTTCTCCTCAAGAACGAGTCCAGCCTCTCTGACGACAGGGGTGAGAAGGCCCGTCTGGACAGGCTCCTCGCAATGAACACTCCGCTGACAACGGCTTACATCCTGAAAGAGTCCCTGAAGCAGGTGTGGGAAAGGAAGACTCTAGAGGAAGGGAAAGCCTGCCTTGATGGATGGATTGCGCAGGCCAGGGCTTCGGGCGTGAGATCCCTGATGGC
>JAITEZ010000048.1 GCA_031281735.1 Deltaproteobacteria bacterium | reverse complement strand
ACCACGGGCATGATCACGACCACGGGCACGATCACGACCACGGGCACGATCACGACCACGGGCACGATCACGGGCATGATCACGACCACGTGCATGAACACGACCACGGGCATGATCATGACCACGACCACGGGCATGATCACGACCACGAGGAGGCTGGTGCCGAGCATTCCCACCGGCACGTGCACGTCCACGACCATCCCCACGCCGACGGCCACGGCCACGAGCACGAGGGGGATCCGGGGGCCCACTCCGGCGAGGGGCATTCGCACGCCCACGAGCACGCCCACGGCCACGCCCACGACCATTCGGGCCCTCACGAGGGCGGCTACCACGCCCACGACGACATCGCGGGCCACGGTCACAGCCACGGCGGCTCCGGGGAGGGCGGCCCGCCCGACGACGGGGACGGGGAACGCGGCTGAGCCCCGGCATGGGCACCACGGCGGTCTACCCCGGTTCCTTCGACCCCCCGACTCTCGGGCACGTGAGCCTGGTGGAGAGGGGCCTGGCGGTGTTCGACCGGCTCATCGTGGCCGTGGCGAGGAACCCGCTGAAGAGCTCCCTCTTCACCATCGAGGAGCGGGTGGAGCTGTTGCGCGAGAGCCTCGCCGGCTTCCCGGAGAGGCGCATCGAGATAGACCGCTTCGAGGGCCTCACCGTGGACTACGCCCGCTCGAAAGGGGCGGTGGCCATCCTGCGGGGGCTCAGGGCCACCTCCGATTTCGAGGCGGAGTTCCAGATGGCCATGATGAACCGGCACCTGGAGAGGGACATCCACTCGGTCTTCCTCATGGCGGACTACCAGTGGTTCTTCATCAGCTCCTCCACGGTCAAGGAGGCGGCCTCCCTGGGCGCCGACATCTCCGATCTGGTGCCCGGGCCGGTGGCGCGGAAGCTCAAGGGGAAGTACCCGGGCAAGGGCTGATCCGGGCCGGGCCCGGCGGCGGAGCAAGGCCGGGGCCTCCCCGGCGGCCGAGCGCGAGGGGATCCCTCCGCCCGGGGCGTACCGCGTCCTGGGACGCGCATCCTTCGCCTTGAAACCGCCCCCTTGAAGCCGTAAACTGGGCATTCCCGTGTCAACGGCCGGGGCACCGCCCTTGCCCGCCCCCCTCCCCCGATGGCCGCCCGGAGGCACCGCCCCCGGGTCCCTCCGGATATTTCCCAGGCCTACGGGCTTCCCGCCCGCGCAGCCTCACCCTTCATGGTGGCCTTATGGAAATCAAGATCCGCAGGCAACTCCCCACCCACCTCAAGCCCCATCCGGCGGACGAGGCGTCCCTGGGCTTCGGGGACATCTACACGGACCACATGTTCAAGATGGACTATTACGACGGCTCCTGGCGGGATCCCCGCATCGAGCCCTACGCGCCGCTCTTGCTCGACCCGTCGGCCATGGTCCTCCATTACAGCCAGACCATCTTCGAGGGGCTCAAGTGTTACCGCCACCCGGACGGCAGGCTGGCCCTGTTCCGGCCACGGGACAACTTCCGGCGCTTCAACACGTCCGCCGAGCGCATGGCGGTCCCGCCACTGGACGAGTCCCTCCTCCTGGAGGCCCTCAAGGAGCTCCTGAAGATCGACGGCACCTGGACGCCCTCGCATCCGGGGGCCTCCCTCTACATACGCCCCACCGTCATCGCCACCGAACCACACCTGGGGGTGAGGCCCGCCAGGGAATACCTCCATTACATCATACTCGGCCCCGTGGGGCCCTACTACCCGGAAGGCTTCGCCCCCATCAAGATTTACGTCGAGCCCAGCTACACGCGTGCGGCTCCTGGGGGCCTCGGCTCCATCAAGGCGGGCGCCAGCTACGCGGCGAGCCTGCTCGCGACCGAGCTAGCCCACCGCAAGGGCTACACCCAGCTCCTGTGGCTCGATGCCATAACCCACCGCTTCGTGGAGGAGGTGGGGAGCATGAACATGTTCTTCGTGGTGGACGGGACCATCGTCACGGCGCCTCTCACGGGCACCATCCTTCCCGGCATCACCCGCGCCTCGGTCCTGCAGGTGGCGAAGGATCTCGGCATCAGGGCGGAGGAGAGGGCCCTGTCCGTGGAGGAGCTGCTGGAGACCCAGAAGAACGGCCGGCTCTCCGAGTGCTTCGGGGCCGGCACCGCCTGCGTCATCTCCCCCGTGGGGCACCTGAGCTACAAGGACGAGGTGTTCCAGATAGGCGACGGCGGCATCGGCGAGATCTCCCAGAAGCTCTACGACGAGCTAGTGGGCGTGCAGTACGGCACCCTCCCCGACACTCGCGGCTGGGTGGAGTTCGTGGAGTAGGCCCGGGCAGCCGCCGAGCCGGGGAAGGCGCGCAGCAGCGCCCGGCGGCCTCGGGAGCCGCCGACGGGCGCTCGCGCGGGGCACGAAAAAACCACGCCAGGGCGGGAAGGGGGCTGCCGCCCCCTTCCCGCCCCGGCCTTTTTTCTCCGGCCGGCCCCCGGCGCTCCGGGGGCCGGAGGGCGAACCGCTACTCCGCCGTGGCCTTCACCAGCTCGTCGTAGGAGAGCGCGGCGAGCTTCTCCACCTTGCCGGCGTCGCTCTTGACCGCCTTGGCGAGGATCTTGGCCGCCTGTGGATCCATCTTCCAGAACAGCACCAGCGAGCGCAGGCGGATGCGGTCGATGGCCCCGGAGAGGGAGTCGGCCACGTTGTCGAGGAAGCGATCCTTCTCGGGCTGGGTCATGACGCGGCCGTAAAGCGCGGCGGGCTGCTCGTAGTCGGCGGGCCCGACCTCCACGGGGTGGCGGGCGGCGGTGCCCGTGACCGGGAGCTCGGGGTAGGGGTGGTGCTTGGGCGGCGGGCCGCCGAGGCTGTTGGGCCAGTAGTTGGGGACGGGGCCCGTCGGCGAGCCGGAGACCAGGTAGCTGTCCCGCTGGTAGGTGTGGGCCTTGGTCCCCCGGGGCTGGTTGACGGGGATCTGGTGGTAGTTCGCGCCCAGGCGGTGGAGGTGGGTGTCGTGGTAGGCGAAGAGCCTCCCCTGGAGTAGCTTGTCCGGCGAGGGCCCGATGCCTGGCACGAAGCTCGACGGGTTGAAGGCGCTCTGCTCCACGTCCTCGAAGTAGTTGCCGGGGTTGCGGTCTAGCCTGATGGTCCCCACCCTGTGGAGCGGCGCGTCGGAATGGAGCCAGACCTTGGTGACGTCGAAGGGGTCGTAGGGGAGCTTCTCGGCCTGCTCCGGGGTGAGGATCTGCACCTCCACCGTCCAGGAGGGGTACTCCTTCGCCTCGATGGCCTCCCAGAGGTCGCGCGTGGCGTGATCCGGATCCTCGCCCGAGATCTTCGTGGCCTCCTGGCGGGTGAGGTTCTTGATCCCCTGGTTGGTGCGGACGTGGTACTTGACCCAGAAGACCTCGCTCTTCTTGTTGTACCACATGTAAGTGTGGCTCCCGAAGCCGTGCATGGTCCGGAAGTTCGCGGGCACTCCCCGGTCCGAGAAGAGGATGGCCACCTGGTGGAGGGACTCGGGAGTGAGGGACCAGAAGTCCCACTTGATGTTGGCGTCGTGGAGGTTGTTGTCGGGCCTGCGCTTCTGGGTGTGGATGAAGTCAGGGAACTTCATGGGGTCGCGGATGAAGAAGACCGGGGTGTTGTTGCCCACGAGGTCGTAGTTGCCCTCGGCGGTGTAGAACTTCATGGCGAAGCCGCGCGGGTCGCGGTCGGCGTCGGCGAAGCCCCTCTCGCCGCCCACGGTGGAGAAGCGGAGGAAGAGCTCGGTCTGCTTCCCGGCCTTGTTGAAGAGGTCGGCGCAGGTGTATTTCGACATGTCCTCCTCGAGCGTGAAGCTCCCGAAGGCCCCGGCGCCCTTGGCGTGGACCACCCTCTCGGGTATCCTCTCCCTGCCGAAATGGGCGAGCTTCTCCAGGAGCGCGACGTCCTGGAGCAGTATGGGCCCGCCCCTCCCGGCGGTCTGGGAGATGTTGTCATCGATGACGGGGGCTCCGAAGACGGTGGTCAGGTGCTTTTTCGTTCCGGGCATATGCGGGTTCCTTTCGCGCTTGGCGTTGCGGGATGCGGGATGCGGTTGCGTTCTGCCGGGGCCCGGACGGGCCCCGAGGTTGGCGTGGGCGACGGCGGCGGCTCCCGCCGACGGGGCGGCGGTCCCGGGGACGTGTGAACGGGCGCTCGCGCGCACGGCGGCGCAAGGGACGAGCGCCGTGCGGGGCCCCGCTCCCCGGGGACTGCGAGGTGTCCCGGAAGAGCCGTGCCGGCAGGGGGTCGGGAGCGGGGCATCGAGCGGCCCGGCACCGCCCGTGAAGGGGCACGGGCGCCGGCAGAGGGTTCCGGACCCGCAGGGCCAGGGAGGCGCTCGGCACCGGCCCCCGCCGGTGGCGGAAACGCGCCCGCTTCCGGGCACCGCCCGCTGTCCGGCAGCGGCAACGCGCGGGACGCGGCCCACCGCGGAAAGGCCGCCGCTGGAGCACCCGCACGAGCAGAGCGTTCCCGCCCGCAACGCAGAAGAGGTTCCCGGCGTCCGGCGAGGGCGCAGTGAACCCGCGAAATGTCTTTGCGCCCCCCAGGGGCGGGCGGGGGGCAACTGTCTCACACGGAGGAGGTCAGCGGCAACCGGCGGCGCGTGGCACGCACCCGCATTCACGGGCCGCGTCCCGGGAGGGGCGCGGCGAGCCAGTGCGAATCCGCAAGAACGATGCGGGAAGCTCGGGCCGCAGGGACGACACCAGGGATCGGGGCATTACCCCGCGTCGCGTCCCGGTGAAAGTGTACTGTTTCCTATTGGCGAATGCAAAGCATAATCCCCGTCCCGGCGGCTCTTCCCGTGCCGTCCCGGCATCCTTCCCGCGGGGCCGCGCCCAGTACCGGAACGCGCGGGCGACTCCTGGGAGGCCCGCCCGCGGAAGCGGCCCCCCGGGGACGGCCGGGCAGAATCCCGGCGCGGGCCAGCGCAAGTGCCCGGGCCGTCCTCCCTTCCGGGAAGCCCTCCCGGCCCCGGCCGCCAAGCGCGCCCTTGGCCGTCCCGGCCGTCCCCCGCGCCCTTGGCCACGCCGGCCGTCCGGCGGCCCGGCCGTTTTTCCGCCCCCTCCCCCCCACCCCGCGCCGCGGCCGCCGGCCCTTTCCCGGACGCCAGCCTCCACGGGACAACCGCCCCTGGCATGGACGCCCGCCTGCGGGGCGGGAAGCATCCCCCCCTGCCCGCCCCGCGGCTCGTCTCGGAGGGGAGGCCGCCCCTTCCCCTGTCCGGGGAACCGCCGCCGGAAACCCCCGGCCCCTGACCTCCCCTTCCCGGGGGACAGGGAGGATCCCTTACGGCCCGGCAGCCCCTCCTTCCGGCCCGGGACCGGTCGCGAGACCCCGGGGCCCCATGCCGCCCTGCCCCCAGGCCCCCTGCGGATTCTTGCCCCGACCTAGATCTTGTGATACAAGGAATCGAGCAAGGCTCTTATGGTAGAAATTTCCCGCCACGACCTTCCCGCCGCCCCCATGACCGGCTCCCCCCGGTCCGCCCTGCCCGCCTGTCCCCGGCCTTCCCAGGCCGGGCCGCGAGGTCCTTCTTGCCTCCCCCTAACACCGACTTCCCCGAGGGCGGCCGCCTGGCCTTCCTGCCGCCCCCCCCCGCCGGGACGGAGAGGCTCTTCCTCCTGGAGGCCTGGCTCCCCGAGGAGGCGCGCGGCTGGTTCTCGGCGCGGCTCATGGCGGCCCGCCCCGACCTGGATCCCTTCCCCACCGGGAATGGCGTGGGCATGCTCATGCGCCCCGAGGCCCCCGGCCTGGCCAGCGGTCCCTGGGAGGAGGCGCTGCGCCTCGCCGCGGACGAGCTCAAGACCCTCAGGAAGCCTGGCTTCCCCTTCCCCCGCCTGAGGCTCTCCTGGCTCCCCGGCGGCGTCCCACGCCGCTTCCTGGTGGGGGACAGGCCCTTTCTCCTGGGCCCACTGAGAATCCTCCCCGCGGCCCCTACCCCGGCCGGCGAGCCGCCCCCTCCCGCGAGCGAGCCGGAGGGGTGCTCCCCCGCGCCACCGGACCGAGCCGGGGGAGGCGGGGCCGCCGGCCCCCCGGACGCCCGGCAGGCCGTCCCGGACTCCCGCGGGGGCGGCGGGGAACAGCTTTCGGCGGGGCCTGCCGCCCCGCCGGACGGGGGGACGGGTGCCCCCGCGGCAGGGCCCGCCGCAGACGGCGGAGGCGCCCGGAACGCGCCCGGGCGCTCCCTCCCGGCCGGCCCCGCCCTGGCACTGCCCGGCTCCCTCGCCCTCTCCCCCAGGAGACGGCTCGAGCTCTCGCTGGCCGTGTCGCTCATGGCCGAACGCCTGAGCCCCCCGCCCGGCGCACCCGACACCAGGGGAGGCGAGACCCTCGTCCTGGCGGAGGGGCCGGCCGTGCTCCCCCTGGCCTCCCTCAAGCTGGGCACGGGCCCCGTGACCTTTCTCTGCACCGGGGAGGAGGCCGCCCGCTCCGTCCCCGTCCTCGCCGCCCTGAACGGCGAGACGGGGAGGATCAGGATCCTCCCCGGGCCCCTGGCCAAGACCCTGCGCCCCGGCAGGACGCTCCCGGCGGAGGGCTACGGGCTGGTGGCCGCCTGCCTGCCACCGGCCCTCCTCGCCCGGCACGTCTCCGCCCTCGCGCGGCTCCTCGCGCCCCGGGGGAGGATAGTCGCCGCCGGGCCCGCCCAGGGCGCCCAGACCGCGCATGTCCTCAAGGCCGCCTCCCGGGCCGGTCTCCTGCTGGGGGGCTCGGTCATCGAGGAGGGTGCCGCGGCCATCTGCCTCGACCGCCCCCCCTCCCGCCGCTTCATCGCCTGGGACTGGAAGCCGGGCGACTGGCTGGCCAGTCTTTCTGAGGACGATCTCTCGACCCTCGCGGAGCTGGAGGCGGCCGACGGCACCGCCTCCCCGGAAGAGGAGGGGGGGGACGGGGCGCTTGGCGGGCCCCCGCCCTTCCCCGGCACGGACGCGGTGGGGCTCGGCGGAGGCGCCGCCCCCGGCGGCCCCGGGGAGGCGGACGGGACGTCCCGCAGGGACCTGAGCGGGCCCGGCTCCCCGGAAGCCACCCCGCCTCCCGGCGCCGGCCTCCCCGTCCGGCAAGGCGCCCGCATGCCGGAGGGAGCGCCGGGGCCGGGCGGGGCCGCTCCCGCCGGCCAGGGGGGCGTTCCGCCAGCGCCCCGGAAGCGCGGGAGGCCCAGGAAGATCAGATCCTCCGCAGATGCCGGGACGGACGCCGCCGGCGCCGCGCCTGGACAGGAGCGCCCGGCCGGTCCCGTCCGGGAAATCCGCTGACAGCGGCCAGCGGACGTCCGTTCTGGCCGCGGCCGGCAGGGGCCGGCAGGGGCCGAGGTCTCCCCGGACCCCCG